>NZ_JBBODA010000025.1:0-83217 GCF_038002705.1 Paenibacillus sp. FSL H7-0716
GCGAACCCCTCGATGCTGCCGTCCCGCACGGCTACGAGTGTGCGCTGGGACAAGCCCAGCACACCAGCGTAAGCCTCGGAACCCAGCAGCAGTGCCAGCTCACCCGGACTGTATACCTGTCCGGCTTCGCGTTCATTCAGCAGCCGGTTGACGGCGAAGAAGTCGCCCGGCTGCATGGGCCGCAGCGTCCATTCTTCCCCTGCTGCGGCAGCAAGTGCGTGAGCCGAGCTTGCGTTCAGCTCGGCAAATTGCGTACCGCCGAACGGTACGCAGCCCGCTCGGGTATACAACGAGCGGTCACCCGAGACAAAGATAAGCGATGCGCCGGCATTCGCAGCATGGGTCTGGCATAGCTGTAGAAGCTGACCGGCTAGTCCCTGGCCGCGATAAGCAGGATCTGTGCAAACCGCGCCGATGGAGAACACGTTCAGGAGAGCTTCTCCAGTGCGGATCGTGGAGGGCACTAATCCCATAAAAGCAGCGATGTTACCGTCCTCGGCAACGGCTGCATAAGAGTGAGTGTAACCAGGGCTGAAAATCAGCGGAAACAGCTCTTTCATAGAAGTGTCGCCGGCTTGGCGAAAGATGGAATGGGCTAGAAGAGCAGCTTGCTCCAGCTCCGCAGGTTTAATTAATCTCAATTGCATATACAGTCAGCCTCCTTATATGTAAATACGAGTAGGGTAGAAAGGAATTATTTTAAGTATAAGCTCCAGCGGATGAAATCTTCAATCCTGCTTATATTATTCAATGTCTCAAAAGGAGGTGGATAAGGGTAATAACGTACATAAATAAGGAAGCTTATATTTTAAGCTAGAAGCGAAAGGGAAGTGAATAAACGGTGACCCAACTTGCAGATAATATCATATTATTGCTGGCAGCTCTCTTACTTGTAGGTGTGTTTTCCACCAAATTCTCCACTAAATTTGGAATGCCAGCTCTAGTGCTTTTCCTTGCTGCGGGGATGGTACTGAGTCAATTTATCTTTTTTAACAATGCTTCCTTAACACAAATGGCTGGGATTTTTGCGCTGGTTGTTATCCTGTTCGAAGGTGGGATGCAGACCAGTATTAAGGATATCAAGCCTATTATTCGGCCGGCATTATCCTTATCCACGGTAGGCGTATTGTTAACGACAGCTATCGTTGGGGTGTTCGCTAAGCTGATTCTTGAGGTGTCATGGGCGGAAAGCTTTTTGTTCGGAGCTATTGTGGGTTCGACTGATGCGGCTGCGGTTTTTTCGGTATTAGGCGGTAAGAATATTGACAAACGACTGACCTCGACACTCGAAGCGGAATCAGGCAGCAACGATCCCATGGCGGTGTTTTTGACAGTATCGCTGATCGAATGGATTCAGCATCCGGATATGGCGATATGGGGACTTGTGTTGTCCTTTATATGGGAGA
Organism: Paenibacillus sp. FSL H7-0716; assembly: GCF_038002705.1. Lineage (NCBI taxonomy): Bacteria > Bacillati > Bacillota > Bacilli > Caryophanales > Paenibacillaceae > Paenibacillus > Paenibacillus sp. FSL H7-0716. The sequence continues at coordinate 1,407 of NZ_JBBODA010000025.1, forward strand.
TGGCAGTTGGTTTGGTGATAGGGATTGTACTTGGTAAAGTCGCAGTGTATCTTATCAATCGAATAAACCTGGATTCCACCGGGCTTTACCCGGTATTGGCAATTGGATTTGCTGTCCTAACCTACGGCTTATCTGCACTCGTTCATAGCAGCGGCTTGCTGGCTGTCTATGTAATGGGTCTTACTCTTGGCAATTCCGAGCTGATGTATCATCGAACCATTATGAATTTTAGTCATGGCTTTGCTTGGATGATGCAAATATTTATGTTTATATTGCTGGGTCTACTGGTATTTCCACAGGAGCTGGCAGAAGTGGCTTGGCAAGGTATATTGCTGTCCGTCATTCTGATGGTTGTGGCAAGGCCAATAGGCGTGTTTATAAGCTTGCTCTTTTCCAGATTCTCTATTCGTGAAAAAACACTGATTTCCTGGGCCGGCCTGCGCGGAGCCGTTCCAATTGTGCTGGCAACCTATCCGCTGCTAGCTAATCTTCCCCACGGCCGACTGTTCTTCAATGTAGTATTCTTCGTCGTGCTGACCTCAGCAGTGATTCAAGGAACAAGCATTTCACCGCTGGCTTCCCGGTTGAAGCTGGTGGGGCAAGAGGATTCAGCACAGCCATCACTGATGGAGCTGGTCGCCCTTGGCAAGACGGATTCCGAGTTTAACCACATAGGAATTGAACCTTACATGCCCATTGCCGGGCAGAAAATCTCCGATATCGGACTGCCAGATGATATCTTATTTACTGCTATTATCCGGAATAAAAGCATTGTCACCCCCCATGGCAGTACGGTCATTGAGCCAGGGGATACTGTATATGTCTTAAGTCCAAAGAGCAAACGCGATGAGATGAGGGCTTTTTTCCGGAGTCAGAAAGGGAAGACGGCGGAGGAAAATATATCTTTGATTTAAGTCTAGAAAGAGGCCGTTATCCAGAGTGTGACAGAGATAATAGGCGTTATAACAAAAGTTATGCTAGAATCGGCAACATGTAAATCTTCAGAGTGGTTGCAAAAAGCAAAAGGATGTGTTAAATTGTATATAGATTTAGAACGAGTCTAAATACAATATAATAAATTAACCATAGGAGGTTTTATTAATGAGTACACAACTAAAGAGCCAAACTGAACTGCACGCTGCTTTGAACCGCCAGACCGCGAACTGGTTCCTGCTTGGGGTAAAGCTTCATCATTATCACTGGTATGTTAGCGGCTCCCAATTCTTCACGCTGCATGAGAAGTTTGAAGAACTCTACAATGAAGCTGCTGGTTATGCAGATGATTTGGCTGAGCGCCTGCTTGCTATTGGTGGACAACCTGCCTCCTCTATGAAACAATATCTGGAGCTTTCCGATTTACAGGAAGCTCGTGGCGGCGAAGATGCCAAGGGTATGGTAATGGAGCTGGTTAGAGACTTTACAACTGTTTCTAAAGAACTGCAAGCTGCGATTGCTACTGCAGAAGAACTGGCTGATCAACCTACTGCGGATCTGCTGATTGGTATTAGAAGCAGCATTGAGAAACATGCTTGGATGTTGAATGCTTTTATCGCCTAAGACAACATTCTTATAAAGGATAGAACCACAAAGAGCGCCTGCGTGTAGGATACGCATGGCGCTCTTTGTTTTGTTGTTTTACTGCTGAACACAACTATTTAATAAATACACCCCCGAAGGGGACTACCTCGCGTAGAAATCGTTTAACAATTCCATCATCGTTATTATCTCTTTCGAATCGGCGATTCTGGCGTCCTGCCTGAAACAGCACAGGCCCGTGACCTGTCATCTTCCAGTGATAGCTCATATGCTGGCTAGCCAAATGGTTGCCGTAAACGGTGAGCTCCAACTTGGCATTCTCAGGGTAGGCAATAATGCTGCCAGCATCCACATAAAGGGGGTTGGTCGGATGCAGTACAGCTTCACAGACCGTACCTTCTGTCAGTATGCCAATCATGCCATTGCCCGAAAATTTCACCTTTACAATATCCCGTGTAACGAGCACATTCTTCATGCTTAGCACTCGGGTCTCCAGCGAAATACCAATACTGTAGAAGAAAAGATGCTTAAAGTCGTACAGCAAATCGCTTTTACCATCGAGCTTCAGGATTTTTATGCGATAGCCTGGTGGAAGGGCGGCAACGAAATGGCAAGGACCTGCCATATCGGAACGAATCAACTTTCGCTTGCGGTATATGCCCTTTACATCCATAAATCTGTCCGCCCGTCCTGAGGAAGGACCTTGATAAGCGATAATTTGTTGTGGATGGAGTATATGAACCTCTTCCTTCTCCTCAAGGGAGAAGGCTACGGCTTGTCCGCTTCCACTGTCGCTTTCATCTTGGATATCGATGTTCATAGTTCATCTCCCTCATGCTGTGACTGTGATCTTCAAGAATACATAAGACTAACGCAGACGGTCGCCCTTTCGCGAACGGTAAAGCATGCTGAAACGAATAAAACGGATCAGTATAAAATAACCTAGGATTAGTCCAATCCCTGTAAAAATAGTCACTTTGATTTTATGATAATATTCTTCGCGTGCCGTCCGGTCATTTTTTAATTCATCAACCATCTGCGTCAGTTGGCGATTCTGCTCTTGTAGGCTTTCGTTCTGTATCCGGTAAGCTTCCATCTCCTGCGTGGTATTCGCGAGCTTATCCTTTGCCTGCTGAAGCTCTTCAGCAGTTTGCTGAAAACCTTCCTTTAATTCATTCACTTCGTTTGGCAGCTCGGAGAAATTTTTAACTCCATTATAGATATCACTGAATATATTAGCTTTTGCTACAGGAGCTGGCAGGCATACAGTAAGCGTCAGCAAGAACAGGAGCGAATATAACAGCTGTAGATATGTTCGGGATTTATGTTGCTTCATCTATATAATCACCACCCAATTTAGGCTTGTAGTTCTTTTATTTTAACACAGCTTGACAGCTTCTGACAGCGTACGCCATGGGACTGACAATGCTTATAATGAAAGTAATTTTTACCTCCTTAAGGTTTTCGTTTACTCATTATTAAACACGATCAGTCCGTGATTATCTCGATTGAGAAGAGGTACTATTTATCGTATACTTTGGACGAAAGGGGCTGCTGTCGATTGAACAAATGGCTTAAAACAATATTGCTTCTGATCGGATCTGCTTTTTTGACTAGATTGATCCCATTTTCATCTTTGTTTCGGAATTTAGACACGATGATTCATGAATTTGGTCATGCTTTGATGACCTTACTACTGTCGGGCAGTGTGCTGAGGATTGAATTATACGCAGATCATAGCGGTGTAACCTATTCAGCGATTCAAGAAGGGGGCAAGGCAATATTAGTTTCCCTCTCGGGTTATTTGCTAGCCTCCTTATTTGCACTTCTGCTCTTCTATTTATATAGTAAGGGACGCCATGATTGGGGCCTTATCTTAGCTACGGGTGTGGCGTTGATTATGCTCCTGCTATATGTACGAGGAAGCTTTGGCATGATGTGGTTGGGCGGATTTATTGCGCTAAATATTCTAATGCTGGTGGTTTGGAAGAAGGCCAGCAAATATTATTATTTGTTATTGGCCTTTTTAACCTTGGAGGAGTCTGTAATGGGAAGTTTATTTCTGGTATACGCGGCTGCTGTATCACCGTCCCGTGCAGGAGATGCCAGTAATCTGGCAAGAATGACTCCCATACCCGCAATATTTTGGGCCACACTGTTTTTTATATTTTCTCTGTTGTGTGCTAAATGGGCACTGGGACTATTTTTCAAACGAGAGCGAGTGCAGACTAAATTAGGGAGTCGATGAGAAAAAAACATAAAATTTTCGTCATAAAAAGACAAAAGGGGTTGTTTTTACAAGAGTCAGTCTACTAAGCATGTAGAATGACTCTTTTTTTGTCGATAATATAGAACCGAACATACATTCCATGACATGGAGTTGTCCGCCATTATTGGTACATTAATAGAAGACCCAAAAAAAGAAAGAGGTGGAAATAATGATAGAAAGTATTCATCCCGTATTCACATGGAGTCAAAATCGTATTTTTGCAGGCGGCAATCGTAATGTTATTTTGCTTGTTGAATGGAAAGGGAATATACCTGCAGAGCATAGCCGACCCAGCAGTTATAAAGTGGTTGCCCGTGAAATTGAGCTGCGGGTTTGGCTTGAACCCCATGTAACTTTTAAGCGCTCGTATGGGTGTGAGTTTGAAGTCGGTGAAGGCAGATCGCTACTTCTTAAGCTTGGCAAAATAAAAACGGGGCAACGAAAGTTTATTGCTTTGGAATTCAATATCTCTACTACTATTGCAGGTAGATATGAAGCTCTTTCCTTACAGTGGAAATATAAAAAGCCAACCGTAGAGCGTGTTCAAGAACTTCCAGTAAAGGTTCTTGAGCTAGAATACACCCATCATACTCAGGTTCTGAGTGAAAGCTGCTGCTTTCACGTAGAGAAACATTTGGAATTGTTAAAAACAGCTGAAACGATTGAGGAGGCAACCATGTTGCAAAATAAAGGACAACATAGTCAAGCTCATGAAATGCTCTGCCGTCACGCAGATAAATTACTATTACTAGCCGTACGTTCTGGAGATCCTTTACTACTTAAAGAGGCCGAAATGTTGTATAAACAGATTGGATTCGAGTATCAGAAGCGGGGGAAAACTGCTACTGGAAATTGATATAGGACATACAACTAGAAGATGCATATTGACGAAAAAAGACCTATACATAAATTTGTTTTGTCAGCGGGTTCGGCGGAAAATAATCAGAAGAATTGTAATATAAAATGTGGTAACATAGTAAAAAAGTTCTATCACACTATTACTTTTTTTCATAAAATAATGGGTCTATTTAACCATAAATCAAGGGGAACTGAATATGACAGACCGATTAATCCGACTGATGCGCATTATTACACTTGTTCAAGCCAAGCCAGGGATATTAGCCCGTGAATTGGCGGAACGCTGCGGCAACAGCGAGAGAACGATATACCGGGATATGGACGCGCTTAGCGCCATGCATATTCCTATAACCCACCTTGGACATGGAAAAGGCTATGCTTTTATTGGCAATTTTGCACTTTATCCTTTGGATTGGTCGGAAGAAGAGGCGTCTGCGTTTTCGCAACTACGCTATATTATGGAAGATATTAAACCCGTTCTGCCTATCGGTTTTGAAGGCGCTTATGAAAAAGTAGTTGCAGCTGAATACAAGCGAAAGGCGGAACGGGAAGAAACGATAGAACGTGCAAGAAGAGAAGCAGGTACAAGCTGGTTGGAAAGAAGCGGTGCACAGATGGAGCATCAATCTTTTTTAACACCTATTTTGGAGGCTTTATTAAAGCAGAGGAGTATTCAAGCGAATTATTGTGAGAATGCGGTGGAGGAGAAAGAAATAACCATCGATCCTTATTGTTTAGTCCCACTGGAAAATCGTTTTCATCTCATTGGATTTTGCCATCATCAAGGTGTTATTCGTACATATCATATCAACGATTTTTCAAACGTGAAGCCACTAAACCGCTGCTTCTCAAAGGAATCATTTGATTTGCAAGCTTTTATGAAGCAAAAATGGTCACTTGACCGCGATAGTTTGCAGGTAGAGTTTAAAGTGAAATTTTCGGAGCGAATCATGGAAGGGCTTAAGAGAGAGGATCTGCCCTATAAGCCGAATAAAGTAGACCGTCAAGCTCGGTGTTGTTATTTTAAAGTCGCGTTGGAACAAGATATTGCATTTGTCCGCTGGATTAAGAGATTCGAAGAGGATGCAGAAATCATAGAGCCGTTATATTATCGGGAAGTGCTCAGGCAGCAGTTGGAGAAATGGATATCACAATATAAATAAGATGGATTCTCACCTTCAAATGAAATATTCGTTTACATATATTGTTACAAATCAAAAATTATAGAATATTTCTCTTGTTTGGTGAGTCTTTTTATAATATCACCATACATTAAATAACATAATTGCAATTTATAGAGTTATTTTTATCCTCTAATTTGACCGTTGTTCAATTTTATACAGAAGAAAGCTATTCTCTAGATTCATTTGATTTTTTAAAATGAATATCTTAATCCGGGTGAGGTTTCTGGGGGAGTGGATTATCCATTATGTTGACGGTATTGGGTTTTAACTTGATGGGTGATGGTCTGCGTGCTGTGCTTGATCCTCGTATGAAGAATTAACATCGTTGGTGGGTGTCTTTGCAGCCCTATTTAAGGGCGTCAGAGGCATCTTTTTTGTGTGCAAAAAGCCAAAATCATCGTTATATATTGTCTAATTATAACAATATATAACTAAACATATCCAAACACAACTGTAGTTATAGAAAAACGAAAAACTGTATGCTAGAATAGCATCTAAATATATACATACGAAATTGGGAGGAATGGAAATGTTTAAGAAATGGGCACTCTCCGTGATGGGGATATTGGCAATCCTTCTGGTTGTAAATTTATCTGCAGGTTCAGGTGTAGAGGTGCAAGCAGCCACCAAGAAGACCGAAATTATTGTTTCCGCAGCGGCTAGTTTGCAAGACAGCCTGGATAAGATTGCCCTCCTTTATGAAAAGAAACATCCCGATATTGATTTGGTTTTTAATTATGCGGCATCCGGCACTCTGCAAAAGCAGATTGAGCAAGGGGCCCCGGCGGATCTGTTCTTCTCTGCAGGTGATAAACAGATGAATGCACTGGTGGAAGGTGGACTTATCTTCGATCATAAGGTTCTGCTTAAGAATCAATTGGTTGTAGTTGTACCCTCAGATTCAAAGGTCAAATTAACTACGATTACTCAGCTTACGGATAAAGCTTTTAAGAAGGTGGCAGTGGGACAGCCTGAATCTGTGCCGGCGGGTCAATATGCTCAGCAATCGCTGGCAGCGAAAAAGGTATGGGATCCGCTGCAAAGCAAACTCGTATTTGCCAAGGATGTGCGTCAGGTTCTCTCTTATGTAGAAACAGGAAATGCCGATGCTGGTTTTGTCTATAAGACAGATGCGCTTACTTCAAAGAAAACTAAAATCGCTTTGACGGTCGGTCCACATGTACACAAAGCCATAAATTATCCGGCAGGCATCGTGAAGAGCTCGAAGAATCAAAAGGCAGCTAAGGAGTTGTATAGTTACCTTCAGAGCAAGGAAGCTAATGATATCTTTGTAAGTTATGGCTTCCTGCTTCCTTAAATAGAAATTACGAGTAGAAGCGGGTGGAATAAGGTTGGAAATAAATTGGACTGATTTCTTCGCCCCGGTATGGCTTTCCGTAAAAATATCTGTGATTACCAGCATTATTGTATTCATTTTGGCAACAGCTGCTGCGAAGGCTATGGCGGGCCGGAAGTTTCCCGGTCACAGCTTGGTAGAGACTATAATGCTGCTTCCGCTCGTATTGCCGCCGACGGTCGTAGGATTTGTGCTTTTAGTTATTTTAGGCCGACGAAGCTGGATCGGCAGATGGTATGAACAGATGACGGAGCAGACGATCCTGTTCACATGGGGGGCAGCTGTTATCGCCGCTGTAGTCGTAGCTTTTCCACTCGTATATCGCACAGTGAAGGCGGGTTTCGAAGGGATAGAAGCAGATCTTGAAGATGCGGCGCGGGCACAAGGGGCAAGTGAACTGCAGGTACTGCGTTATGTCACGCTGCCGCTTGCGGGCCGGTCGCTGGCAGCCGGTTATGTTCTTGGTTTTGCCCGCGGTCTTGGGGAGTTTGGCGCTACCATCATGGTAGCTGGCAATATTCCGGGCCGCACGCAAACCTTACCCACAGCGATCTATGTTGCGGTAGATGGAGGCAATATGACCCTCGCATGGATGTGGGTATGTTCAATTATTGTTATTTCAGCCGCTATGCTGATGTTTGTGAATCGGCGTTCTTAAAAAAACACCAGACAGCGATTCTCCGGTTATGGGAGAGTTGCTGCCTGGTGTTTTTGGTTTGCGGCGGCGGTTTGAGCAGATGCTGAGCGAGTGGAAACCCGGCGACTTTGATGTCAGCTTTTAGATTAGCTTTTAGCACTGCGAAATTTTGATGGAATCTGTGAATTAACTGCATTCTATACAGTTATTCGGTCTGCATAAGGGATCGTTCTAGCTTTAATTGTATTCTATACAACTAAAACGCGAAAATCACCTATGTGGTAGTAAATCAAGAGAAATAGGTGTACCAAATACAGTTATATCTAATTTGCTAGTTGTTCGAAGAAATATAGTTGTACGAAATACAGCTAAACGCTTCTGCATATTGCTTCCTTCTTCTGTCTGCGACCATTAAGTCTCATAAATAATCGTCCCAGTTTCCGTGAGATCATATCCGTGAATGGATCCAAGCTCATTCTGGAAGGCTGGTGAACGCAAAATATCAATCACGGCAGCGATCCATTGCTCATGCTCCGGTTTTTTTATCATCACCAGGTCGTAGCACTCCTGAATCATAGGAATAAAATCAACGCCGTTGACAATCTTGGCGGCTTTCTCGGTGCCGATAGCTACATCAGCTTCTCCCCGGGCCACTTTACCGGCAACTGCCAAATGACTGTTCTCCTCGTTCTTATAGCCTGTTAGGCTGGCTGCTGGAATGCCATGCAATCGAAGCTCTTCATCCAATAATACGCGTGCACCTGAGCCTCGTTCTCTATTGATCAGCGTGAGTCCATTCCGTTCTAAGTGAGACCATTCCTGAATACCTTTAGGGTTCCCTTTTTGTACATAAAAACCAGCACTTCGGGTTAGCAGGCGAACTACAACATAAGAGCATCCGACGAGTATTTTACGGATATAGGGTAGGTTGTATTCTCCAGTATCCCCGTCGAGCAGATGTGTGCTGACAATGTCCGATTCCCCTTTATACATGGCTATCAGGCTGTCTAGACTCCCGGCATAAGAACGAAGAGGACGTTCAGTAGGCAGAGCCCGTTCTAAATAGGTAGCTAGAATATCTAGTGACATATCCTGACCTGTAATCACCAAGCTGTGTCCTACAGCTTTAAGGTGAGGAGATTGTGCTGGCATTTGAGCTGGATTTGTACCGGAAAAGGCTAAGGGTATTGCTGGTGGAGTTTGGCCCATTATAGTAGTAAGGTTAGCGGTAGACGCCCCACTCCGTGTATTTTGTTTGTAGGCTTCCAAATCGGATTGATCCACGCGCATTTGTTTTCCTACACGGTAGGAGGGGAGCTCCCCTTTTTTAATTAGATCATATACTTTTAATTTTGATATTTTTAATAAGCGGGCAATTTCCTCTGTCGTATAGGATGTATTATCGGACATGACAAAAGCCTCCAGAACTTCATATTAGGACAAGACTACCCTATTTTGAAGCCCTGTGCAATTAGCCTATTGTTGTTTCCCAGCTTGCTGTGTACTGGATAATTTAATCAACTCAGAGACAGTTACAAATCGAAAGCCTTTCTTTTCTAATTCCGGCAAAATAATTTTAAGCGCTTCTCTAGTTTGTGACTGCCCGTGCACATGATCATGAAACAGAACGATGTCCCCATTACGCGCATTTCGAATGACCTTGTTCGAAATACTGTATACGCCTGGGCGATTCCAGTCACGTGTATCTTGATGCCAGGACCATAATATTGGCTTCAAGCCCATATTGTTAGACAGATCTACTAAGGTCTCGTCATACATGCCGCCTGGAGGTCTGAACAGTGAGCTATGTTTACCGGAGACTTTTATAATCTCTTCTTCGGTTAATTTTAGCTCCTGCTCAAATTGCGCTTCATTAATAGGTCTTTTAAAATAAACGTGATTGTAGGTATGGTTAGCTAATTCATGCCCCTCAGCAATAACTCGTTTCGCTACCTCTGGATAGGCTGCAATTCTTTTTCCTATCGCAAAAAAGGTGCATTTCGCATGGTATTGATTCAATACCTTTAAGATTTGATCGGTTTCAGTAGGGTCAGGACCGTCATCGAACGTCAATGCAATCACTTTTTGGTTAGTATGTACTTCCCAAATCATGTCTCCTCTTTTTTCGTAGTAGTCGCGGTTTTTGCTTGGACTGCCTAGAGCAGAGTTCGTGAAGCATAAAAAGAGTGTAAGGGTGATCATCATAATTTTGCTGCGAGTTTTCATCATTTCACCTGTTTTTTTTATTTTAGAGTGCTCCTTTTGGGGGTAGGTATATTCATAGTTTAAGTTTTGTATAGACAACCAGTCTTTTTTCATGCTCTTTCTTCTTTCTACTATACCTTCATGTAAAGGTTATGAGATTCATTTTGGCTTCTGATGATTACATAGTTATCGACATGCCCGTTTATAATTAAATTAGCTTTTGTATTTTGATGTGAAAATAGTTATGAAAATGCCTTATAATGAAGTACTATATACAGACATTTGGTTAGGGGTGGGAATATGACACTTATTGAAAAAAGAGAACACCGGCAATATCCGGAGATTACCCGCCTTGAAACGTCGAGAGCTGCTTATGAGCGTGATTATTCACGTCTGATTCATTCGCCTACTTTTCGTAGGCTACAAGGTAAATCACAAGTATTCGGAGCAGGGACGGGTGATTATTACCGTACGCGTCTGACTCACTCACTTGAAGTTGCGCAGATTGCCCGTGAGGCGGCGAAAAGTCTGCTGCGATCGTATCCAGAAGTGGAAACCACTAAGGCGGAGAATCCGGGTCTTGTTATTGATCCAGAGGTAGTGGAATGCGCAGCTATCGCTCATGATTTTGGCCATCCTCCCTTTGGACATAAAGGGGAAGAAGTGCTGGATAATATTTTGGAACAGCTTATTGAAAAGAAAACTAACGAAGCTGCGCTGCAATCAGGCGCAACGGGTGTGGATCGGCTGCTGATCCATGAGCAGATGAAGCAACGTTATGAGCATTTCGAAGGAAATGCCCACAATTATCGGCTGATTATGTTTCTGGAGAAGCGTGAAAATATTGATGGCCTAAATCTGTCGGATGCTGTGCTGCTAGGCATAAATAAATATCCTTTTCCCGGCACCTCGCTGAAGAAGGGGATGTACCTGCACGAATGGGGATATATTTCGGAGATCCGCAAAGAATGGGGAATACCAGCAGGTAAGAAAACGTTGGAGGCTCAGCTTATGGACCTTTGTGACGATATCGCTTATTCTGCACATGATCTGGAGGATGGGATTAAAGCCGGAAAGATTGAAGTGCATGAACACTTTATGCATGATTCTTATATCCAGCGGTTAATCGTGGAGAAAATCACCACGCTCGAGGATTTCTTCTGGAAGGGCTGGGAAGAGGAAGGCATTCGCGCGAAGGTTGAGGAAGTGCTCAGTTCATTTCTTCGGGTTTGGAAGGAAAAAATGCCAACCTGTGAAAACGACTATTCCCGCACTCGACGTGAAGTTAAGGCTTATTGGGTAAGTACCTTTGTCGCAAGCTTGGGAGTGATCCAAGATGGAGACTGGAAGAAGGTCACCTTTATAAAGGAAGGAAAAGAAGATGAAGATATGCTGCGGACCGTCAGTGTGCTGAAAAGCTTCGCATGGGTCACGATGATCCGTGATTTGCGTGTGCAGCGGCTGCAGAAACGTAGTGAGTGGATTTTGCGCCGTCTATGGGGAGCATTTCTGGATCCACAGACCTCTAAAGCCATTATTCCATCGGATTGGCTGCAACGCTTTGAGAAAGATCAGAAGCAGGCAAAGCCGATTTGGACTTGGGAGCATATGGTGATTGATTATATCGCAGGGATGACTGATGCTTTTGCAGAGAAAATATATAATGAGCTGTACGGACTGAAAGTCGGCTCGATTTATGATTTGGATTAGAGGCTCTTAGACAAGTAGTCCCTGCTGTTCATTTAGGATGATCTAAATGAACAGCAGGGGCTATTTTTATAAGGATTATTGATTTAAATACCACTCATATGCCCTTTTTTCAAGATTAACTACAAATTCTTCTTTCCCGTCTATATAAGCTCCAATATCCTCTGGGAATTGTTTGGCAAGAGTATATTTTAAATCTCCGTACTGTTTAACCGCCTCCGGATGTGATCGGAGGTAGTCTCTTACAGCCAGATGACGACCGATATCTATCTTATTATCCATTTGGAAGACATGAACATGATGGGTTCTGCTATTTCCGCCTTTTCTGAAATATCTTCTGCCACTGATACCGAACTCACCCATACATTCATAACCAAGTGCTGTCATTTGCTGGTTGAACTCATCTACAGCTGCGATATTTCGTACTACAGGCATTATATCTATGATTGGTTTCGCTTTGAGTCCGGAAACAGAAGTGCTGCCAATATGGTGAATATCAACAAGGGCATCAGCAAAGATATCTTTAATCTTCTGAGCTTCTTCGTTGAACAGTAGACCCCATTGTTCGTTAAATTCTGTGACCGTGACCTTCATTGCACTAACCCTCTCTTTATGGATAACTTTGGATTTTCTTATTATAGAACAGATGTTCCTGTTTTGTAAAGCTTATTATTAATATTGCCGGTCATAATCAACAAGATTTAGAGAAGGCGTGCCTGATGATAAGTAAGACTTCACATTTTCGGTAAAAATATTAACGATCCGGTCAGCGTATTGATCTGTAATTCCAGCGGAGTGTGGAGTGATGATAACCTGCTCCATAGACCAAAGCGGATGATCCTGCGGAAGAGGTTCGGTCTCAAAAACATCCAACCCAGCGCCACGGAGTTGTCCGCGATTCAAGGCATCGATCAGCGCCTCTGTATCGGTAGTTGCGCCCCGGCCAATGTTAATGTAATAGGAGCCTTCTTTAAACGCGGAGAAGCTGGTGGCATTAAATAAATGCTTGGTCTCATCGGTAATAGGAAGGGTATTGATGATGAAATCGCCTTGACTTACAGCTTCGGATAAACGATCTGTTGTATAGATTTGATCAAAGTCTGCAACTGGCTTACCGGAACGGCTGACACCGATAGTCTTCATCCGGAAGGCTTTAGCAATTCTGGCGGTTTCACTGCCGATCGCTCCAGTTCCAGCTATTACAGCTGTTTTACCGAACAGCTCGCTTTCACTGCCATCAGATTTCCAAATACGGTTCTGCTGATTACGTACAGCCGTATGCAAATTACGGGTGAAGAGAAGCATAAACCCGAAGATTACCGCAGAAATAGGTTCGGCATGAACTCCGCTCCCACTGGTGAGCAGGATTCCTTGTTCTTTAAGACGATCGAGAGGAAGCTTCTCAATACCAGCAGACCAGGACTGAACCCAGCGAAGGGAGGACTCGGGGCGAAGGAGTGTATCCGAAATACCTTTTGCCCAGCCAATTACAATTTCTGCTTCTGCAAGCAGCTGCAAATCCGGATTTTTTGCGTCTCCTTGTGTAAATGTATAGCCTGGGGCAGCGGCTTTGATCCTTTCCTGCTGCTGAGATGTAAGTGGTTGTAGACATACTATAGACTTAGTCATGATGTATTCCTCCTACTTTGTGGTTTAATGGATATGGATCATGTTATAGGTTAAGAATACCAAATCTATTGGAGAAGGTGAAATTGACCATGGATGCTAAACCATCAGAGAACGAATCAGAACGGCTTTTTCTTGCTGTAAAATTACCTTCTGAGCTGCAAGAAATAGTGGCACAGGCATGTTCAAAGCTATCTGAAAATTTTGATTTTGCTAAATGGACAAATCCGCAAGATTATCATATTACCCTGCAATTTTTAGGAGATACCCCAAAGTCCAAAATTCCAGATTTAGTAAAATTCTTGAGGCAGACTGCGGGTCAAGGCAGACCCTTCAATCTGTCTTTGGACAAATGGGACACATTTGGTCTTCCAGCTTCCCCAAGAGTCCTGTGGATAGGGGTTTCCGGCGAAATAGAGGCATTAAATCAATTAGCTGCCAGAGTGCATTCAGCGACGTTTCCATTAGGTTTTTCAGGCGAATCCAGGGCCTATAAACCGCATCTTACCGTGGCTCGAAAGTACCGGGGAAAAAATTCATATGATGATAAATTGCTGGAAAACTTACTGAAATTGGATGAAGATTGGAACCTAAAAAACTATCAGAGAGACTGGACGATTGATAGTTTTGTGTTGTATGCTACCAGAATGTATGCCATTCCTATGTATGAAATTATTGAAAAGTTTACAGTTTAAAATCGATAATAAAGTTTTCAAAGCTTCCGTTTTCGGTTACATACAATAGGAATGTGCCGTGAAATAGGAGGAATATCATGTTAATTTTTAAACAAAACCGCTATATTGCGTTGCTCGTTGGCGTTATACTAGTGTGTTTCTCTGCCATAAGCTTATTGCAACCCGAACAAGTTGCGGAAGGGAAGATGGACAGGGTGCAGATGGATAAGTTGCAATCCACCAGCCGTGCATCCGTACTTTCTCTTTTGCAAGATGAATCGAAGTCTAGTATAACGAGTAGCATTACGAGGGGCATTACTGAAGTTACACAAGCCAATAAGCTTAATAACACATTCAGTCTTTTAAGTTCCGCTTGGAAACCGGCGAAGGGTGTGGAATGGCTTAGTGTAAAAAAATTAAAACAAAAAAACACAAAAAACACATCGAACGTTTCCATTATTCGGGTGAAGGCTGATGTAGTACAATCCAAGCCAGCTGCGCAAAAAGCGTCGCAATTGGCGGAAACAGCAACAAAGAGTAGTCAGGCGACAGCGAAGACAGTCTCGGCTTCTCAGAAACATCCCCTCACAACATTGTACTTCTCTCGGACAGAGCTATTAAGCCAGGAGCAGCAAAGTAAAGCAACCCGGCGCTACGCTGTATCCGAAGAAGAACTGCTTCTGCTACAAAAAATTGTAATGGCAGAGGCGGAAGGTGAACCGTACAAGGGCAAGGTGGCAGTTGCCAACGTTGTTCTGAATAGGCTGCGGTCAGCCAATTTCCCCGACACGATATATAAGGTTATTTATCAGAAGAGCCAGTTCAGCCCTGTAGCTAACGGGCGTCTTAACCGTGTGAAGCCTAACGATGATAGTATTAAAGCGGTGAATGCTGCACTCTCCGGAGTAAAGGAAGTTCCCGATAATACTTACTTTTTCTTGTCGCTAAAACTTGCACAGGATCTGACCGTACATCATACACAGACTTATGTTAAAACCATTGGCAATCATACTTTTTATAAATAAATTTGGTGGATCTGTGAACCTCAGCGCTATATAGGGTAAACTAAACTATATGAATCTGGAGGTGAAGATAACCATGAAAATCACTTATTATGGACATTCAGCTCTGCTGGTAGAGACGGGGAACGTGAAGGTTATTATTGACCCCTTTTTGTCAGGCAATCCGAACTCCGGTATTTCACCTGCCGAGATTTCCGTTGATGCCGTTCTGCTTACTCACGGCCACTCTGATCATTTAGGAGATGCTGTCGAAATTGCCAAGCAGAATGATTGTCCGATCTTTGCGGTGTTTGAGCTTGCCGAATATTGCCGGATGAAGGGTGCTCAGGTAAAGCACATGAATATAGGTGGTAGTCATACCTATGCCGGGATGACTGTGAAATTTACGCAGGCATTTCATTCCTCATCCATTCAGGAAGGCGACTCTTGGATTTATGCTGGACAACCCGCGGGGATTTTGTTAACGATTGAGGGCAAGACGATTTTCCATGCGGGGGATACCGCGCTATTCAGTGATCTGCGCCTCATTGGAGAAAGGAATGCGATTGCCTTGGCAGCTCTGCCTATAGGCGATATGCTTACCATGGGACCGGATGACGCCTTGCTGGCTGCACGCTGGCTGCGGGCGGATAAGGTGATCCCGCTACATTACAATACATTTCCGGATATTGCCCAGGATGGTGCTGATTTCTGCGATCGCCTGCACCAAGAGGGAGTGGAAGGTTTCCCGCTTAAAGCTGGTGAGAGTGTAGAAATTTAAAGCAA
Organism: Paenibacillus sp. FSL H7-0716; assembly: GCF_038002705.1. Lineage (NCBI taxonomy): Bacteria > Bacillati > Bacillota > Bacilli > Caryophanales > Paenibacillaceae > Paenibacillus > Paenibacillus sp. FSL H7-0716. The sequence continues at coordinate 17,247 of NZ_JBBODA010000025.1, forward strand.
TCCGATTTATATTAAAAAAAGCAGGTAGCCGGGGAATTCCCTGACTACCTGCTTATTCTTTAAGGTGTAATACATACAGGTTCTTCATTACGTGCTGGCGCTCTAGAGCCTCTGATTTCAGTTGCCTCGCTTACGGGATTACCTAACATCTTCAGAACAGTAGTCGCACAGCTTTGCGGTTGATGTTTATCTGGAGCGAGACGTCGTCTGCGTTGCTCTTCCAGAACTGAATATTCACGCAGCATCATAGTGAACCATTTGTTCACTACTTCCGAGTCGAGCACCTCTGCCAGCCCAAGCTCTACGAAATATTGGCAGTTTTTCTCTTCCTGACCTGGAATGGCTTTATAGAAAAGCATTGGAATTCCCTTGGCCTGACCTTCTGTGCAGGTCATCCCTCCAGGCTTCGTGATCAGCAGGTCTGAGGCATCCATCAATTTATTGATTTCACTGCTATATCCCAGAATTTTAACATTGGGATGATTGAGCAGCGGATTGGACTTCATTTTGGCGATTAGCTTCTCATTGCTGCCCATACAGAAGACGAGCTGAATCTCATCCATTCTGGCGGTGAGGGAATGCATAATCTCTTTGCCGAACATCAGCCCCCAACCTCCACCCATAATGAGTACGGTTGGTATATCAGCCAATCCCAGTTCCTTGCGCAGCAGCGTCTTGTTGGAGCGTTCCCAGAACTTTGGGTGCACTGGGATGCCGGTGACGGTTACTAGCTCTGGAGCGATCCCACGGCCCGTCAGAATGGATTTGACGCGTGGGGTAGATACGAGATAACGATTGACCTCGGAATTTACCCAGCTCCCATGTGCATCATAATCTGTAATTAATGTATACAGAGGCACATTTAATCCACGACGCTTTAGTCTGGAAATGACCGCAGCCGGAATGGGATGAGTGCAGATAATCAAATCAGGCTTTAGCTGTTCGATCACCTGTGAAGCATGTGTATAAAAAATCCGGTGAAGCGCCATTTTAGTCAACGGGTTCAATGATTTATGATATTGTGTCTTATACATCATGCCGACCAGCTTAGGCTGGCTGCTAACTGTTTTGCGGTAAGCGGAAAGAATCCAAGGGGCGACCGTCGGGTTAAGAAATTTCCCCAGCTCGATGACTCGGCACTGGACATCCGGATTCAGCAGCTTTATTCCTTCGGCCAGAGCATAGGCTGCTCCTGTGTGGCCCGTACCGAAGCCTTCCGAAAACAGCAGTACTCTTTTCTTTCGCATAAGTTCACCTGCTACTTTCCTTTTCTATAGAAATGCTTTCCTTCTTCTAATTATACTAGGAAATCTATACTATACTCACATTATACAAGTAAGACGTAAATAGAAAGTTAAAACCCTGCAATAAATAAAAAAATAAAAGGTTCGCCCAAAGTATTGCAAACTAGAAAACAACATGATAAAGTAGTGAATGACCAAATGACCGGATTAGTAAAGTGGTCAGAAGTCAGCGGGAACGATATTTTCTGGAGAAAGGAAGTGTGCACAGGTGGCAGTGGTGGATCGAAGACAGCAGGTGCTTCAGGCCGCAGCAAAATCTTTTTCATTATTTGGCTATAAGGCAACTACAATGGATCAGGTTGCTAAGATTGCAAATGTCGGTAAGGGAACCATCTACACCTTTTTTACAAACAAAGAACAATTGTTTGACGAGATCCTGCGCGATATGATGATGGAAATGAAGACGATAGCTGAACGGGAGATCAGGCGAGACAGACCTTTCTTTGATAACTTGCATCGTGTGCTGGATGCCCTGCTTGAGTTTCGAAGTGAGCAGGAGCTATTCATAAAACTTTCCCAGGAGAATCGCGAATTCGGTACGCCGCAGGCTGGAGAAGGACTCGAGAAGATCGAGAACGTAGTTTTAGAATATTTAGAACGGGAGGTGCAACAAGCGCTCCAACAGGGAGAAATCAAACCTTGCGATCCCAAAATCGTTTCGGTAGTCATGTTCAGATTATATATTGTATTGACTGCTGAACTGAATAAAACACATACTCCCTTGGACAAGGAACAGATCAAGATGTATTTTCATTTGTTTCTCGCCGAAGGATTGGCACAGTAAGGGTTGATTCAGGATAGGGATGGCGTTCTCAGCATCACTCGATTCGCTTTCCCTTAACAATTCCCATGATGATTAGGCATTGAAGAAGAGCCGCAAGGCATTTTTTTATACCCTGAATTGACCGAATGGGGAAAACAGTCATTTAGTGTTACGTAATATTTCGCAAACAAAGCATTTTAAAGAGAGCATAAGCTCATAAGGAGAGAACCAGAATGAAATCATTATCCGTATTTACCAAGGATCTTGGCGCAGCCCTTAGAAATCCGAAGGTGCTGATTCCAATGATTGCTATCCTATTTATTCCGGTGATGTACAGCGGATTCTTCCTGAAGGCATTCTGGGATCCGTATGGCAAGATGAATGAACTTCCGGTTGCTGTGGTCAACCAGGATGTCGGCGCTAATTATGAAGGCAAGCAACTACAAGCCGGTAATGATCTTATAGAAGAGTTGAAGGTAACCGACGGCTTCCAGTGGAACTTCGTTTCCCTTGAAGAAGCGGAAGCAGGAATGAAGGACAATACTTATTATATGTCGATCATTGTTCCGGAAGACTTTTCTGCTAAAGCTACTACTCTTATGGATGATGAACCACAGCCGGCAAAAATTATTTATGAGCCAAATGAAGGTTATAACTTCTTGGCAGGTCAGATCGGTGGTACGGCTGTAGCAGAAATTAAAAATAAAGTATCTGCTAAAGTAACAGAAGCTTATGTTGAGTCTGTATTCAATCAGATTACAGAAGTATCTGATGGATTGGGCGAAGCCGGAGATGGTGCTTCCAAGATCGCTGATGGCGCTGGTAAGCTAGATGACGGAGCCTTGAAGCTGAAAGATAATCTTCTTGTACTGACAGATGGTACAGGTAAACTTCAAAATGGTGTAGAACCCCTTACACAAGGCGTGACTGATTTGAATGCAGGTGCTACAGCACTTAAAACAGGATCAACCACGTTGGCAAGCGGATTGCAACAACTGTCTACTGCACATACGCAACTTCAAGACGGTGTTGCACAAAGTTCTGCCGGCAGTAAACAGCTTAGTGACGGCTTGAAACAAGCTGTAACAGGTGCTACACAGCTTCAGGCGGGAACACAGTCTGCTGTGGATGGTACTTCTAAACTACAAGCAGGAACACAATCTTTAGTTGATGGCAGCGCGAAGCTGGAAGCGGGCTTAACTTCTTCCGTAGATGGCAGCGCAAAACTGGAAGCAGGTTTGCAAGCTTCCGCCGCAGGCAGCACGAAGGTAACTGAGGGTGCTAAAGCGGTAGCTCAAGGATTGCAGCAATTGGCACAGGCTAGTCCTGAGCTGGCACAAAATCCAGCGGTACAGAAGCTGCTGGCAGCTAGTGCAGCTGTGGCACAAGGCAGTGAGCAACTGCAACAAAGCCAAGAGCAGCTGGCACAGGGTGCAACTGCACTCCACAGTGGGCAAGAGCAACTGGCACAAGGTGCAACTCAACTGCACTCGGGTTCACAGCAGGTAGCTGCTGGTGTAACTCAGTTGCATGATGGAGCAAAGCAATTAAACGCTGGTAGCACACAGCTGTTGACAGGCCAACAAAAACTGGCACAAGGCGCATCTGCACTTGTAACTGGTGGCGACAAGCTGAATGCAGGAATGCAACAATTTGGTGCGAAGCTTAAAGAAGCTGCAGCTGGAGGCAGCAAGCTGGCTGAAGGCGGTAAAGCACTTGGTGATGGTACCTCAAAACTGCTTAGCGGTGTAGGCGAACTAGGTTCCGGTATCAGTGCTGTAGCAGATGGTTCGAAAAAACTGGCTGATGGCGCAGGCGAGCTGAAAGATGGTATGGATGATCTGAAATCTGGATCAACAGAACTGGCAACTAAGCTTGGCGATGCTGCTGAAAAAACAGGCAGTGTGAACAAAACAGATGCAATGATGGAAATGTTCGCACAACCAGTTGTGGTTGAGGATAAAGTTGTGAATCATGTTCCGAACTATGGTACAGGTTTTGCTCCTTACTTCCTATCCCTTGGATTGTTTGTAGGTGCTTTGATTTCAACAATTGTTATTCCAATGCGTGATTCGGCTGTCCTTGGTGCTAGCCGTATGAACCGTTTCATCAGCCGTACGCTTACCTTCACAATCATGAGCTTTATCCAGTCTATGCTGGCTGCTGTGGTTGTATTGTACGGACTTGGACTGGAAGTACAAAGTAAACCGCTATTCTTCGTATTTACATTCTTAACCAGCTTAGTTTACACATGGGTAGTTCAAGCGATTGTTACTTGGATGGATCAACCGGGACGTTTCGTTGTTATCGTTATTCTTATCTTCCAATTAACAACTAGTGCCGGAACATTCCCACTTGAATTGATCCCTGACTGGATGAAATTCTTTAATCCACTGCTTCCAATGACTTACACAGTTAGTGGTCTCAAAGCAGTAATTTCTACAGGTGACTTCAGTGCAATGTGGGGAGATGTAGGTATCCTGGCAATCTTTGGTCTTGGATTCCTTGCTCTTACCTTCGCTTACTTCATGACTCGTAGCCGTGAGAATGAAGTTGGAGTGAATAGTGAACAAGTTTTGACTGTATAAACTGATAAATTTTTTGAAAAAACAGTATAAAAAAGCGTCTCCTCCGGGAGACGCTTTTTTTGATTTAAAATCATAAAAACCCTTTTTCTTGCAAACATATTAGAAGGAATGAAAAATCTTGTAACGCTTTCATTGCATATGCACTTATGCGTTATTTATGTATAATTATGCAATATGAAGTTTTTTTAAACTTTTACTCACTAAAGCTGTGATGCAAAAACAAATGTTAATCAGCATCATAAAAAAGTTTAAATTGCGCTGATGATACCTCGGTGATAAAATAATAGCACTAATCTGGATTGAATAATTATTAAGATTTTCATGTGAAAAATTTTCCTAAGACATTGCATACTTTATAATAGAAAGGTTGCGTTCGATGAAACACACTGAACTGCCCGTAAAACAGGGCCTGTATGATCCCCAGTTCGAAAAAGATGCTTGCGGCATGGGATTTGTAGCTCATATTAAAGGCACACCGTCTCACAATATCGTAAGTAATGCTTTGACAATGCTCTTTAATATGGAGCATCGGGGAGGCCAAGGTAGCGAACCCAACTCTGGTGACGGAGCAGGTATCATGCTTCAAATTCCGCACCGTTTCTTTGCAAGCGAAGCTCAGAAGCTAGGCTTTGCTTTGCCGGAACAAGGCCATTATGGCGTGGGCATGATCTTTTTATCTCATAACGAAGAAGTTCGGGCGCAGCATGAAGCTCTCTTAAGCAATATTATTGCTGAAGAAGGTCAAATAGTACTCGGCTATCGTGATGTGCCTACCTATGATGAAATGCTTGGCAAGACAGCGAAAGCTGCTAAGCCTTTTGTGCGTCAAGTATTTATCGGCCGCTCGGCTTCGGTCACGAATGAGTTGTCTTTTGAACGTAAGCTTTATGTAATCCGCAAACGTGCAGAGCTTGCCATTCGTTACGGTGGTGCAGAAGAGGATGAATCCTTCTATATTCCAAGCTTGTCGTGCCGTAAGATTGTATACAAAGGCATGCTGACTACAGAACAAGTCGGACAATTCTACCTGGATTTGCAGAACGAAGAGCTGGAATCAGCGATCGCGTTAGTTCACTCCCGTTTCAGCACGAACACCTTCCCAAGCTGGGAACGTGCGCATCCCTACCGCTTTATGATCCACAACGGTGAGATCAACACCTTGCGTGGTAATGTGAACTGGATGCATGCGCGCCAATCATTGTTTAAGAGCGAAGTGTTTGGTGAAGATCTGAACAAGATCAAGCCTGTTATTAACCCGGATGGATCGGACACTGCAATGTTCGATAACACCTTTGAGTTTCTCTATTTGAGCGGCCGCTCTCTGCCACAGGTAGCCATGATGATGGTTCCTGAACCATGGAGCAATCATGATAGTATGGATGCTGATAAAAAAGCATTTTATGAATATCACAGTACTCTAATGGAGCCATGGGACGGGCCTGCTGCAATGGGCTTTACCGATGGTATACAAATCGGCGCTATTCTGGACCGTAACGGCCTGCGTCCTGCTCGTTATTATGTAACGAAAGACGATATGATTATTTTATCCTCAGAAGCCGGTGTACTGGACATTCCAGCAGAGGACATCTTATATAAAGACCGCCTGAAACCTGGACGCATGCTGCTCGTGGATACGAAGGAAGGCCGCATTATCTCCGATGAGGAAGTTAAATCGGCTATCGCCTCTGAGAAGCCTTATCGCCAGTGGCTGGATGAGCATTTGATCAGTCTTGATGAGCTTCCGGATGCGCCTGAACTGCCAAATCCTAAGCATGACAATGTACAACAGCTACAGCAGGCTTTCGGCTATACTTTTGAAGACTTGCGCAAAGTGCTTGAACCAATGGCTTCTACTGGTGCTGAAGCTGTCGGTTCCATGGGTTATGATGCTCCACTCGCCGTATTTTCGGACCGCCCGCAACGTCTCTATAACTATTTCAAACAAATGTTTGCTCAGGTAACGAATCCACCCATCGATGCCATTCGTGAAGAGCTGGTTACATCCACAACGACTACGATTGGACCAGAGCGTAATTTGCTTAAACCGGAACCGGAAAGCTGCCGCCAGATCTCGCTGCAAACGCCAATTCTTTCGAACGAAGATTTTGCTAAGATTCGCCATGTTCGCCGTGCAGGCTTCAAATCGATGTCTATTCCAATTCTTTTCCCGGCTGAGCTTGGGGCAGAAGGATTACGCATCGCGCTTGAGCGCATGAACGAGGCTGCTGACCGTGTTATGGCTAAAGGGCATAACATTCTGATTCTGACTGACCGCGGTGTGGACAGTGAGAATGCTGCGATTCCAGCGCTGCTTGCGGTATCAAGTCTGCATCACCATTTGATCCGCCAAGGAACACGGACGAAAGTTAGTATTTTGCTGGAATCCGGTGAACCACGTGAAGTCCATCATTATGCGCTGCTGCTCGGTTATGGTGTGAGTGCAGTAAATCCTTATCTGGCTTTTGAAAGCTTGGATGACATGATCGGCCAAGGTTTATTGCGGGGAATCTCGCATGAAAAAGCAGTGAAGAACTATATTAAAGCTGCGACTAAGAGCGTAGTTAAGATTCTTTCCAAAATGGGAATTTCGACGATTCAATCTTACCGCGGTGCGCAGATTTTTGAAGCTGTGGGTCTGAACTCTGAATTCGTGGATCGTTACTTTACTTGGACACCTTCCCGGATTGGCGGTATTGGCCTGGAGGAAGTGGCAACTGAGGCGCTTATCCATCATAACCGTGCTTTTACAGAAAAAGACGGAAATGATAAGGTGCTTGACTCCGGTGGCGATTATCAATGGCGTAATGATGGGGAAGAGCATCTATTCAATCCACAGACTATTCATCTGCTTCAGCACTCTGTGCGTAGCGGGAATTATGATATGTACAAGAAATATGCTGCCCTTGTTCAAGGAGAAAGCGAGAAGCAATTGACGCTTCGTTCCTTGTTGCAGTTCAAGTCAGCCTATGAACCGATTCCACTGGAAGAAGTAGAACCGGCATCATCCATTATGAAACGGTTTAAGACGGGTGCAATGTCCTTTGGTTCCATTAGTAAGGAAGCACATGAGACATTGGCCATTGCGATGAACCGGATCGGTGGCAAGAGTAATACAGGTGAGGGCGGCGAAGATCCAGCCCGCTATATTCCGGATAGCAATGGTGATTCACGTCGCAGTGCGATTAAACAAGTAGCTTCTGGACGTTTTGGTGTTACCTCGAACTACCTAGTTAACGCTGATGAGATCCAGATTAAAATGGCTCAGGGCGCTAAACCAGGGGAAGGTGGACAGCTTCCGGGACGTAAAGTTTATCCTTGGGTCGCTGAAGTACGTGGCTCAACAGCAGGTGTGGGTCTGATCTCACCTCCACCGCATCATGATATTTACTCTATCGAGGATTTGGCAGAGCTGATCTATGATCTGAAAAATGCAAATCCACGTGCAAATATTAATGTTAAGCTCGTATCGGAAGTTGGAGTGGGTACGATTGCTGCGGGTGTAGCCAAAGGGCGCGCTGATATTATCTTGGTTAGTGGCTATGATGGAGGTACAGGGGCATCGCCGATGAACTCCATTCGTCATGCGGGTCTTCCGTGGGAGCTTGGCTTGGCTGAAACCCATCAGACATTGATGCTCAACAATCTGCGTGACCGTGTAGTTCTGGAAACAGATGGTAAAATGCTAAGCGGCCGCGATTTAGCTGTAGCTGTATTGCTTGGGGCCGAAGAGTATGGTTTTGCTACTGCTCCACTAGTCTCTGTTGGCTGTATTATGATGCGTGTCTGCCAAATGGATACTTGTCCGGTTGGTGTAGCTACACAGAATCCGGATCTTCGTAAGAATTTTACCGGTGATCCGCAGCATGTAGTTAACTTTATGACCTTTGTGGCACAGGATCTGCGTGAAATTATGGCAAGTCTCGGCTTCCGTACAATTGAAGAGATGGTAGGCCGTACCGATTGTCTAGACGCAACTCAGGCGTCGAAGCATTGGAAGAAGAAAGGCATAGATTTGAGCAGCCTGCTGCATACACCGGAATTACCGGAAGGAAGCACACGCTTCCGCAGTAAATACCAGAATCACGGTCTGGAAGAGACACTGGATGTTTCGCAGCTGCTCGACCTGGCAGCACCTGCACTGGAATCAGGTACGGCTGTTGAGGCATCACTGCCAATCACGAACGTTAATCGTGCCGTCGGAACTATCCTTGGCAGCGAGCTGACCCGCAAGTATGGGGCCGCAGGTTTGCCGGATGATACGATTCGGCTTCATTTCACCGGTTCTGCTGGTCAAAGCTTGGGTGCATTCGTGCCTAAGGGAATCACGCTTACGGTGGAAGGAGATTCCAATGACTATGTAGGTAAAGGATTGTCGGGTGGTAAGATTATTATCAAGCCATCTCCGAAAGCTACCTTTGCTGCTGAGGACAATATCATTATCGGAAATACTGCATTCTACGGTGCAACAGGTGGAGAAGCCTATATCAACGGTATCGCTGGGGAACGTTTTGCCGTCCGTAACTCCGGAGCGAAGGTTGTTGTAGAAGGCGTGGGTGACCACGGCTGTGAATACATGACTGGAGGCCGAGTGGTTGTCCTTGGTGAAACTGGCCGTAACTTTGCGGCAGGGATGTCAGGCGGTATCGCTTATGTCTACGACCCAGATAGAACCTTCATCGGCCGCTGCAATCTCGAAATGGTACTGCTCGAGAGAGTGGAAGAGTCTGAGGAGATCGAAGAGCTGCGTGAGCTGATTATCCGCCATACCGAGCTTACAGGTAGTGCGGCTGGCGCACGGGTACTGGATCAGTGGGCAGATAGCTTGCCGAACTTCGTTCGTGTCATTCCGAAGGATTACAAACGGATGATGGAGCAAATTCGCAAGGTAGAACAAACCGGATTGACCGGAGAAGCTGCGTTGATGGCTGCATTTGAAGCGAATATGCGCGAGCTTGCCCGTGTTGGCGGTTAACTGTTGTACTTGAATGAAATAGGAACTATATGAATAAGGGGACCTGACTCTTCCTAATACCGGAGAGGTCAGGTTCCTTTTTTTAGATGGCAGACTCTTATCCTCTAGTGATTTTCGGAAAAAAGGGTATATGTGGTAAACTAGGTTATAGATGAAAGGAAGTGAGACTATGTCGAATACAGAAATATTGATGGAGCCTGTTGCCCGCCTGCAGGGAGTCACCAAAAAAATCGGCTCGAAAACGCTGGTGAGCGATTTAACGCTGGACATCCCGCCAGGACAAATCTTCGGTTTTTTGGGACCCAACGGAGCAGGTAAGACTACTACAATACGGATGATGGTAGGATTGATTTCCATTAGTCGTGGAGACATCTTGATCTGTGGCCGTAGTATTAAAAACCATTTTGAAGAGGCTATCGCAAATATAGGGGCCATTGTAGAAAATCCAGAGATGTACAAGTTCCTCACCGGTTATCAGAATCTGCGCCAATATGCACGGATGGTACCAGGGGTAACGAAGCAACGGATAGATGAGGTTGTCGAGCTAGTCGGATTGGGTCAAAGAATTCATGACAAAGTTAAGACCTATTCGCTAGGTATGCGTCAGAGGCTGGGAGTGGCTCAAGCACTGCTGCACAGACCCAAGCTGCTGATTCTAGATGAGCCAACCAACGGGCTGGACCCACAAGGGATACGCGAGCTCCGAGACTATTTACGCCGTTTATGTCAGGAAGAAGGAACAACTGTATTCGTCTCCAGTCATTTACTTTCCGAGATGGAGCTCATGTGTGACAGCGTAGCGATTATCCAAAATGGACGACTGGTGGATGTGAAGCAGCTGAAAGGGGTAGGCAATACTGTAATGCCTCTGGGAGAAACCTTGTTCGAGGTTGATAATGCTGAAGCTGCCTTAGCCCTCATTGGACGTGGAGTATTTAAGAGTGGGGGACTTGTGCTTGAGGCAGAGCGTGAGGAGATTGCAGAATTAAATGCCAAGCTAGTGGCAGGTGGGATTAAGGTGTATAACATCAGAACTCTTGCCCGTACGCTGGAGGATCAATTCTTAGAGGTTACAGGAGGTGAAGGAATTGGGTGAGTTTACAGCTCTCATACATAATGAGAATATCAAAATATACAGCCGTGTCCGCACATGGATTATGCTGCTTATTCTTGCAGTGATGAGCGTGCTGCTTCCTGCGCTTATTTATTTCACAAGCGAAGGCGATTCATCGCTTCTGGGGCTTTGGGACAACTTTCAGATGACGGTGAGTATTGCGTTCTTCTTGAATACAATCTTTACCGTTGTAGTGGCTTCTGACTCCGTAGCGGGCGAATTTACCTGGGGAACCATCAAGCTGCTGCTGATTCGCCCGTGGAGTCGCTCCAAGATCCTGCTCTCGAAATATATTTCCATGGTGTTATTCAGTTTGCTTAGCACCGCAGTATTGATTGCTTTTGGGTTTGGTGCTTCGTTAATCTTCTCCTCATCTTCGGGAGATACGATGTCGTCCATTACGGCTTGGAGTCCAGCGGAATATTCCTTCCTAGATCTCCTATGTCGTTACATTGAGCTTTTCCTGACTGCTGCTCTGGCTTTCATGGTATCTAGCGTATTCCGCGCAAGTGGGCTGGCTATTGGATTATCCTTATTTATTATGTTTGCCAAGAGTATTTTTACGGTTATTTTTAGTCCAGAACGGTTTGAATGGGCCCAATACTTGATCTTCACACATATGGATCTAAGAGGCTACCTATTGTCAGATACGGGTCCGGGGGGCTCTACACTTGGCTTCTCCATAGCTGTATTAGCGGTGTACTATATCCTATTCCTGGCCATTTCCTGGATTGTCTTCCGTAAAAGGGACGTTGCTTCATAGAAATAAGTCTAGCCGGCTTCAAGTGTTCCTTGAGCTTTGGAGGAGCGCTTGGCTGCCTTGTCCTTTTTCATATTACTTTTGGGCTCACCTGCTTTTTCAGAGGTGGGCTGTTCTTGCATGGCAATGGAGCCATTCAGGAGGCTGCCTTCCATAATGCTAAGTGCTCCTGCTGAAATATTGCCATGCAACTCCCCGGTTCCGGTCATAATGAGTCTGCGATCAGCCGTAACATCCCCGTATACTTTGCCGGCGATCACGATTTCCTCCGCTTTAATACTGGAGCGCACTGTTCCTTCTTCTCCTACAGTTACGACACCACTGCAAATAATCTCACCGCTAAAGGTACCCTCAATACGCAGGTTTGTATCACATTGGACCTTACCCTCTAGTGTTCCTCCATGCCCAATTAGGGAATCGGTAGATTTAAAGGGGACACGCTGCTGCCGTTTGTTCCACATTTATAAATTCCTCCTATTTTGAAATTAAATGTAACCTTTTAGGGTTTGACATACGCCAAAGGGTTGACAGTTTTATTCTGCTTCACAACCTGAAAATGAAGATGAGGACCTGTGCTTCGGCCAGTGCTTCCAAGTAAGCCGATTTTCTGCCCCTTGCTAACCTTGTCTCCCGCAGATACGATCATTCCGTTCAAATGCATGTACCAGGTTTCCAATCCATTTGAATGCTTAATCACGATGTATTTTCCGCGTGCGCCCATTTGTTCCGCAGTAATAACCTCGCCATCTAAGGCAGCATATACAGGATCACCGATGTTCCCAGCAATATCGACACCGGAATGGAACGCAGATAAACCTTTGAATGGATCTGAGCGGTAGCCGAAGCTTGAAGAAATGACTTTGGACTCGGTAGGCCAGAGCGGTACTGCGTTAAGTTTAGCCTTTTCTGCACGGGCCTTTTGAGCTTGCAGATTTGCCTGTACGTTATTCTCATGCTCTGCCTGTGTGATCGTCTGTGTGATACTTTCCACCATTTCATCAAGCATCCCGTGAATCTCCTCAAAGTCATCCTTAGTTTCTTCCACCAAGCTCGTAGCGTCGTTCTGATACACCGCGATGTATTCTCCACCAACCTGCGGGGTGAGTGTTTTTGGAAGGGCTGCGGTGATGGCTCCAAAGCGGAAACTTATGGCGGATAGAGAAGTGGAAGATGAGTTCTCTTCAGTACTCTGCTTAAAGGAGGTCTCTTTAGGAACGGGAGAAGAAAGACGGCTCGATAAACCTAATGTTGAATTTGAAGTGGCCGATCCAGCTTTTGATTTTTCTGTTGCAGATTTCTCCGTTTGGGATTCATTCGAGTCTGTAGCGGCAGCAGCACCTTTGCTTTTGTTAATCAATGCTTGCAGCTCCTGTTCCAGTGCATTTACACTCTTCAGCTTGTCTTTAATGTTATCTGCCTCTTCCGAAAGCTCGCTGACCTGGCTACGAAGCTGTGTTAAATCTTTATCCTTGTCGGCGACCTTCATTTCCATGCGGAGATTGGTTAGCGATAGTGCGGCTGCCTCGGCTTCTAGCTGTGAGATGGACTGAGAGGCATGGAAATGCATAGAGGTGACCAGACTGGAGATAGACAGGGCTGCTGCTGCCGGTAAGGCGAACGCTAGCGGTTTGGAGATGTGGAGCTGTTTGACTGGACGTCCGGCATCCCTTACGACAAGCAGCGTAATCCGTTTATGATCTGGCTGACTCTTCATGGCTTCTCCTTTCTGCGGCTTATGGTAGCCGCTTGCGATACCTGAGGCTAACGACTTTTCTTCCATTAGGCTCATCCGAATTGTCCTACTACTCTATGTATTCCATATCTTTCAGGAACATGACAACGGTTTGTTTGAATAAAGAAGGAGAGTTACGGCAAAACCTGTACTAGAGTCATCATAGAGAGTCTATTGCATCTGTTTTTATGAATTGAGGGGGGTAGAGAATTGAAGATTTTCGCGATAATACTAATTCTTTTTATCATACAGATTGCATTGATTGTATTTCTGGAGTACCGCCGCCCGCAAAGGGCTATAGCATGGTTATTTATTTCCTTCTGTTGTCCACCGCTCGGTCTGGCATTCTATTATTTTCTAGGTCGTGACTACAGACAGAATAGAAAATTGAACAAAAGATGTACTTCGCTCTTCCGGGAAATTCGTTCGTATGTCACTGGTAAGATTAAGGTAGTAAAACAAGCATCGGATACTGGCAACGCTCAGTTTGAGAATAACGAAGGTTTATTGGGTTTGCTTGCAAAGCTCTCGGAAGGGCCTATTACAGGCCATAACAAAAGCAGAGTACTGTCAACTGCAAGAGAAGCTTACGACGCTATGCTGGAAGCCATGGAAGAGGCAAAAGAACATATCCACATGCAATTTTATATTTATCGTGATGATGAGATTGGAGAACAGTTTCAGGACGTTATGATTCGAAAGGCGCGGCAGGGAGTAAAGGTGCGTTTGCTTTGTGATGGACTGGGCAGTCATCGATTAAGCCGTAGGTTTATTCGAACCCTGAGAAATGCCGGGGTCGAGTTCCACTTTTTTTTACCTCCGATTAGTTCTTTACTGGATCGTCGGTTTAATTTCCGCAATCATCGGAAGATCCTAGTGGTGGACGGATTGATTGGTTTTACAGGTGGAATGAATATCGGGGATGATTACTTAGGAAAGGACGCCAAGATGGGTTACTGGCGCGATACCCATCTGCGTTTAGAAGGAGATTCTGTTTATTATATTCAGTATGTCTTCCTGAAGGATTGGAGACTGGCCTCTGGTGAAGGTATGAGCCATCCTCGTTTGTTCCCTGAGCACTCTTGTAAGGAGCAAGAAGCCGTGCAGATAGTAGGAAGTGGACCGGATGCTGCAATCGATGCTTCTCAGGAGATGTATTTTGCCGCTTTTTGCTCTGCTAGGGAACGGATCTGGATTACATCGCCGTATTTTATTCCGGACCCTGCGATTTGTCGTGCTTTGAAGAGTGCAGTCCTTCGTGGAGTGGATGTTAGAATCATCATTCCGGCGAAGCCTGATAATAAGCTTGTTTATCATGCTTCTTTGTCTTATCTGGAGAATTTACAAGATGCAGGCGTGAAGTTCTATCGCTACACCAAAGGATTTATGCATGCCAAAGTCATGATAGTGGATGATCTGCTGGGTACGGTGGGAAGTGCGAATCTGGATATGCGCAGCTTCTATTCTAATTTCGAAATGACAGCGGTTTTGCTGCATGCTGAGACGATAGCAGTGCTAGTCGCGGGGTTTGAAAAGGATCAAAAGAACAGTGAATTCATTGATCCTGTAAAATTTAAGGAGAGAGGGAGAATTGTCAAACTCGGTGAAGGGCTATGTCAGTTGTTATCACCGCTGTTATGACCGGAAAGAGGACTAAATCTGAATTTTTCGAAGGATAGTACGTGTTCCATTCATTATTAGAGCATATTTTGTGATATAATAATTGTATAAGAAGAAATGTAAGAAAGTATAGATTGTAATTATACTTCCGAATGTTTCAAAACTATACTGTTAAATTGTAGGGGGAGTTCTATGAATGTGAGTCCACAAATGTTTACCAAAGAGGAGCAGAACAAACTGCAGAAGACCGGTGCCCATAAAATGGCTAAGTTCGCGCAGCGTATGATCATGTTATCCGTAGGGGCCGCCATGATGGCTGTTGCACTTGAGATATTCCTAGTACCTAATCAAATGATTGATGGCGGGATTACCGGTATCTCTATTATGTTATCACATTTATTCGACATTCCTCTGGGTATATTATTGACATTGCTCAACCTTCCGTTCCTGTTAATCGGTTATAAGCAAATCGGTAAGACATTTGCCTTATCTACGTTATATGCGATTTTACTTATGTCTATCGGCACTTCAATGCTGCATCATGTAGAGGCCTTTACAGTTGAACCGATGCTTGCTGCCGTGTTTGGCGGTATTATTCTAGGTGTAGGTGTTGGGTTGGTTGTACGTTTCGGGGGATCTCTAGACGGTACAGAAATTGTTGCGATTTTAGTAGCCAAGAAGCTTCCCTTCTCTGTAGGTGAAGTAGTTATGTTCTTCAACCTGTTCATTTTGTCCGGAGCTGGATTTGTGTTTGGTTGGAATAACGCGATGTTCTCCCTGATTGCTTATTATATTGCATTTAAGGTTATTGACATCACCCTTGAGGGTCTGGATCAATCGAAATCAGTATGGATTATCAGTGATAAATTCCGCGATATCGGGGAAGCTTTGACAGAGCGTCTTGGACGTGGTGTTACTTATTTAGATGGAGAAGGCGGATTTTCCGGTGAGAACAAGAAAGTGATCTTTGTAGTTATCACCCGTCTGGAAGAAGCTAAGCTTAAAACCATTGTTGAAGATTGGGATTCTGATGCATTCATCGCAATAGGTAACATCCATGATGTTAAAGGTGGCCGCTTTAAGAAGAAATCCATCCACTAGCGTAGCTCTTAAGTATCATTAACTGAAAGAAGGTATTTTTACGGATAAAAAAGCAATAAATACGGTGAACAAAGCTAGGCATGCCGTATTCTTATATAGTATACCTTCTGTCCTTGAGTGGGACGCCAAATAAGCTCGTAGCATGTAGTTGATGCTGCGGGCTTATTGCTGTTTTTGGGGCTTTTTTCAATGGGATTGCTCCTTTATGGGAGCTTAGCAATGAGCTGTTCAACGGGCTGTGGTGGCACTTTCTCTAAAAGATCTCCCATACGCTGAAGGCGTTCCTCGATATTGAGCAGATGAAAATCAGAGGGAGATACATTTTGCTGAACCTCCTCCCAGAGCAAGGGTGTAGAAACTGTAGCGAGTGGTCTTGCACGTGGCGTGTAAGGTGCAGCTAATGTTTTGCCGCTATAATGCTGGAGGTAGTCAAAATAGATTTTATCTCCGCGATTCTTTTTTAGACGTTCCAGGGTGAACAGGTTGGGATGCTTTTCGGTGACATAACGACCCACAAAATGCCCGATTTTCCGCAATCCATCAAAAGTAACGCCAGTCTCGATAGGGACGATAATTTGCACCCCGGTAGCACCGGAGGTTTTGGGTACAGAGGAGAGGCCGAGGGAGGTTAAGACCCCCCCAACGATCGCAGTTGCTTCCATGATGCGGGGTTCGATCTCAAGTGACGGATCAAGATCAATCATCCACTCACAGGGCAGCTCGCTGCCTACATAATGCAGGGAAGGGTGGAATTCCAAAGCAGCGAGATTTCCCAGCCAAAGCAGCTCAGGTAAACCTTGCAGCTTGATATAGTTAATATTCTCGTGCACAGCGGTTTGGACAAAGGCCGGAAGCGGATCAGGTGCATTTTTCTGATAAAAGGACATTCCAGAGATGCCGTGCGGATAACGAATGACGGTAAGCAGCCGGTCCCGGCAATAACGCAGCAGATAGGGAGAGAGTGCAGCGAGCTTTTGCAGATAAATCCGTTTTGTAATGCCACATTCGGGCCACAGCAGCTTCTCTGGATTAGTGATGATGATTTCTTCTCCGTCTATGGTAATTGTACCTTTGATCGCTGCCGGCATCGGGAAACTCCTTTCTGTGATAGGAATGAAGGTATTATGTGTCAGTCTGCTCCTTTTCATGAAAAAAAAATTCCCAAAGTGTCCCTTTTGGATGATCATAAGACTTATAAGGATATACGTTAATGAGAAAGGGGAGTTTGCTGATTTTGGACGGGATCGAGCACACCGTTGTTCGGGTACAGGCAGGCGAGGTAGATTCCTATGCCTTAATCGTCGAGGCTTTTCAAAAGCCGATTTACCGCTATTGCTGTCGGCTGCTTGGGAGCCGTACTGAAGCGGAGGATGCAGTACAGGAAATTCTGGTAAAGGCATATCAGCATATAGGCACATACCGCCCTATCGCGAGCTTCTCTTCATGGCTATATAAAATTGCCTACCATCATTGCCTCAGTATGATCCGCAAACGTCAAAGCCAAATAAAGTTTATGGCGCTTTTTCAACCAGATC
Source organism: Paenibacillus sp. FSL H7-0716 (assembly GCF_038002705.1). NCBI lineage: Bacteria > Bacillati > Bacillota > Bacilli > Caryophanales > Paenibacillaceae > Paenibacillus > Paenibacillus sp. FSL H7-0716. The sequence goes on from NZ_JBBODA010000025.1 coordinate 34,736, forward strand.
CGCCTGCGGAAAGCCCGGAACAGTTGATGGACCGTTACATATTTAACGAACATCTGACTTTTGCCCTCGCGAAGCTAAAGACAGAGGAGCGAAACCTGTTAGTACTTAGAATCTTTGAGGAACAGAGCTTCCCGGAGATTGCGGAGATTCTGGATAAGAATACTGATGCTGTGAAGAAGAAATACAGGCGAACGATTACGAAGCTTGGCAAAATGCTGAATGCTCAGAAAGGGGGAACGGAATGGTGCGGCAACGAGGCTTTGTTGAAGAGAAAATGATCAAGAAAATGGATGCGGTAGGGAGCTGCGAAGAGCTGGATGTAAAAGCAGCTGTTATGAAGCGGGTAAGAGCAATTCATGAACAACAGAATAGGATTGACGGTGAAAGGACGAGCATGGTTAGCGAGCTGAAGCCGTTCCCAGAACCGGAAGATCCTATTATGCAAAAGCAAAGGGAGATGCCCCAACACCCGTCTAAGTTTAGAAAAAGAGTGCTCACTGGAGTCTCCGCGGCTGTATTGCTGGGGATTATCGGGTTGGGTGCTCTGCAGCTGTCTGAACATGGAAAGTTATCGGAACAAGGTAGCCAGTTTACAATTGATATCACAAAACCCCCAGGTGGTATTATTACACTAGTGAACAGCGGAGGGAAGGCTGTTGTGAAGACGATGCATAATAATACGCCTGATCCGACAACCTCGCCTGCGATAGAGAAGTATCAGAGCTTATCTATGACTTATAAAGAGCAAGTGCTTGCTCGTTTAAACACTGGAGAAATGGCTGCTTATTATGTGAAGGATGCCGAATTAAATAAGCTGGAGTTAGGGTTAGGCTATGGAAATCAATTGCAGTTTGCTTTTATTTCGCCGGTGTATTCGAAATATCAAGACTTCGTAAAAGAATTAAAAACTGTTGGCGATTTCTGGCCAGGGTTGCCTTCCTCGTTAGCTGATGGTTATGAATTCGAGCAAGGAACCTTTAATGCAGCTCCCCTATACAGGTCGCTAGACCCAGAATATGAAGAAATCCTTGAACAATTTCAAAAAAAGGCTACAACCGATAAAACTGGGCAGAACTTATTTATGGAGAAGATAGCTGCAAATTCCATAGATAATGCTGAGGTTACCTACGACAAGGGAGATCAAAGAATTACACTATCCTTAAGGCAGAGTGTTTTTAAGGGTTATACCATGCAAGTGTCTATCTTGGAAGGCCAGACTGCTGAAAAATGGTCTGTGACAGGTACAGGTAAAGAGGCAATATTTATCGCGGCGGGTACTGGAAAAGGGAAGAATGCTTGGTTTTCTCAGAATCGATTGTATTGGTATGATGAAGTCACCCAGATGGTTTTTTCTCTAAGCGACAAGCAGGAGAATAAACTGACTCGTGAGCAATGGCAAAAGATTGCCACCAGTTTTATTCACTAGCTACTGTTCTAACAGTACATTATGAGAAGCTGTCTCAAAAGTAGTGAATTCTACTTGGGAGGCAGCTTTTTTTATGGAATAGGGGAATGATGGATTTTACTGTGCCATGTGACGATATGCCACGCGTAGTGTTCTATGCTAATGGTTGGGGCGGTGGGCGATGTGCTATGTGTGATTTTCGTGCGGCTTGCAGTAGATGATTTTGTGGAATTAGTGGTATATGTGACGGTGGACTATGGGCGTTACGTTCTGTGTTTGTGCAATGTATAGAGTGCTTTAAACTAATTATAAGTCCGATGAACAGAAATCTCTGAATTTTAGGGAGAAATTCCCCAATTATTCTATAAGAGCTTTACTTATTGCATCACTTGGTGCGTCACTTGTAATGTTAAGAACAAAAAAGAGGCTGTCCCCAAAGTCGTGAACTAGTTGCTTGGGACAGCCTCTTTTTTGTGAGAAAATGTCCCTTTTTCTAATGTTGGATTGTTATAGAAGTGTAGTTAAAAAACAGGGGTGAAAATAAATTTACCTTATTGAAGGAGAGGATGTTAGAAATTGAAGCTCCATTATGATTTCAAAAAAACAGTTATCACGTTCTCTGCAGCAATCTTGCTGGGAACAGGAGTGGCCGGGGGTGTGGATGTACCCGGCTTGTCTTCTACAATTGCGGCGGCATCAGGAGCACAGGTTGCATCACAAACCGATCAGAAGACCCAAAAGGAATTGCAGGCACTCGTAGCTGGAGTGAAGGAAGGTACGCTTTTGGCCTACTACGTACGGGATAAAGTCTCCAATCCACAGGATACGATCAGCTTCTCTGGCAAAGGGTTTGTTTTTAAAGACTATAAATCCTTTGCTGCGAAGTTTAAAGCGCTAAAGGGTCCGTCTATTCCGCAGCCCGGAAATCTTCCTAAAGGCTTCACTCTGGCGAGAGCGATCATCTATCCACCGGCTGTAGCTAATGATTCAGAGCTGTATTTGCAACTAGAGCAGGAATTGAAGGCAGCAGCGGTTGCTGGTAATTCTAATAAACAGTTGTTTAGTAAAATCATCAGCTGGAACCAGACGAATTTGTCTATGCAGCTGTATGCCAAAGGAAAAGCCAATTTTAGCATTGTAACTGGGCCGCCGCCATCCAAACTTCCGGAAGGAGCGGTACCTTTTGTAAGAGCTTCGGAATCTAAGAAAGAATTAACGGTCAACGGCAGGAAAGTAGTACTTACAACTGATTCCGCTAAAGACGCAAGCTTTAACACAAAACTAGTATGGCAGGATAACTCAGGCACGATACAATATACCCTTTCAGACAATCGGGCCAGTACGCTGACGACAATTGAAATGCTGGCGGTAGCTAAAACCATGATCAAATAACCAAGGGGCTAAAGGAGGATATTATAATGACGATTAAGAAAAGCGCGGCGATTACAGCCTTAAGCTTATTAGTATTGATTGGTGCGGTGAGTGGAACAGCAGGCGCAGTGCCTGCGGGGAGTAATAATAAAAGTAAAGCTACCGCACCCGTTGAGCAGAATACGCCCGTATCTTCAACGATTGAAGCTTTGATTGCCAAAGAAAATACGGTTCCCTTACAAGCAGGCGAACTTAAGGTCCTGTATGTAAATGATAAGAAATCTAATCCACATGAAACCTTGAGTATAAGCTATATGCCATATAGATTCAGTTCTATAAACGAAGCGGCGCAGAAGTTTTTTTCCTTAAGCGGGAAGTCACTCCTGATACCCACTTCTCTACCAGAGGATTATAAGTTACAGGATGTCGTTTTAAATCCAGTGATTCCAATGTTTTTTAGCTCAGAGTATAAAACCCTCAGGGATCAATTAAAAGCTAAAGCCCAAGCTGGTGGTAAAAAGGTGATTTCGCAAAGCTTGAAGTGGAGCAATACAGAAACCTCTATCACCTATCTACGAAATGGAGAGAGGGTGAATTTAAGATCTGCACCTGCATACACGCTACCGGAAGGGGTGACTTTGGCCCAGCTGCCTGGGGATCAGGATGAGAGCTTGACCATCAACGGGGTTGAGGCGGTCTACACAGTCTTCGGGCCTCATCACGGTGATCGTAAAGTCCAGCTGGTATGGTCCAGTGCTGATGGAAGTGTCGATTATACACTTACGAGTACAAAAAATACCGCGCAGACAAAGGCAGAGCTGGAGGCCCTTGTAACAAGTCTTACAGCGCAATAAGAAACGTCCTCCCACTTCAGATTGGGAGGACGTTTCTTTATTAATTTATCCTTTTTGCTCCATTGTGCATGCCTCCGGGGGAAGATCCACTTTAGCTTGAGTAACAGGCTGACGCAGAGTGCCCGAGGTGTTCCATTCCAGAAAATGAACTTTGAAGACGAGCTCCGGCTTTATCCAAAAAGCACCCTTGCCTCGCTGTGGAACATCTGCAAAGGGCATCCGATCCAGTTTAAGGCTGTGTGCCTCCGCAGTTAAGTCGCGTTTATCCTGTACAGTCAATTTGCCCGGACCGGCATGTCCTATATAATGCAAATTTCCTTTTTCGTCATAAAGACCAAGAAGCAACGCGTTGACGATACCGTCACGGAACGTCACACCCCCGGCTACAGCTGTAATATCAGAACTGATTTTGCGTTTCTGCCAACGTTTATCTTTTCCGCCCGGAGCATAAGTACTGTTGACGTCCTTGCAGACGATCCCTTCCAAGCCCTGGTTCTGAGTGGCGGCGAACAGTTCTGTAGGATCGGTATAACTTGGCACAGCTTGAACATGGGGATGCGGCAGCAGAATGTCACTTAACAGCTGCTGCCGCAAGAATAATGGTTGATCCATCGTCGATTGGCCATTATAAAACAGAATATCAAAAATCATATAAATGACAGGAACCTGATGCCTAACGACGGAAATAGTGGAACCATTTTTCAAACTGTCCCTCCGCATCACCTCATGAAATGAGGGTTTGCCGTCCTTGAGCGCGATAATCTCACCATCTAGAATAACGGAGTCAGCCTTGCAGTAAGCAGATACATCAGTAAGTTCTGGATATTGCGTAGTACGGTAATTGCCACGTCTGTTAATAAGCTGAGTAGTGCTTCCATCGTAATAGGACAACATCCGTACGCCGTCCCATTTAATTTGTGCGATCCACTGGTCACCTGCTGGAAGCTGCCCAGCCAGTATAGGTTCAAAAGGAATAATGGGCTGAAGCTTCATCCGCAGAGCCTCCTAAGATACGGTTGTTTTGCTTTTCGTGCTGCGGCGTTTCGGTTTCGGCGTGATGACTGGAGCCGGCCCGGAGACCTCGTTTTGCTGCTCCGCAGGTTCCGCGGCGGTTGTTTTGGTCTTGACTGTTTTTCTTTTGGCAGCAGGAGCCGCTTTAGTTTTGGTTTTTGTGTTGCCTGTTAATGAAGGACCAGGGTCTGAAGGAATATGCTGCACAGCTTGAATACTAGCCTGCAAGGCGGCCATTAGATCAATCACATTGCTTTCCTGTTTAGCAGGAGCGATATGAAATTCCTCGCCTGCAATTTTATGTGAGATCAGATCAAGCATACGCTGGCGATAATCATCGGTATATTTTGCCGGATCAAAAGGAGTGGATAACTGTGAGATCAGCAGCTTAGCCATTTCCAGCTCTTTATCGTTCACTGTTCCTGCTTCGGGCAGACCAGGCACTTGTGAGATCGGCCGCACCTCATCGGGATAAAAAATGGTCTCAATCGCAAGGCAATCCTCAAGCACACGGATCGCTGCCAGACTGCTTTTTGAGCGGATTGAAATTTTGGCGATGCCAATTTTACCTGTCTGCTTCATGGCTTCCATAAGAAGTCGATAAGCATTTGATCCTGCCTGATCCGGGGATAAATAATAGGTTTTTTGAAAATAAATCGGATCGATTTCTGTCAGGTCAACAAAGTCGAGAATGGAGATGCTTTTACTGGTCTCGTCGGATAGTTGATCCAATTCCTCTTTGTCGAAGAGAACAAACTTCCCTTTTTCATACTCATATCCTTTACCGATCTCTTCCCAAGCGACCTCTTTGTCACACACCGGGCATTTGCGTACATACGACAGCGGGCTGCCACATTCCTTATGGATATAACGCAGAGAAATGTCCTTGTCTTCCGTAGCGGAGAACATTTTAACCGGAACATGCACAAGCCCGAAGCTTATGGCTCCTTTCCAAACGGTATGCATGAGAAACACCTCCTGATCTAAGTTGATTTGCTTTGGGTTAGTATGAGGCAGGAAAGGCTTTTCTAGCCGGGTGCATTTTTTGAGAAGCTTGGGAAAAAATAAACTCGGACCTGTGAAGTTGAGGAGGAGAATCTAAGGTATGGAACCAAGAGATAACGAATGGAGCGATGCGCTGAGCGAGCAGGATATTCCGGCCACAGTTGTGGATTGGGAGAGCATTATTGCACCCGCGGAGGCCAGTCAGGTATCCGATTCGGAAAAGCTGGATGCGGAACGAACCCTCGAAGATACATCACCCTTAGAATCGTAAACTTTAGGAAAGATAAAGGAGGAGAACAGTTGTGGACGTCAAACGGGCACAGGATATTTATGCTTCTAAAGAAACGGTAAGTGTACATTTGGATGGGGAGCCTGTATGGATTGAACATGTGGATGAAGAGAACGGAATGGCTACGGTACAAGTTGGTTCTCGACCAACCAATACGCACACTGTGGGTGTTGAACGACTCGAAGAGCAAGAGCACTAACAAAGGTCTACTTAGAGCCTACGTTAAAGCTGAATTATAGTTTTTAAAAAAAGAGACTTTTTATGCTTAAGTTTGCGTAAAGGTCTCTTTTTTGCGTAAGAATTAAAGCAATACATTGGGTCAGGCAGGACAGTCCATTATTGTTGCGCTGTGTTCAGGAGTTATTGCGACAGTATTATTCTTTCAGGCTACAGATATGGTAAGGAGCAGCATGAGCGGATTAGCGGCAGTCGAAGCCACCCAATCTCACAGCGTTCATTATCGAAATCTGCTTAACCACGCAAGTGAAGAAGAGGGCTTTACCTCCTTCGGCTTAAACAATGGGCAGGGACAGTTGTTGCGGTGGATGGACCATACCGATATAATTGAATGTAATGGTTTTCGACAGGTATATTTTAAAAGGTGGTAGTTGTAGTTGGACAAAACAGTCGAAACGGTGTTCACTTACCGTTCTTACAATCTGCAGGATACGGAGCAACTGGCAAGTGCAATAGCTGCTGCTTCAACGGCAGGCATGGTTATCGGTTTGGACGGTGATCTAGGCGCAGGAAAAACGGCCTTCTCGCAAGGTTACGCTCGCCATCTTGGAGTGAAAGGGATCGTAAACAGTCCTACTTTTACTATTATTAAAGAGTACGAAGGTCGTCTGCCGTTATATCATATGGATGTATATCGGATTTCACTTCAGGAAGCAGATGAGCTTGGATTGGATGAGTATTTCTATGGTCAGGGTGTTTGTTTGGTAGAATGGAGCAGTATTATTACGGAGTTGATGCCGCCGCGGCATATGCATATATACATGGAAACAGTTGGACCGGAGGAACGAATCATTACGGTGACCGGAATCGGGGAGCCTTATGGTGAGCTTTGCCGGGAGCTGATCCAGAAGTGGGGTTAATAAAAATGACGAACGAGAATACTGAGCCGCGCAAGCGGCTTTTAGCGCTGGATACATCAACTGCCGTATTGGGGGTTGCAGTGACCGAGAATGGAGAATTATTGCATGAAATTAATGCTTCCGGTGAACGGAATCATTCGGTGCATTTGCTGCCGATTATAGAGCAGGCGCTGCAAGCTTCGGGAACAAACGTTGCTAATCTGGGCGGGATTGCGGTTGGTGTGGGCCCGGGATCTTATACGGGAACACGGATCGCGGTTACCGCTGCCAAAACACTGGCTTGGGCATGGAATGTCCCGGTAGTTGGTATTTCGAGCCTGCATGCTGTGGCATGGGGTGGGCATGAAACAGCCCTTAAGAATAAGACGACAGCAGAGTCAGGACAAGCCACTGCGAACAGTGGCTACGGTCCAGACTGGATCATTCCACTGATGGATGCGCGTCGGGGACAGGTCTACACAGGATTATTCGCAGCGGATGGGAATAGTTCTCTTAGCCGCCTTGAACCAGATGCCATCCGGTTGATGGCTGACTGGGTGGAGTACTTGGCAGAACGTTTACAACAGGCTTCAGCTGAAGGAACTAAACCAGCTATTCTATGGTTTGTTGGAGAAACCGCTGTACATGGCAGCGAAGAATCACTACATCCACTGGCGGAACTCGGCACTTCTGTAGCTGTTCCATATGAGCTGGAGGGCCGCTGGACAGGCTTCCTTGGTGAAGCCCGGCTGCAAGTAGAGAATGATGATATTCATAGCTTGATCCCTAACTATACTCAGATTTCGGAAGCGGAGGCCAATCTGCGGTTAAGTAGTAAAGGAGGCTTAAAACGATGACGGAAGTGGAATCATTGAGAGCACAAGAGGCTGACCTTGTTTTTCGTCTGATGAAGCTGGAGGATATTCCGGACATTCTTATTATTGAGCGCGAAGCCTTTACCATGCCGTGGACGGAGGAAGCTTTCCGGAATGAGCTGACGCATAATCATTTTGCTAAATACATGGTCATGGAGCTGGCGGGTCATATCATTGGCTATGCTGGAATGTGGGCTATCGTGGATGAGGCGCATGTGACGAATATTGCCTTACTCGAAGCTTATCGTGGACGTAAATGGGGGGAGCGCCTGTTGGAGGAGTTAATGAATACTGCCTCTTACGTAGGCATGAAATCTATTACGCTTGAGGTGCGGGTATCCAACGAGGTAGCTCAGAATTTATATCGTAAAAAAGGCTTTCGTTCTGCCGGTACGCGCAAAGGATATTATTCCGATAATCGCGAGGATGCACTCATTATGTGGGCGGATCTACCGGAGTATAAGGAGCATGGCTATTTGGAAGGAAGCGTGGACTTGAAATGAAGACAGAAACGGGCGCAGCTCAACCTGTACTAATACTTGCTATAGAGACCAGTTGTGATGAAACCTCGGTGGCCGTGGTCAAAAACGGATCAGAAGTGTTATCCAACATCATCTCGAGTCAAATAGAGACACATCGTGCTTTTGGTGGCGTGGTGCCAGAAGTGGCTTCCCGTAAACATGTGGAGGTAATTACGCTCGTAATCGAGGAAGCGCTCGCCAAGGCAGGCGTTACACCCGAACAATTGACTGCGGTAGCGGTGACTCAAGGCCCGGGTTTGGTGGGAGCTTTACTGGTCGGGGTAGTAGCAGCTAAAAGCCTTGCTCTTGCATGGGGCAAGCCGTTAATTGGCACGCATCATATTGCAGGCCACATCTATGCTAACCGCCTAGTTGCAGAGTTGCAGTATCCTTGTATGACACTAGTGGTGTCAGGTGGACATACTGAACTGGTTCATATGGAGCGTGAGGGTGAATTTCGAATTATCGGCCGTACGCGTGATGATGCTGTAGGTGAGGCCTATGATAAAGTGGCTCGGGCGCTAGGGTTCCCTTATCCCGGCGGACCCCATGTAGATCGCCTCGCACGCGAAGCAACGGAAGTTGTTGCATTGCCGCGGGTATGGCTGGAGCCGAACTCTTATGATTTCAGTTTCAGCGGTCTAAAATCGGCGGTGCTGAATGTGGTGAATCAGAGCAAAATGAAAGGTCTTGAACCCAATGTGGCAGGTATTGCCCGGGGGTTCCAAGAATCCGTAGTAGAAGTACTGGTGGAAAAGGCGGTACGTGCCGTTAAAGCCACTAACTCCAGACAGTTATTGCTCTGTGGGGGAGTCGCTGCTAATGGCGGACTCCGCTCGGCATTAATTTCACGCTGTGAAACGGAGGGCATTGAACTTATTATTCCTCCACCGGTGTATTGCACGGATAATGCGGCGATGATTGGAGCGGCTGCATACGTGAAGTGGCAGCATGACGGAGGAATACCGCTGGATATGGTTGCTGACCCTGGATTCTCACTGGAACAATGGTCTGTATCTGCCTATTGACATCATTTGGAGCTAACGAGTATAATCAGTTCAATTAAACAAGGCAAACGCGATGAGCGGAAGTAGTAAGGATACTCTGGGATAAGAGAACTGCGGGTAGGTGCAACGCAGTCGAAGGAGTCCTGAACTCGTCTGGGAGCGGAGCGGTGGAAGCATTACTGGCAATTGTCGCCGGAACGTTTGTACATCGTTTACGGGTAACCTCCGTGATAGGGTGGTCTAGTACCTAACATACTGGACCGTAGAGTGGATGTTCAATTGGAATCGGCAGGAACTTAGCTGATACAGAGCATCAACAAGAGTGGTACCGCGAAGGTTAACAGCCTGTCGTCTCTTGAATGAGATGGCAGGCTTTTTTGTATGGATTTAGAGTGGTGAATAATTTATATAATACACGCTAAGAACGGGAGTAGTAGAGTTTGACGGTGAACAGAGAGCTGCGGGTTGGTGCGACGCAGTCACCGGATTTCTTGAAGCTCGCCCGGGAGCGGAGCGGCGGAACAAGAGTACGCTGCCTACGGCTGTCCTCGTTATCGGACCTTTCCGGATTTAAGCTGGCATGCCAGCTTGAACCGGGAAGAAGAGCTGGACGCAGCTTTAAGGCTTGTTATTAAGACAGCCGATGCGTCAAAAAGAGTGGTACCGCGGAGGGGTAACCCGCCGTCTCTTTATTAGAGACGGCGGGTTTTTGCGTTCTTGTAGAAAAAGTCCGGGGAATGGACTCATCGCTACATAAAACGCCAAAAGTGAACACTCTGCACATTGTGCAGAGATTCATTTGTTTCAGCTGCCGGCAGCAGTGGGTGGGAAATGAGCAGAACCGCAAGTCGACGTGTGGTTCTGCGCCGAAGCATAGGATAGAGATAAGGCATCCAATTACATGAAAACAAAACTAGGAGGAATTCAGATGATTATTCCAGTTAAGAAACGTATTCAAATTTTCGATACGACCCTGCGTGACGGTGAGCAGGCCCCTGGGGCTAGTCTGACTCCTGAACAAAAAATATTGTTGGCCTATAAGCTCGCTGATCTGGGTGTTGATGTAATGGAGCCGGGGTTCCCGGTATCGAGTCCTGGAGATTTTGCAGCGGTGCAGACGATTTCGCGTAAGGTGCGCAACGTGGAGATTTGTGGTTTCGCGCGGGCCGTAAAAGGAGACATCGATGCTGCAGTCCGGGCCACTCAAGACGCTGAACGTCGGCGGATTCACTTGTTCATCTCCTCTTCTGATATTCATTTGCAGCATCAACTGCGTATGAGCAGAGCTGAAGTCGTAGCTAAAGCGCGCGAGATGACGGCTTATGCGCGACAATTCTGTGATGTAGTTGAATTCACGGCCATGGACGCTGCGCGGACAGGGATTGATGATCTGATTGAAATGGTTGAAGCAGTTATAGAGGAAGGGGCCTCCATTATTAACCTGCCGGATACAGTAGGATACGCATTGCCACATGAATATGGCGAGATGTTCCGGAGAGTGCGGCAGGGAGCAAGAGGCGGCGGCAAGGTTAGCTATAGTGCCCACTGTCATAATGACTTGGGGCTGGCTGTAGCTAACAGTCTGGCAGCGATTGATGGAGGGGCGACTCAGATAGAAGTCACCGTGAATGGTGTAGGCGAGCGCACTGGGAACTGCGCACTGGAAGAGCTTGTTATGGCACTCGAAACCCGCGGCGATGCAATTGGTGCAGAAACAGGCATCGTGCTCGATAAACTGTATGATACTTCACGGCTGATTAGTGGAGCGATGCATTTCCCAATCGCCTATAACAAGCCGGTCGTCGGAAGAAATGCCTTCCAGCATGAATCCGGGATTCATCAGGATGGCCTGCTCAAGGATCGTAGTACCTATGAGATTATGGATCCCGAACGGCTGGGCATCCCCCGCAGCATGATCATTCTGGGCAAACATTCTGGCAGACATGCGCTGAAGGATCGGGCTGCGAAGTATGGAATAACGCTGGAGCCTGCGGAGTTGGATGCACTTTATGAGTCCTTTAAAGAGACCGCTGACCGTCAAAAGGTCGTAAGTGATGACCAGCTGCTGCAAATGGTAAGCAGTACAACTGGACAACAAGCTCAGGTCTATGAGTTGGGTGAGGTTCAGGTATTGGCGGGCAGTGCCCAGCGCCGTGTAGCTGCAGTTACGGTACGCCATCTGCAGACTGGCCGGGAAACGTCACATACCAGCACTGGTGAAGGTCCTCTTGAAGCGATTATCGCTGCTATTGGGCAAGGGATTGCTGAGGAGATTGACTTTGCAGGACTCGAGCTTCATTCGCTCGGAAGCGGAGAGAATGCGCAAGCAGAAGCAGCGGTGATGGTGGAGTGGGAGGGCCTTAAATTCAGAGGCACAGCCACTCATCAAGATATAATTATGGCGGCAGGCATCGCTTATATCGCAGCCTGTAATGCTGCCCTGCTCTCTACACAGATTGTCTAAAATACGACGTGCCCGCTGTCAGTTTAGGAGATAGCGGGTTCTTTTTTAGCAGAAAATCAGTTTTGTAAAATGGGGTTACGTCTTTTGTCAAGTTGTGGACAACGTTATCCACATATTCTGCCTGAGTTGTGTAAAAAGTGCGTAAAATCAGCAATAACGGCTTTTTTCAAAATGCTCTAATAAACAATTTTGTTAGCAATGAAACACTGTGAGAATTGTGGATAATGTGGATAAATCCGTGGATAATAATTCCTTTTCTTTGAAAATACCGATTTAACGCATAAAAAAGACCCCGAAGGGTCTTTTGAAGTAGGGAGTTATACACGAAACCTGTGTATAGAGCTGTGGATAACTATTTATGAACAAATCTAGAACGATGAAAAAATATTTATAAGGAGGATTTACATTATTCGTCAGCAAGGATTTCCCATTCGCTAAAGAAATCTGTCAGCTGAGATTTTTTGTTCTTCAGGTCCTCTTCATAACCTTGAAGTGCTAAATAATCCTGATAAACTTCAGGTTTAGTCATTTCATGCTCTATAAATACGATTGATTCTTCAAGTGAGGCGATGTTCTCCTCAAGCTCTGCGATACGCCGTTTGCGGTTACGCTCTTCACGCTTAGCCTGCTTGTCTGCTTCAAAAGAGGTTACAGCGCTTTTTTCAGGTACAGCAGCGTCCTTATTGACGTTTTTAGTAGCTAGTTCAGCGGCATCTTTTGCAATCTCTTCTAATTCTCGTTTCTTCTCGACATAGTCATCGTAGTTGCCGAGGTATTGGTCGATCCCTTCGGGATGCAGCTCCAGTACCCTTTCAGCCATCTTGTTCAAAAAATAACGGTCATGGGAGATGAACAGCAGGGTGCCTTCGAAATCAATTAAAGCAGATTCCAGAACCTCACGGCTGACCAGATCCAAATGGTTGGTAGGTTCATCGAGAATTAGCATATTTGCACCGCGGAGCATTAGTTTAGATAACGAAACCCGAGCTTTTTCGCCGCCGCTGAGTGCGGAAATCTTCTTAAGAACATCCTCTCCGCTAAAAAGGAAATTACCAAGGATCGTACGAATTCTGGCTTCCTCGATCATTGGATATTCACTCCACAGTTCTTCCATAACCGTATTTTGTGGATTAAGGCGGGTCTGTTCCTGATCATAATAAGCAATTTTTACTTTAGTGCCCCAATTCACCGTTCCAGCAGAAGGCTCACGGGTTCCGGTCATACACTGCAGCAGTGTGGATTTACCGATACCATTGGGACCGATCAGGGCAGCAGTCTCCCCGCGACGAAGCTCAAAAGAAGCGTCCTTGAATAAAGGTGAACCTTCATTAAAGGCAACCGCAACATTACGCACTTGAAGCACCTCTTTTCCAGACATGAAGTCTGGCTCAAAGGAGAAGCTAGCTTTCTTCAGATCGCCCATTGGACGATCTAGACGATCCATCTTCTCAAGCGCTTTGCGTCTGCTCTGCGCACGTTTTGTGGTGGAAGCCCGGACAATATTTTTCTGAACGAAATCCTCCATTCGAGAAATTTCATCCTGTTGCTTCTCATATTGCTTCATCCGTGCTTCATATTCGGCAGCCTTCAAATCTACATAACGACTGTAGTTACCCGTATAACGCCGGGACTGGTGCCGCTCGATCTCTACAATAGTGGTCACGAGCCGGTCTAGGAAATAACGGTCATGGGATACAACCAGAATCCCGCCAGCATAGCTGCGGAGGTAATCCTCCAGCCACGTTAACGTTTCGATATCCAGATGGTTAGTAGGCTCATCCAGCATCAGAAGATCTGGAGCCTGAAGCAAAATACGGGCCAGCGCGAGCCGGGTCTTTTGGCCTCCACTAAGGGTAGAAATGGGTGTATCTGGTGGGAAATCACTGAAGCCCATACCGTGTAGGACACTGCGAATCCGTGTATTCATTTCATAGCCGCCGTGGTCCTTGAACCAATCCGAGCGCCGCGCATACCGTTCAAGCAGTTCTTCGTACCGCTTGGGGTCTTCCGCGAGCTTGGGATCAGCAATACTCACTTCTAACTCTCTCAGCTCAGTTTCGGCTTCGATCAGCGGAGCGAAGACCGCCATCATTTCTTCATGAATGGTTTTGTCAGATTGAAGTCCGCTATTCTGAGCTAAATATCCGATTGTTGTTTCTTTTGATTTATGAATTTGACCGCTGTCATAAGACATCTCACCGGCCAGAATTTGTAGAAAAGTTGATTTGCCGGCACCATTCACACCCACTAGCCCGACACGTTCCTTTTCATTTACCTGTAGGCTTATGCCATCCAGTACGTTCTGTATACCATATGATTTAGTAATTCCTGTCGCTTGAAGAAGCATAACGATGAAACCTCCACCCTTGCATATTTCGCCTTGGTATTTATCCCTCAGCCGTATGAACAACTTATTCTATAGTTTACATGAAAAGCGTTTCCCAAGCGAGGGTTCGATCTAATGTAAGGAGGGAATAACGACCTAGTCCGATAACACAGTTCTATCCACCTTGGCGAACCGGGGAGAAGAGTGGTAAACTGGATTTACAAACAAGGATAAGCTAGGGATGAATAAGAGGGGGAGGCCGACAATGTCCAGCGAGGAGTCGGAGATCTCCAAAGTAAAGCAACAATTACGAGCGGAGAAGACCATCGCCCGAAACGAGCTGTCTTCGGACCAGAGAAGTAAACTATCATCTGAAGTCTGCCACTATGCATTGGAGTGGCTGGAGACGAAGGGTATAACTTCACTAATGGCCTATGTGTCTTTTCGTTCAGAGCTTGATACCCGCCCACTTATCACACAGGCGTGGAAAGATCAGCGTAAGGTGCTGTTGCCGCGTGTAATTCCAGCAAGCGGTGAAATGAGTGTCCACGCGGTGAATGCATGGAGCGATTTAGAGCCGGGGGCTTATGGTATCCATGAACCTGTTGTCTCCAGCAGAGATTTATTAGAGATTGAAGAGATTAAGCTACCTGCTGTTGTGTTCGTACCAGGGCTAGCATTTGATCTTCAGGGCGGCAGACTTGGCTACGGTCGAGGATACTATGACCGGCTACGCGCGTCTTGGGAGAAAGCCGGGTACGTTAGCGCTCAGCCCCCGATATGGATCGGGTTAGCTTACGGCATGCAGTTGGTTCCAAGGGTGCCGATGGATGAGCATGACGCTTTAATGGACATGCTGATTACTGAAAATGGTATAGTGCACTGCCGAAAAGGAGAGTGAGCCATGGAATTGACCCATTTCAACGAGCAGGGAAGAGCTCGTATGGTGGATGTGAGTGAGAAGGAGATCACGAAGCGGACAGCTGTCGCGCGGAGTATGATCAAGATGGCTGCTGGAACGCTGAGCGCCATTAAGAGTGGCAAGATCAGCAAAGGTGATGTCCTTGCTGTTGCGCAGATCGCCGGGATTATGGCGGCTAAGAAGACGTCAGACTGGATTCCGATGTGCCACCCGCTGCCACTTACCGGTATTGATATCAGCTTCTCCGATAACAGCGAAGATGAACTTTATATAGAAGCAACAGTCCATACTACAGGAAAAACCGGAGTAGAGATGGAGGCCTTAACCGCTGTTTCTGCCTCAGCACTAACGGTGTACGACATGTGTAAGGCTATTCAGAAGGATATGATTATCGGACCGACGCTTCTGGTATCTAAGAGCGGGGGCAAGAACGGAGATTATGCGCTCAAATAAGTATCAGCTGCTTTTGTTCGAAGCGCTGATGCGAGCAGGCTGAACTGTACAGCCAACTATACATATAGAGAGGAAGGACAAACCTATGGCGTGGAAGACAGCAATCCTAACGGCCAGTGATAAAGGGGCCAGGGGCGAACGGGAAGACACGAGCGCCCAGGTTATTCGGGAGCTGGTGGAAGAGGAACTAGGTGGCGAGATCATTGAATATCGAATCGTTCCCGATGAACAAGATGAGATTATCGCAGCCTTGATTGAACTGACGGACTATTTTCAGGCAGATTTGGTACTGACCACCGGAGGCACAGATCTGGCAATTCGTGATGTGACCCCGGATGCTACTCGGCGAGTGGTAGAACGGGAAGTGCCTGGGCTCTCAGAAGCTATGCGCAGCACAGTGATGCAAAAAAACCGTGCAGCTATGCTTTTTCGTGGGATATGCGGCATTCGCGGTCGCACGTTGATTGTCAATTTACCTGGAACGCCGAAGGGTGTTCATGAGAATCTGGCAGCTATTATGGATCAATTACCGGAAGCACTACTCATGGTAACTGGCCAATACCGCCAATAACCCTTTGTCATCTTCTTGTCACGTCACAATGATAATCTATTTATAGAAGAAAGTGGATGTAACTGTGACATAAGTTATGGTATTATTAAATTAAAGTAAACGATACCATGAACGGACAGGTGGACAAGGAGGAATAATAATGTTTAGTGGAATTGGTACTCCTGGTATTATTTTGTTGGTCATACTGGCACTTCTGCTCTTTGGCCCAAATAAACTGCCAGAGCTAGGCCGTGCAGTTGGACGAACCTTCCGTGAATTTAAGGAAGGCGCGCGTGAAATCATCGGGGATAATGAACCGGTGAAGAAGAGCGAAGCTCCTGTGCCGACGGCCCCGCAAACGGTCGCTGCAGATATTCCTCAGGACAAACGCCTGCCGGAATAATAGAAGATCTTTCAATGGGGCAATCTCAGGAGTCTACTAGACTTGAGGAGACGCCCCTTTTTCTTTGCTTTCCGCAGCAACGGACACTGCTTTGAAGAAAGTTAGTGTTATCTTTTTTACTCTTGTCATGGGATGGTGTCTGGATGTCTCTGAAATCGGAAGAAATGTCGGTGGTGGATCATCTCACCGAGCTGCGCAAACGGATTATTTATGTGTTAATCGTATTTGTCCTTGGATTAATAGGCGGATTATTTTGTGCAAAGCCCATTTACGATTATTTGATTAGCACGGACCTGGCGCAAGGTTTTGTTCTGCATGCATTCTCATTCTGGGATGGCATTGGGATGTACATGAAGATCGCGATGGCCGTTTCGCTAGTGATTTCTGTCCCGTTTATTGCCTACCAGCTGTGGGCATTTATCAGTCCGGGCCTGCGGCCGGAGGAGCGGAGTGCGACACTTCGTTATGTTCCCTATGTGTTTATTCTTTTCCTTATCGGTCTTTCTTTTGCTTATTATATTGTTTTTCCAATGGCACTTTCGTTCACGATCTCAATTACCAGAAGCATGGGACTGGAAGAGACCTACGGGATTGCACAGTATTTTAACTTCATGTTCAGCCTGGTATTGCCGCTGGCCTTGCTGTTTGAACTTCCATTGCTGGTGATGTTTCTGACCAAACTAAGAGTTCTCAACCCGCTACGCTTGCGTAAAATGCGTCGGTACGCCTATTTCACGCTTGTTTTTATTGCTGTAGTTATCACGCCCCCGGATTTTATCTCAGACTTTCTAGTGACGATTCCACTGCTCATTTTGTATGAGTTCAGTGTATTTTTATCTGCATTTGTCTATCGCAAGCAACTTGCTGCGGACGCGGCACGGGATGAACGCTATGTTCAGAAGCAGGAGTGAGGAGAGAGGCTGCCGCTTAGTAGATTTTCTACGAATGTGGCAGCTTTTTGCTATAAGTTGATTTCATTAGTTGGATTGAATACACTTAATAAGTAATTGTTATCGATCGATCAGGATCATTAGATGCAATGGTTTAACCATTCTAGCAACGTTCATATCTATAAGGGGTGAGAGGAAGGCGCTGGAATCCTACGCATATTTTCAAAACCCGTGGATACAATGTAATAGAGTGTGTGCTTGGACAAGCAGTGAAACGTATTTTTTTGCGAAAACTAATACGAATTTGTGTAAAAAGACTTGAAATCCGGGCTCAAGTTGAGTATCATAAAAATTGTTGTTAGCACTGCACGCTGTTGAGTGCTAACGCTCTTGAAAAATAGGAGATGGGCTGGAGATTAGCAGGGTTCCATTGATATTTTTCAAGAACATCACAGAATTCTAAGTTTGACCGGTAAGTTCTAAACTATGTTTTGAAGCAAAATAACATAATTTTAAAGGAGGCTATTTTTTCATGATCAAACCATTAGGTGAACGCGTATTGGTGCTACCGAGCGAGCAGGAGGAAACAACTTCATTCGGGATTGTGCTTCCGGACTCCTCGAAAGAAAAGCCACAAGAAGGAACTATTATTGCAGTAGGCAGCGGAGCTTTGAAAGATGGAGTACGTGTAGCGCTTGAAGTTAAAGAAGGCGACCGTGTTCTTTTCTCAAAATATGCAGGTACAGAAATCAAATATGAAGGTAAAGAATATTTGATTATGAAAGAAAGCGACATTCACGCGATTCTTGACTAAGCAAGAGTCGATCATAAGCGAAATCTAAACTACTTAAAGTAATATGATATACAAAAAATTCTAGGAGGTAATTACACAATGGCTAAAGAAATTAAATTCAGTGAAGAAGCTCGCCGCTCTATGCTTCGTGGTGTAGATGCTCTGGCAAACGCGGTAAAAGTTACACTTGGACCAAAAGGCCGCAACGTGGTGCTTGAGAAGAAATTTGGTAGCCCACTCATCACTAACGATGGTGTAACGATCGCTAAAGAAATCGAACTTGAAGATGCATTCGAGAACATGGGTGCTCAACTGGTTAAAGAAGTTGCTACTAAGACTAATGATGTAGCCGGTGACGGTACTACAACTGCAACGGTTCTGGCTCAAGCTATGATCCGCGAAGGTCTGAAGAACGTAACTGCTGGTGCTAACCCAATGGTTATCCGCAAAGGTATCGACAAAGCGGTTCGTGCAGCTGTTGAAGAATTGCAAAAAATCGCTAAGCCTATCGAAGATTCTCAAGCTATCGCTCAAGTAGCTGCTATCTCTGCTGCTGACGATGAAGTAGGTCAATTGATCGCTGAAGCTATGGAAAAAGTAGGTAAAGACGGTGTTATCACTGTTGAAGAATCCCGTGGATTCGCTACTGAGCTTGAAGTAGTAGAAGGTATGCAATTCGACCGTGGTTACATTTCCCCATACATGATTACTGATACAGACAAAATGGAAGCTGTTTTGGAGAATCCATACATCTTGATCACTGATAAAAAAATCAGCAGCACTCAAGAAATCCTTCCATTGCTTGAAAAAATCGTTCAACAAGCTAGACCGCTTGTTATTATCGCTGAAGATATCGAAGGCGAAGCACAAGCTATGCTGATCGTGAACAAACTGCGTGGAACATTCAACGCTGTTGCTGTTAAAGCTCCTGGCTTTGGCGACCGCCGCGAAGCTATGCTGCAAGATATCGCTGCCCTGACTGGTGGCCAAGTGATCACTGAGAAGCTCGGTCTTGATCTGAAGAGCACTTCCATTGAACAACTGGGTAACGCACGTCAAGTACGCGTAACTAAAGAAAACACAACAATCGTAGACGGAAGCGGCGACAAAGCGGACATCAATGCACGCGTAAGCCAAATCCGTGCTCAACTGGAAGAAACAACTTCCGAGTTCGACAAAGAGAAATTGCAAGAGCGTCTGGCTAAATTGGCTGGCGGCGTAGCCGTTGTCAAAGTTGGCGCTGCAACTGAAACAGAACTTAAAGAGCGCAAACTTCGCATCGAAGATGCCCTGAACGCAACACGCGCAGCGGTTGAAGAAGGTATCGTATCCGGTGGGGGTACAGCTCTTGTGAACGTATATAACGCTGTTGCTGCTGTAGACGTAACTGGCGACGAAAAAACTGGCGTTAACATCGTGCTTCGCGCGTTGGAAGAGCCAATTCGCACCATCGCAGCTAACGCTGGTCAAGAAGGTTCCGTAATCGTGGACCGCTTGAAAAAAGAAGCAGTAGGTATCGGCTACAACGCTGCTACTGGTGAATGGGTGAACATGTTCGAAGCGGGTATCGTTGACCCTGCTAAAGTAACTCGTTCCGCGCTGCAAAATGCTGCATCCGTAGCGGCTATGTTCTTGACTACTGAAGCTGTTATCGCTGACAAGCCTGAGCCTGAAAAAGGCGGCGGCATGCCAGATATGGGCGGCATGGGTGGAATGGGCGGCATGATGTAAGGAAATCATTATCGAAGCAATTCGATGATGAGTTTCCTTGAGAGGAAACACCATTTGACCACATAGTACAAAAATGAGAGACCTTTCATAAGTTCATTGAACTTTTGAGAGGTCTCTCATTTTTTTGTGGGTATAATTTAATCTAATTCTTGCTCTAAAACAGTTTTTACTAACCGACGTACTTCATCAGTTGATCTTGTATCCATTAATTGGTTTCTTAGTTCACCTGCGCCTCTAAATCCACGAACATAGATTTTGAAAAAGCGAAGAAGTGGTTTAAATAAACGTGGCTCAAGTTCATTTGAATATTTATCGTGAAGATCCAACTGTAAAAGAAGTAAATTGAGAAAATCCTTCGCGCTGTGTTCTTTAGGTTCTTTTTCAAAGGCAAATGGATTGGTGAAAATACCGCGGCCAATCATGACTCCATCAACGCCGTATTGTTCTACTAATTTTAATCCTGTTGCGCGGTCAGGAATATCTCCATTAATAGTTAACAACGTATTTGGAGCAATTTCATCGCGTAATTTTTTTATTTCAGGGATTAGTTCCCAGTGTGCCTCTACTTTACTCATCTCTTTTTTTGTACGAAGGTGAATGGAAAGGTTCGCAATATCTTGTTTCAATATATGTCCTAGCCAATCGCGCCACTCGTCAACATCAGAGTAACCCAATCTTGTTTTAACACTAACCGGCAATCCACCTGCTTTTGCTGCTTGAATAATTTCTGCTGCTACTTCAGGATGTTTTATTAATCCAGCACCTTTTCCATTCGAAGCGACGTTTTGTGCCGGGCATCCCATGTTTAAATCGATACCACGAAAACCAAGTTTTTTCATATCAATACTCATCTGTTCAAAAAATACGGGTTTATCACCCCAAATATGAGCGACAATCGGTTGCTCATCTTCTGTGAACGTTAATCGACCACGTACGCTGTCTTTTCCTACAGGGTGACAATAGCTTTCTGTATTTGTGAATTCTGTGAAAAATACGTCGGGTTTTGCAGCTTCACTAACGACGTGACGAAATACAACATCTGTGACATCTTCCATGGGTGCTAATATAAAAAACGGCTTCGGTAAATCAAGCCAAAAGTTTTGTTCGTTACTCATATTATCTCCTCTTGTTGTAATATATAAAAACGATATAAGGATAGCAAAGACCTATACCCATCATACATAGTATCATTTTTTTTCGTTTGATGCACAGAATCCATGATGTGTGAATGTTCGTCCATGGCTATTTGTTTATAATCTGTTTATTGATACTTGTTATAATCCTGTAGATGAAAAGTTTGTAATATAAAGTCGAATCGTGTTAACGAATCGATTATAGACAAACGACATAACGCATCCAAAGAACAGGGGGATAAGCAAGTGAACAAAAAGCAATGGATAAGCTCTATATTGGCTGCTGCTGTATTATCAAGCCCTATCATTATGCCGACCAAAGGATCGGCAGCTGCTTCCTTTATTGATATTGATGGCTCATATGCTAAGAAAGCGATTGTTGAGCTATTCGATCAGGGGATAGTGACCGGTGTTGGAGAGAGTAAGTTCTATCCTACGTCGAATATTACAAGGCAGGATTTTGCAATTATTTTAGCAAAGACATTAAAGCTGGATGTTTCGAACCCTCCTGCACTGCCAACCTTTCTGGACGTTCCCACAAGTAACTACGCATACAGCTATGTGGAGGCGGCTGTCAAAGCCGGATTGATTAAGGGTACAGGCAGTAATCTTTTCGGTACGGGGCAAAATTTATCACGTCAGGATATGGTCGTCATGTTCGTGAGAGCATTGGGAGTTAATCCTGCGGGTAAAGCAGGAACTTTGCAATTTGCTGATAGTAGCCAAATTGCTGATTATTCTAAGGATTCTATAGCTGCCGCTGTGGAATATGGATTGATTACCGGATATAATAATTTTTTTAATCCTGATGCCAAAGTAGATCGTCAGGCCGTAGCTCTAGTAGCTTCTAAGTTTCTGAAGTTTAAGGAGAACGGAAACACTGAGCAGCCCGCTTCCACCCCAACTGCTCAACCGAGTAAAGAACCGGTAACAGTGCCTACTCCTGTTGTTGGAGGGTCTTCGTCTTCGCAAAGTGAGCATAGCAGTAATTCAGATACAAATGCACCTATGGTTGAAAGTACCAAGTTCGAGGCGATCGACAACTACAACGGGACACAAGATCAGCTTCGCGGGTTAGCGGGAGCCATCGGGGAGCAAGGAGCAGCGGTACAAGCCTACTTGTGGACGGATGCGAATGAGAACGGTGAAGTAGATGCCGATGAATTAGGAACAGCCATCGAATTAGGCACCAGTGCAGCAGACGGATCTGTGAGTGCGGCCAATATTGGGGATCTAACCGCAGGAGCGTATACTTTCGTGATTACCGCTAAGGATTCATCCAATAATGAATCAGCGAAGAACGCTGCACATGCGGTTACGGTGACCTTAAGCAAAAACGAAGTTCCGGATACGACTGCACCGGTAGTGGACGCAGCCAAGTTCGAGGCGATCGACAACTACAACGGGACACAAGATCAGCTTCGCGGGTTAGCGGGAGCCATTGGCGAGCAAGGAGCAGCGGTACAAGCCTACCTGTGGACGGATGCGAATGAGAACGGTGAAGTAGATGCCGATGAATTAGGAGCAGCCATCGAATTAGGCACCAGTGCAGCAGACGGATCTGTGAGTGCGGCCAATATTGGGGATCTGACCGCAGGAACGTATACTTTCGTGATTACCGCTAAGGATTCATCCAATAATGAATCAGCGAAGAACGCTGCACATGCGGTTACGGTGACCTTAAGCAAAAACGAAGTTCCGGATACGAGTGCACCAGTAGTGGACGCAGCCAAGTTCGAGGCGATCGACAACTACAACGGGACACAAGATCAGCTTCGCGGGTTAGCGGGAGCCATCGGGGAGCAAGGAGCAGCGGTACAAGCCTACTTGTGGACGGATGCGAATGAGAACGGTGAAGTAGATGCCGATGAATTAGGAACAGCCATCGAATTAGGCACCAGTGCAGCAGACGGATCTGTGAGTGCGGCCAATATTGGGGATCTAACCGCAGGAGCGTATACTTTCGTGATTACCGCTAAGGATTCATCCAATAATGAATCAGCGAAGAACGCTGCACATGCGGTTACGGTGACCTTAAGCAAAAACGAAGTTCCGGATACGACTGCACCGGTAGTGGACGCAGCCAAGTTCGAGGCGATCGACAACTACAACGGGACACAAGATCAGCTTCGCGGGTTAGCGGGAGCCATTGGCGAGCAAGGAGCAGCGGTACAAGCCTACCTGTGGACGGATGCGAATGAGAACGGTGAAGTAGATGCCGATGAATTAGGAGCAGCCATCGAATTAGGCACCAGTGCAGCAGACGGATCTGTGAGTGCGGCCAATATTGGGGATCTGACCGCAGGAACGTATACTTTCGTGATTACCGCTAAGGATTCATCCAATAATGAATCAGCGAAGAACGCTGCACATGCGGTTACGGTGACCTTAAGCAAAAACGAAGTTCCGGATACGAGTGCACCAGTAGTGGACGCAGCCAAGTTCGAGGCGATCGACAACTACAACGGGACACAAGATCAGCTTCGCGGGTTAGCGGGAGCTATCGGGGAGCAAGGAGCAGCGGTACAAGCCTACCTGTGGACGGATGCGAATGAGAACGGTGAAGTAGATGCCGACGAATTGGGAACAGCCATCGCATTAGGCACTAGTGCAGCAGATGGATCTGTGAGTGCGGCCAATATTGGGGATCTAACCGCAGGAACGTATACTTTCGTGATTACCGCTAAGGATTCATCCAATAATGAATCAGCGAAGGACGCTGCACATGTGGTTACGATTGAGCTTGTTAATGGTGTTCTGACCACACCTACGGTTACTAGCTCTATATATGGCTTTGACGGAGGCGGCGGTTCAAAAACAAAACAACTGATAACGGGTTCTACACAATCGCGCATTCGCTTCGACTTTTTCTCCGGAGAAAGCTTTACGAATGCTGAAATTCAGGTAACGATGGAAGGCATTACCTTTACCACAAACGACTATTATACCATTAGTGGATGGACACATCCGACGAGTGATCAAATTAGCAATAATGGGCATACGTTAACTTTCACAGGAAGTAACATAGGTGTTTCGGATATTGCTTTTGAACTTCACAATAAAGTGATGCCGGCACCCGGGACCTATCTCATTAAGTTCAAAGCAGATGCGGATGGACCTGGAACAGCCAGATCTTATTCCGAGGAACGAGTCATTACCTTAATTATTTTGCCACCGGCTTAAACTAGAAGCTTCTCATGAGTTCTTTGAACTTGTGGGAAGCTTCTTTTTTTATGAAAAATAGGATTGCTCAATATAGTCTAAATGAGTATTATGAGTAAGGTATGTTCATATAAAAATAGAGATAAACAGGATGGAGAGCACCATGAAAACAACACGTCAGAACGCATTGATTTTCTCGTTTACTTTTATGGCTTTTATTCTGGGTACGACGGAGTATATTATTGTTGGTTTACTCTCTGAAATATCCTCAAGCCTCGGAGTTACGCTTGCGACAGCCGGGGGATTGGTATCTGGCTTCGCGATTTCTTATGCCATTGGCACACCAATTATGATGTCCTTGTGCAGCCGTGTTCCGAAACGGATTACGATTCTTGTATCACTTGTATTGATTTTACTGCTAAATTTGTGGAGTGCTGTAACTGGAACTTACAGTATGCTGCTGGTGACTAGAATAGTTACTGCCATACTATGTGGCTTTGTTCTTTCTGTAGCCATTACTGTAGCGAATGAAGCGGTTGATCAGGAGAAGAGAGGCAAAGCGATTGCTACAATTTTGAGTGGTTTTGCTATTGCGAATGTTTTTGGTGTGCCGATCGGTACTTTCGTCGGGCAGTTTTTTAATTGGCCAGCAGCGTTTGTTCTGAATGGGATATTAGCTGGAGTTGCCATAGTCCTAAATTATATCTATATTCCACGCCAATTACCGAAACCTGTGCCTAGCTCACTCAAGGATCAGATCGGATTGCTCACAAACGGCCGCATTATTCTTGCATTTCTCATTCCGGTTACGGCAGTGGGAGCCGTATTTGTGATGTATACTTACATTACACCTATTCTGGAGCAAGTCATGAATGTTCCTAAAAGCTCGGTTAGCGGTGTGCTGTTTGTATACGGAATTGCCACGATTGTCAGCAACTGGATTGGTGGCAAGGTTGCGACCGGGAATGCGGTTAGTAAGCTGAGATTCGTGTTCCTTATCCAAGCTGTGGTCTATGTTATCTTTAGTATGACCGCATCTGTTTCCATTCTTGGAATGATTGTGCTAATGGCTCTAGCCATGATGTCGAGTATTGTGAGCGCCCCTGCGCAGCTCTATTTGATTGACTTAGCTAAGCAGTTCTCACCAAAAACGAAGGATCTTGCTGCCTCATTAAATCCAGTAGCCTCAAACCTGGGAATTGCAGGCGGGTCCGCGATCGGTGGAGTGGTTGCCGGGCATGGAGGATTAATCTCTCTTCCTGTAGCAGCTGCCATCCTGGCGATATTGGCCTGTGTGATTACGTTGATATGTTATAAGATGGATCATCAAAGCCAAGCAGCGGTCATCACTCAGCATCATAACTTAACCTAATGAGATGATATAAAATATCCCGGCTTCATACGAGTTCATTGAACTTGTGTGGAGCTTTTTTTATATGATAAGCTTCAAAGCGTTGACTTCCTACAGATTCAGTGCTAAACTTATCTTAAGTTAAAGATATTTAAAGTGAAGATAAAAAATCTCGATACTATCCACCAAAGAGCTTGTACAGTAGAAAAAGATCTTTTTTTTAAGTGATATCTTAACATTAAGATAATTAAACTAAACCTTCTTGTTCTTGGGAATTATATTACGAGTCAAAATCAACTAAACATTAGGAGTGTATAACAATGAGAAACTTAAAAGGGATTCACCACGTTACAGCCATCACAAGCAGCGCAGAGAAAAATTACGAGTTTTTTACTTACGTGTTAGGTATGCGTCTAGTGAAGAAAACAGTTAATCAAGATGATATTCAGACGTATCATTTGTTTTTTGCAGATGATAAGGGCAGCGCCGGAACAGATATGACCTTCTTTGATTTTCCTAACATCCCTAAAGGGGTTCATGGAACTAACGAGATTGCGAAGACATCCTTCCGGGTACCAACAGATGCTGCATTAGACTACTGGGTTAAGCGTTTTGATCGGCTTGCAGTGAAGCATACCGGCATTAAAGAGCAATTCGGCAAAAAGACAATATCCTTCGTAGATTTCGATGATCAACAGTATCAACTTATTTCAGATGAATTGAATAAAGGTGTCGTATCAGGTACACCGTGGCAAAAAGGGCCTATCCCTTTGGAGTATGCAATAACGGGCTTGGGACCGATCTTTGTACGAATTGCTGACTTCAACTACTTCAAAGAAGTATTGGAGAAAGTGATGTTGTTTAAAGAAATTGCTCAGGAAGAGACGTATCATTTATTTGAAGTTGGCGAAGGCGGAAACGGTGCACAAATTATTGTAGAGCATAACGAGTTCTTACCGAATTCACGCCAAGGTTTTGGGACTGTTCACCATGCTGCATTCCGTGTAGAGGATCGTGCGATGCTGGACGAGTGGACAGAGCGTTTTGAAGGCTTTGGATTCCAAACTTCAGGATATGTAGATCGTCACTTCTTCGAGTCGTTGTATACACGTGTAGCACCACAAATATTGTTTGAGCTTGCCACTGACGGGCCAGGATTTATGGGAGATGAGGAATATGAAACCGTTGGCGAGAAGCTTTCTTTGCCACCTTTCTTGGAACCTAAACGTGAGCAAATTGAGAAGTTAGTCCGTCCTATTGATACCGTTAGAAGTACGATCGACTTTGTGAAAGAGTGAAGAAGGGGCTGAGGAAATTGATTTCAATTGATCCAAAGCACAACAGTGAGCGGGAAAATTACAAATTATTAATTGGCACTATTATTCCTAGACCTATAGCCTTTGTCACAACACAATCAGAAGAGGGTCTCTTAAATGGTGCACCTTTTAGCTATTTTAATATCGTTTCGTCTAATCCTCCAATGGTTTCATTGGCTATTCAAAGACCGGCAGGCCGTTTAAAAGATACAGCCCGTAATATTTACGATAATCAACAGTTTGTTGTGCATATTGTAGATGAGGAGAATGTTGCGAAGATCAATCAGACTGCAGCCACATTACCTGCTTCTGAAAGTGAAATTGAATTGGCGAATCTTACACCGATTCAAAGTACAAGTGTAGCTGTGCCTGGCGTTTTGGAAGCGAAGGTGCGGATGGAGTGCAAGCTTGTTCAAGCAATCCCTCTAGGGGGTGAAGAACCTGGGAGTGACTTGTTTATTGGCGAAATTGTTCAATTCCATATCGATGAATCGATCTATCAGGAGGGGCACATTGACCCGAGAGTTCTAAACGCTGTGAGCCGCTTGGCGGGAAATAATTACGCAACTCTTGGAGAGATTTTTACAATAGATAGGCCGGAATAAGCAACTATAGAATAGACCTGCTAGTAAGCAATGAAGCCTACTTAGCAGGTCTTTTTGTGTACCGAAGCTACAGCTCGTCCGCAACCCCCAACAAAGCAATCCCTAGAATCACAACGATAATAACGGCATATTGTGCCTTGCTTAGTTTTTCTTTGAGGAAGATGCGCGATAATATTACGGAAAAAATGCTGTATGAAGCAATAAGTGGTGCCGCGATAATCGCGTTGCTGGACATAGCAAATACGTAGAAGAATTGTCCGGTCGTTTCCAGAATGGCTGCGAAGCCCTTATCCCGTTCTTTAAATAGGTTGAACTTTACCTTTTTAAAAAATTTCAGGTATGTAAAAGACAAGATGGCACATATAAAGAAGGTGTATTCATACGCGAGCAGAGCTGCTTTTTCGCTAATCAGGCTGAGTTCATCCAAATAAATAGCATCGGCAAAGGTGCCAAGTCCATCGATTAGGCAGTATAGGATTGGAAAAATGATGGCGATCACGCCAATCTGATATTTTTTATCAATCTGTGTGGTGCTGTTTTGAAGCGCTTGGTGTTCTGCTCTCTTTTCCAAGATGGCGATCCCGATAATGCCTAAGGTGATAACGGCAACACCAACGATTTCAAGCGCCCCTAGCTCATGGGTGAAAAAGATAAATAATAATATCGTCGTTACAGCGCCTGATGAATTTTGTACGGGGGAGGCAATGGATAACTCAATATATCTAAGTCCAATATAACCAACTGCCATCGACAGGATATAGAGTGCAGACACAGGGAAATATCGGATTAAGTCTATAGGATCAAAGGTTAGTCCTTGAATGAGCATATAAGCTGTTGCGTGAATACCCATGACTATCCCCACGATAATGACAATCTTAATATGGCTATACCGATCCTGACTATCGGTCCCCTTTTTATAAAATAAGTCAGCCCCTCCCCAAGCGAAGGCCGTTAATAATGCAAACATAAACCACATGATCATTGCTCCTTGATGTAATTTAAAATCCCCGCCGATTATACCAGATTAGATTCTACACAGGGTGCTCATTTCGTCACACATAAAAAATACACCCTCTAGAAGCGACCGGACAAACCATAGGTTTATCGAAAGTCTATTCTAAAGGGTGTACTTCATAACATAACAGAGGGGGAAGGCGTTCTATCTTAACGTAGAGTTTTCAATGCGCCACTCCAAGCCAAGACTTGATCCAGCATCCCATTAAGATTGGTAAGATGAAGATCCGCTGGTTTGAACACAGTTCCGTTCTCGAAATCAGTGAACAGTGACAACGCAGGGTGTACACGAACGTCTGCTACCGATAGTTCTCCCAAGATTCCGCGTAGATGTTCAGCTGCCCGAGCGCCCCCTACGGAACCATAACTTACGATACCTGCTGCTTTATTATTCCAAGCTTCACGGGCATAATCGAGCGCATTTTTCAGTGATGCAGAAATACTGTGGTTATATTCTTGTACGATAAATACGAAACCGTCTAGTGTAGCAAGTTTAGTGTTCCAAGCTGTTGCTTGTTCAGTTGCATCAGCCTCACCCAATAGTGGAAGCTTGAAGTCTGCAATATCTATGATCTCATAATTAGCATCCCCGCGTGCATCCGCAATCTTTTTAACCCATTCTCCTACTTGCGGGCTTAAACGACCTTGACGAGTACTTCCGAGAATAATACCGATGTTTAATTTTGACATTGTTTGTTCCTCCTCAATTTTTGTTCTACCAAATAGTTTGTCTAGGAATCCCATGAAGTACACAACCTTTTAAAATTATTATCTCAAGAGTAGTAAACTCTGGTTGTCTTTAAGTTAAGTATCTTTAAGATGAGATAATAATACCGCACATAGTGTGCTTTGTCAAGCAACTTTATAATAGTTAGTTTATAGCTTTGCTTCACCTTTACAAAATTAGTTGTTAGGAATATAATTGTTTAAGCAACTATTAAAATAGTGTTAATTGAGAAGGGATACGATCATGACGACAAAGCATAACCAATCCGAGCTTACGTTAGGATTTATGATGGGCACGACTTATCGTAAATTAAGCATGTTATTTCAAAGTGGGCTGAAAGAACATGATATAACACCGGAGCAATGGTCAGTCCTTTTTCATATTGACAGAACGGAAGGTCTGATTCAGA
This sequence comes from Paenibacillus sp. FSL H7-0716, assembly GCF_038002705.1. Taxonomy (NCBI): domain Bacteria; kingdom Bacillati; phylum Bacillota; class Bacilli; order Caryophanales; family Paenibacillaceae; genus Paenibacillus; species Paenibacillus sp. FSL H7-0716. Next base: position 64,399 of record NZ_JBBODA010000025.1, read on the forward strand.
AGGACATCGCTAAGCGCTCTGGTAAGGATAAGCCAACTACAACGCGAATTCTGGATCATTTGGAAGGAAAGGGACTGATCTACAAAAGAACCGGCGAGAATGATCGGCGTTCTTTTAAAGTCTATATTACGGAAAAAGGAAGGTCTCTGGTGAAGGAAACCGTTCCTATTGAAGATAAGGTGACAGAAGAGATTATGAACTGTATTTCTAGTAAGGAATATGAGTTGCTCATGGAATTGCTGCTAAGAATAAACAATCATGTAGATCAAATAACAGATGGAGAGTAGGAAGGCAAGTTATGTTAGAACAACAAGAACTACGTACGAAATTATGGACCAAATCTTTTATTGCTTTAACGATTAGTGCTTTATTTTTATTTATGAATTTACAGATGTTGTTATCTTCATTTCCGTCTTACGTAAAAAGCGAATTTCAGGCCGGAGATATTATGGTCAGCCTCGTTACCAGCGTCTTTGCATTAACTGCGATCGCTTCACGTTTTATGACCGCTTTTCTGATGCGGAAGGTTAGCCGCAATGTATTATTATATATTGGCTTAGCAATTGCCGCCGCTATAACCGGCCTTTATGTTGTAGCAGATTCCATTGGCTCGCTGCTGCTGATGCGTGTGGGCTATGGGATTGGATTCGGGATTGCCAGCACGATTATTCCAACGATTGTTTCGCAGATTATTCCGAGCAAAAGAATGGGTGAAGGGATAGGTTATTTCGGTTTATCTACCAGCCTAGCGATGTCGATCGGTCCAATGATTGGCTTGAATGTGATGAAACAATCAGGTTTTGGAACACTGGCTATGATCGGTATGGTAACCTTACTTCTTGCTTTTCCAGTACTTTTATTTTCTCGTTCACTTCCTGCACAACGGAAAAAACAGCCAACCCCAACTCAAAGCGAATCCACCAAACCTCTCAAGGTTCCGTTTAATACAAAGTTAGTATTGCCTGCCATTCTAAATGTCATGTTGGCAATTACCTACGGGGGATTGCTAAGCTTTATCGCTTTATTCGGCGAATCGGTTCATCTGGAGCAAGTGGGTCTGTTCTTTTTATTTAATGCGGTTACGATCATCATTATAAGACCTATCTCCGGCAGATTATTTGATAAAAGAGGACCAGCTTCGGTCCTAATCCCGGCGGCGGTTTGCGTCGTTGCAAGCTTAACTGTGCTTTCTTATACGACCTCTATGCCAATGCTCATCGTTTCCGCTTTGCTATATGGACTTGGTTTCGGCGCTATTCAGCCAACGATCCAGGCTTGGATGCTTCGCACCTCAACTCCAGCACAATATGGTATGGCCAACAGTATGTTTTATAACTCAACGGATTTGGGTGTAGCCAGCGGAGCCATTATTCTGGGGGCAATCTCGGCAGCAACTGATTATGGGATAATGTATCGTTATTCGGCTGGGTTTATGGTGTTGTTCCTTATTGTGTATGTGGGGATTCAGATTAACAAGGCTAGAGTGAATCCTTCAACCTTAAGTCAATAGGGTTCGGAGATTAAGCCAATCTTTATCTACTATTCATATTATTTTAAGCTAAGAGGGTTATAGTAATCACATAACCCCCTTATAATATAGACTTTGACCCTGCCGGACGTTGGCAGGGTCCTTTTTTTGTGTATGAAGAGAAGAAGTACATTATGTCGATGCACTTTTCTGGCAGGATGGATTATGCTTAGAAGAATAGGAATCGAAGGGGGAGAGATTTGCGGATGAATATGACATGGAACTTAGATAGTTTATATCCTTCCTTTGAATCGGAGCAGTTAAAAAGGGATCGCAAGCTACTGGGCCAGCATGTACAAGATTTAAAGCGGTGGGCTAAGCACCATTTGAATGAAAAAGACGTTACAGCCATGCCTGTGGAGGGCTTTTTAAGAATTTATAATGATTATAAAAGCATATATGTATGCTTGTTAGCTTATGCAGAGTTAACACTCAGCGCAGATCGTGGCTGCGAGGAAGCCATGAATCTTGCTGATGATATTGAGGAGGCCAATTCAGAAATCATTGGGGTAGTTGTGGCTTTTAAGCGCTGGTTTAGCACTTGTGATCATATGGATGAGCTTATCGTTAGCTCACCTTATCTAATGGAGCATCAATTTTATTTGCGAGAACTCCTGTTACAATCCCGCTATGAGTTAAGCGAAGAACTTGAAATGGCTATAGCCAAAATGCAGAGTACAGGATCCAAAGCATGGAGCAGACTGTATATGGAGAGGACTTCAAGTACACTTGCAGATTTAGTGGTGGATGGGCAAACCAGACAAGTGACACTTGCGGAGCTAAGAAGTATGGCTTATGAGAATAACGCCAGCTTAAGAAAAGCTGCTTATGAAGCAGAGGCAGAAGCCTGTAGTCTTATTGCTGAGGTCTGCGCAGCCTGCTTAAATGGCATTAGTGGTGAGGCGCTGACGATTTATGGCATGCGGGGTTATCAATCTTCTCTGGAAAAAGTGTTAATCGCTTCGAGAATGGACAGTGAGACTTTAGCCGCTATGCTCACTGCTCTTGGGGAGAGCCTGCCAGCCTTTCATACCTATTATCAAAAGAAAGCCGAGCTGCTGGGACATCCGGGAAAGCTGCCTTTTTACGATATTTTTGCACCAGTCGGTGTAGAAAACGGGAAAATTACATACGCTAACGCCAAAGATACAATCATCGCGAGCTTCGCAACCTTTAGTGAGGAACTGGCTTGTTTTGCTCAGAAGGCTTTTGATCAGCAATGGATTGATGCAGAACCTAGATCAGGCAAAGGAGGTTATGGACTCTGCATTGATATTTTTCCGATTGGCGAGAGCAGAATTATGACCCAGTTCACCGGAAATGCCATAGATATTAGTATCCTTGCCCATGAGCTCGGCCATGCCTATCATAGCTCCTGTCTGGCTAATGAAACGATGCTGAATACGGATTACCCGATTCCGATTGCTGAAACGGCTTCGATTTTTTGTGAGACGATAGTGAACCATGCCATAATTACAAATTCAACGGAGAAGGAAGCTCTGCTTATTCTGGAGAGAAGTATTTCTGATGCCGGTTATTATCTTGTAGACTTTTATGCCCGTTATTTATTTGAGATCAAATTATATGAGAGAAGAGCATTAGGCCCGCTGTCTGTTCAAGCGCTAAATGAATTGATGATTGCCTGTATGGTGGAAGCCTATGGTGAGGGCATTGACCCGGGTACAATCCATCCGTACATGTGGATGAACAAAGCTGGATATTTTATGGCTAGTAATGAATTTTTGAATTTCCCGTATTCCTTTGGTTTGTTATTCTCTAAAGGGCTGTACGCGGAATATTTAAAGAGGGGCGAAGAGTTCGCCCCTAAGTATCGCCAGTTCCTTAGGGATACCAGCAAACATAATATTGTTGATGTAGCAACAACAATGGATATAGATGTTCACTCCGTCGACTTCTGGAGAAGTGCGTTGAAGCTGATAGAGAGCGACATTGGGGTGTTCATCGCTAAAGCCTAAACAACTCTCCAATTATGGTCACAGGTAGCTTCAATTTGGCCATGCTTTTCAATGTAGTCCGTGACAATTTCAGATATGTCGATCATAATTTCTTGAACAATCGGTTTACCCTTATACATCTCATAATCTCCGCCACCGCTGGCTCTATAATTGTTCATAACAACCTCATATTCTTTAGAGTCCTCTATAGGCTGTCCTCGGTACAGCAGATGGAGGACTCTTTCGCCTGCAGGTCTAGCGGTATCAAGCTCGTATTGTATTCCTTCCCACATATCATAATTGTAATGCTGCGGTTTAGGCTCGATGTAGGCGGGGTTAACGACAATTATTCCGTTCTCGTCTTGTTGGAAATAGTTAGCGGTTTGTTCTAAGGCCTCTCTAATATCTTGTCCTGTCAGTCTTAGGACGGTTAAGGTGTTGGGATAAATGAAGTTCGATAAAATGTCTCTGCGTGTGATGGTTTCGCTGAAACCCTTGCAATCGTTACTGAGTAAGGCTGCTGTAGAAATATCTACGCCAGCAGCCTCCATTTGTACCTTATTCATAAATTCTATAAAAGGATGGTCAGCTAAGCGGCATTCATCAGCCCTGGAAATAGACAGGTCCCCGATAACCGTTCCTATTCTCTCATCCAGCCAGGTTTGTGTTTTTGATTCAAGAGTACTGCTCAGCTCTAGGATTACATCATCTGCGGCTGTTGTCTCATTAACGTTAAGGAGCTCGGCATGTTTACGCTGAATCTTCCAGTGTGTATTTTCTTTTTGGAAGATAACTGAAATTTTACCGAGGGATAGTCCATTACAACCAGGTTGTATGATTGTAACACCGTTCAACTCCCCAGCTATGGAGCGGTGCTGATGTCCGGTAATTAGCACATCTATGCCCTCTACCTCTGTACACATGGCGTAGGCTTGATTCTCCCCCGTTAATCTTTCTACAGGTTCTCCACTGCTTAGATCGCGTTCGAATCCGCCGTGGTAAGCTACAACGAGCAGATCAGGCTGCTCTTCTGCCCGTATAATGGCACACCAATGCTTTACAGTCTCTAGCGAATCCTCAAATTGAAGCCCTTCAATATGGCTAGGGTTCTCCCAGTGGGGGATGTAATGCGTCGTAACCCCTAGAACGGCTACTTTGATTTTATCTACCCATTTGATGATATAGGGTTTACCAAAGGCGGGTTGATTTGTCGTGTTATCTATAATTCCAGCTGATAACCAAGGAAAGCGGGAATCCTGAACGGCTTTATTCAGCAGAGTTTTGCCAAAATTGAATTCATGGTTGCCAATAATTGCAGCGTCATATTTCAATTCATTTAGTGCAGCTATGCCCGGATTCAGCTCATTACTATAATGTGTAGCTGCATAATAAGTTAACGGTGTGCCTTGAATAAGATCGCCGTTATCTATAAGGATCAGCTCAGGAGTATGGGATCTTTCTTGTTTAATGAGGGTAGCAATTGTTGCTAAGCCTGCTGGTCGTTTCCCCCCCGTGCGGTAATCGACGGGCCCAAAATGTCCATGTAGATCACTTGTTACGAGGATTTCACAGGTAATTGAATTCTCTTTATTCATAGGTAGCCCCTCCTGATAATAAGTTCAGACCTCATTCTAGCAGATAATTTGCTAACTTTAAGAGATTGGAATAAATTTTACATATATTTGATGCTTGGTTGCTATTGATTTAATAAAACACATCTATAGTTTAGAAGTACTCAAAAATAAAAATAGAAAACAGTGGAGGTCTTTCGTTTGAGAAAAATCAGTAAATTCGTATTGCCGCTAATGATGTCTATTACATTGCTTAGTGGTTGTGGCGCTAACAACACTACAAATAATGCAAACCAAGGATCGACGGACGGGGCAAATGCACCGAAGGAAACGGCAGCTCCTGTAGCAGAGGGTTATGTTCCAGAGAAGCTTACTGTACAATTTGTTCCTTCTCAAAATGCAGATACGCTCGAAGCTAAAGCGAAACCTCTTGAAAAATTACTGGGTGACAAGCTCGGTATTCCTGTAGAAGTAAGTGTCTCTACTGATTACAACACCGTTATCGAAGCTATGGCCTCTAAAAAAGTGGATGTAGGTTTCCTTCCTCCAACTGCTTACGTGTTAGCTAAAGAAAAAGGAGCAGCTGAGGTTATTCTTCAGGCTCAACGTTTTGGTGTAAATGATGAAACCGGTGGTCCAACAGATGAATTAGCAGATTTCTATAAATCTATGATTATCGTCAAGAAAGATTCTGCGATCAAATCGGTTGCCGATTTGAAAGGTAAAAAAATTGCCTATCAAAACGTTACATCCTCTGCAGGATTTGTATGGCCGGCTGCAACGCTTATGGATGCGGGACTTGATCCGCTGAAGGATATACAAGCCATTACGGTTAAAGGTCATGATCAAGGCGTGCTTGCTGTGCTGAATGGTGACGTAGATGCAGCAGCTATTTTCCAAGATGCCCGGAACACGGTCGTTAAGGATTATCCAAAAGTATTTGAAGATACTCAAGTTCTCGCCTTTACTGATAAAATTCCTAACGATACGATTTCGGTCCGTTCAGATATGAATAAAGAATGGATTGAAAAAATCCAGCAGGCATTCATTGATATCGCAGCTGACACAGAAGGCCATGAGATTATCAAAGACATTTACTCTCATGAAGGTTATGTGAAATCACAAGACAGCAACTTTGACATTGTTCGCGAATACAACAGTAAAGTAAAAACAGAGTAGAACAGGCCGTTCAAGGATACAACGATGTTGGTGTATAACAGGCATTAAGGATAGCCAGCTCCGGATTCCCCCCCGGATCTGGCTATCTCTTTTATACGAATATACGAAAACACATAAAGGGATGATTTCATGATAGAGCTTCGTAATGTATCCAAAACGTATCTAAACGGAACCAAAGGATTAAACAACATTAACCTGATCATTCCAGCCGGAGAATTTGTAGCTATTGTTGGTCTTTCGGGAGCAGGGAAGTCGACCTTGCTGCGTTCCATTAACCGGCTTCATGATATTTCCGAAGGTAATATTCTTATTAACGGACAGTCCATTACGAATGCAAAAGGAAGCCGGCTACGAATGATCCGTAGGAATATCGGAATGATCTTCCAAAGCTTCAACTTAGTGAAACGTACGACTGTGCTTCGTAATGTTTTGGCAGGACGGGTGGGCTATCATTCCACACTGCGGACGATACTTGGCAGATTCCCACAAAAGGATATCGATTTAGCCTTCGAATCCCTTGATCGGGTAAATATCGCCGAGAAGGCCTATACACGTGCAGATCAGCTATCTGGAGGTCAGCAGCAACGTGTAGCTATTGCCCGTGTTCTTGCGCAGGAGGCACAGATTATCCTCGCAGATGAACCTGTAGCTTCACTAGATCCGCTCACAACCAAGCAGGTTATGGATGATCTAAAGAAGATTAATATGGAACTCGGGATTACGACCATTGTGAATTTGCATTTTATTGATCTGGCTAGAGAATACGCTACCCGGATTATCGGGCTCCGGGCAGGAGAGGTTGTCTTCGATGGTCCTGTATCAGAGGCAACCGATGAGAGGTTTGCGGAGATTTACGGCAGACCGATTCATCAGGATGAGTTGTTGGGTGAGCCTGTACTCGGAGGCGTGTGAGATGAGTGTGAATGCAGAGAAGCTACATCCCAAACCGCCAAGAAAGATAAAACATTATTTTACAGCCATTATATTAGTAGTATTACTGTGGAGAAGTGCTGTCTTAACCGATTCATCCTTCGGAGAGCTGATTTCCGGTCTGCCGAATATGCTTGATTTGCTTAAGGAAATGTTTCCCCCGAACTGGGGGTATTTTGACAACATTATAGATGCGATGCTGGAGACGATCCGGATGGCGCTGGTTGGCACAACGTTTGGTGCCATTCTAGCGGTTCCGGTTGCGCTGTTGTGTGCAAGCAATATTACGCAAAGCCGTTGGCTTCATTATCCGGTCCGTATGCTGCTGAACCTGATCCGCACGATTCCCGATCTGCTGTTGGCTTCTATCTTTGTGGCCATTTTCGGCCTCGGTGCGCTTCCTGGGATATTTGCTTTGACGATATTTTCGTTGGGGCTGATCGCCAAGCTTACCTATGAAACGATGGAGACGATTGATCAAGGACCTTTGGAAGCAATGACTTCAGTGGGGGCTAATAAGATTCAACGCATTATGTTCGGAGTCATTCCACAGGTACAGGCTCATTTTATGTCTTATGTCCTATATGCCTTCGAGATTAATGTTCGTGCTGCGGCGGTTTTAGGTCTGGTAGGAGCGGGTGGGATCGGCCACTATTATGAAGTCACCCTAGGCTTTTTGGAATACGATAAGACTTGCACCATCATCTTGTTCACATTAGCAGTAGTACTGATTATTGATTATGTAAGCACTAAGCTGCGGGAGAAATTAATATGAGTAAATCATGGAATACCCTTGTCCCTAAACCCCGTAAAAACCGTTTTCGTTGGCTGATTTATGTAGCCCTAGCCGCGTTATATATTTGGGCTTTTTCGGGAGTGCCGTTTAATGGATTCAAAGAAACCGCCGGGATCATTACTAAAGCAATTTTTGCCGGGATATTCTCACCTGACTGGGCCTTCGTTTATTTACCAGATGGGGAGGATCTCCTGCGGGGATTGCTCGAGACGTTAGCTATTTCAATCCTAGGCACTTTTATCTCGACCTTTTTATGTATTCCTTTTGCATTTTGGGCTGCAGTTAACATGAGCAAGGGAAAGGTAATTTCAGGTTCCGGCAAGCTGATGTTGAGCTTTATACGAACCTTCCCTGAGATTATTATGGCTTTGTTATTCATCAAGGCTGTTGGACCGGGTTCTTTTGCAGGTGTGCTAGCTCTGGGACTACATTCGGTGGGCATGCTCGGCAAATTGTTCGCGGATGAGATTGAGAATATCGACAACGGTCCACTCGAAGCTTTAATTTCTTCTGGTGCCAGCCGCATGCAGGTATTGTGGTTTGCGGTGTTACCGCAGGTGCTGCCGGGATTCTTATCCTATACCTTATATAGATTCGAAATTAACGTTCGTTCGGCTACGATTCTAGGTGTGATTGGAGCAGGGGGGATCGGCACACCGTTAATCTTCGCGCTCAGTTCACGGAATTGGGATCGCGTGGGGATTATACTGCTAGGTATCATTGCGATGATCACAATTATTGATTTGATTTCCGGCAAGATCCGGAAGAAGCTGGTGTAACCGAGTTGCATAATGATATGTGAGACAAAGACCTCCTTAGGGTATGAACCGAACCTAGGGGAGGTCTTTTATGATATGATCCATACTATATTGGACCATTCGAAAATGTATGAAAAAGTAATAATTATTTTTTCTGAAACATATGTTGGTCTATCCGACTTGTACCAAAGGAGTTGAAGGTTTGGAATCTGCGCTTATTGGCAGCTTTGTATCGGCAATGGCTACCGTTCTTGGAGCATTTCCGATCCTGTTCGTGAAGAGGTTATCCGAGAAGTGGAAAGATATCCTCGTAGCCTTCACTGCGGGGATTATGGTGTCCGCCTCCACGTTTGGACTCATGCCGCAGTCGATCAAAGAATCGGGGATTATCGCTTTAACCTTGGGCTTGATTACCGGAGTGCTGCTGCTTGATTTAATTGAAAATAACATCCCGCATATCGATGTGGAGAATAAGCCCGGTTATACCAATATGGATTCAAAAGCGCTGCTTGTTATGATTGCGCTGTTCATCCACAACATACCAGAAGGCCTCAGTACAGGTTTCAGTTATGCCAGCGAACAGGCCAGTTTAGGTCCTACCGTGGCGATTGCCATTGGCGCACAGAATATGCCGGAAGGTTTGATTCTTGCAGTCTTTCTAATGAATTCGCGAACAAGCAAGCTAAAAGCCTTAGGAATCGTTACGCTTACCGGTTTGATGGAGATGGTATCTGCGGTGATCGGGTATTTTACTGCCAGTTACCTGCATAATGTTGTGGGTTATGGTCTCGCTTTTGCAGCCGGAGCTATGCTCTTTATCGTCTACAAGGAGCTGATTCCGGAGAGTCATGGCCATGGTTATGAGCGTCCTTCGACGTATTCGTTTATTTTTGGATTATTGATCATGGTGTACATCACGCAGATTTTTGGGTGAGCAAATAGAACTCTAATCTATAAAAAAGAAGACCAATGAAATGCCAGAGCAGCTTTAAGCTGCCTGACCTCATTGGTCTTTGTCTTGTTATAACTAAGCATTATCCCCGCAGAATTGCCTCAATTTGCTCTAGCTCTTCAGCGCTAAGCTCTGGGGCATTTAAGGAAGCGACGGCATCTTCAATCTGGCTTACCTTACTTGCGCCGATCAATGCAGAAGTTACTTTGCCTCCACGGAGTACCCAAGATAACGCTAGCTGAGACATTTTTTGTCCACGTGCAGCAGCAATCTCGTTCAGTTTGCGAACCTTGCCGATCGCCTCTTCGGTAATGGCATTCTCAGACAGGAATACACTTGGGCCAGCGGCACGGGAATCAGGAGCGATTCCGTTGAGATAGCGATCGGTCAGTATGCCACCTTGTAGCGGGGAGAACACAATGGAGCCGATACCTTCTTCAGACAATACATCCTGCAAGCCATCTTCAATCCAGCGGGACATCATGGAATAGTTTGGCTGATGAATCAGGCATGGCGTGCCAAGTCGACGCAGAATTTGTGCCGCTTCGCGTGTTTGTTCAGGTCCGTAATTCGAAATCCCGACATAAAGCGCTTTACCTTGGCGTACCACGAGGTCCAGCGCAGCCATGGTTTCTTCCAGTGGTGTATTTGGATCTGGGCGGTGGTGATAAAAAATATCAACATAATCCAGTCCCATACGTTTTAAGCTTTGATCTAGGCTGGAGACGAGATATTTTTTGGAGCCCCATTCACCATAAGGACCAGCCCACATATAATAACCAGCTTTAGTCGAGATAACCATCTCATCACGATAAGGGGTCAGATCCTTTTTAAGAATTTGGCCAAAGCTTTCTTCGGCGGAGCCTGCGGGTGGACCGTAATTATTGGCAAGGTCAAAATGAGTGATTCCAAGATCAAAAGCTCTTCTTACCATGGCGCGGCCATTCTCAAATAAGTCGTTGCCGCCAAAGTTATGCCATAGACCAAGCGAGATCGCTGGCAGGAGTAGACCGCTCTTTCCGGTGCGATTATATTTCATATTGTCATATCTGGTAGCGCTTGCGTTATACATGATTTATTCCTCCTATAAACACTTATTACTTAGTAAGTTACGTCCTTATTGTAGCGAAAGATCGCAGACAAACGTATGTCAGCAAGGAAGGAGTTTATAGTACAATGTCATTTTCGAGATGACGGCTACGGTATTCTTTTGGCGAACAACCTTTCACCTTCTTGAACATCCGCGAAAAGAGTAAGGGGTCCTGATAGCCTACAGAACGTGAGATTTCACCAATCGTGCATAGGGTCTCTGTCAGCAGCTCGCACGCCTTAGCGATGCGGAAATTTAATAAATATTGCTGAGGTGGCATACCTATTGTCCGTTTAAACAAGGAGGATAAATATTTGCGATCCAGCTTGAGCGAAGAGGACATCATCTCAACCGAAATATTTTCACAATAATGTGTATGCAAAAAGTGCAGGCATTGCTCGACGTAAATACTCTTTTGACGTGGTAGAGGAAGTACATCTGGAACTGCTGGCACCGCTCGAAGTAACAGAGAGAAGAACTCATACATAATTGCTTTTAGAGGTAGATCCAGGCTGTCCGAAGCTTCAGCTGCTTGTGTCAGGAGCTCGTACAAATTAGGCATAAGCTGCTCATCCATTGGAAAAATCGGATGCTCAGGTGACAAGGCAGTTTTGGCTAAAATATAATCAACCTGCTCCCCGGTAAAAGCTACCCAAGAATAGGTCCATGGATTTGCTATGTCTGCTGTGTAGGCAGTTACGATATGCGGATAGGTGAGAAAAGCTAGTCCTGGTTTAAGATAATGGGTCTGTTCACCCACAGTAACTTCACCTGTTCCTGTATGGATAAAGTGTATCTTATATACGTCACGGACCCCAGGCCCAAAAAAATGCCCGGGAAGACACTGCTCCCGCCCCCAGTAATGGAGATGCAAGTCGGGATTGCCTCGGAAGGGACGCTCAGAATTATAGTTAAATATCGCCATGGATGATTCCTTCTCTTTCTTCTATAGAGTTGATCTAGGGTAGTTGTACCCGCTTACTTTTATTATACAGCATATTTTAGAAGGAATATTAACTCGGAATTGCAGGCAATTCAAAGATCGTAGTTTATCCTTGTCCAGTTTGGTTAAGTAAGCTATGAAGCTGAACGTATGAGCTAACTACATCAATAGGAGGTAATGGAGATGAATAAGAGAATAGTGGGTGTCTTTGCTGCCGAATACGAAGCTTCGCGAGCTATTGAGGAGTTGAAGCGTCAGGGCTGTAGGACAGAGGATATTTCGATAATCGCGAGAAATAAAGCGGATGAGGAAACGCTTAGAGACGAGTCGGGAACCGTGGCCCCGGAAGGTATGGCTACTGGTGCAGCTACTGGTGGCCTGCTGGGTGGAGTAACGGGGCTGCTGATGGGAATTGGCGCTTTGGCTATTCCTGGTATTGGACCTATTATTGCAGCCGGACCTCTTGCGGCAACACTAGCCGGAGCGGCGATAGGCGCAGGCAGTGGCGGGTTAGTCGGTGGGCTTATTGGCCTTGGCATTCCTGAAGAGGAAGCAGAGAGCTACGATAATTACGTGGATGAAGGTCATATTCTAGTAATGGTGGATGTGGAAGGCGAGCAGAAGGAGCAAGAAGTGAAACAAATCTTCGCAAAGTATAACAGCCTGAACGCAGAACGCTTTGAGAAAGTTGCTAATATAGATCCATTAGCGAGTGAGCGTATTGGAAATAAATAAGAAGCAATTAGCATTCAGTGTAAAAAAACAAAACAGGCTATCTCACTAGCAAAGGATACTGCTAGTGAGATAGCCTGTTTTTTGTGGTTTTATAGAGACACAGCATTTTGTCTAACGGTCTGCGCAGCCGGTATTTCTTTTCCTGGCAGGAAATGAATGCTGCGGATATAGCGGATTGTCCGGCTCTGTGCCCGCATGATTACCGAATGTGTCTCCGCGCGTTCTTTGCCGATAAAACGGACACCGTTCAGGAATTCACCTGACGTTACACCCGTGGCGGCAAAGAGGACGTCGCCCGTGCCAACCATGTCTTCCATGTATAGCACTCGCGTTGGATTGGCAATTCCCATGCGTACACAGCGCTGCAGCTCTATGGGTCCATCCGGGAGCAATCTGCCCTGCATTTCACCACCAAGGCATTTCAGTGCAGCGGCAGCAAGAACACCTTCCGGTGCTCCACCGGAACCCATATATAAATCGACATCGCTGTCTGGCAGTGCAGCCGCAATAGCGCCAGCGACATCTCCGTGACCAAGCAGCTTAATTCGTACCCCGGCTTCACGCAGGCTATTAATCAGCTGCTCATGCCGTTTGCGATCCAGCACCATTACGGTTAACTCGGAGAGGGATTTGCCAGTGTAATGGCAGGCTTTTTGCAGAGTGATCTCTACAGGGTCCTCGAGTCTAAGCTTACCGGCAAGCTCGGGCCCGCAGGCTAACTTCTCCATATAAATGTCCGGGGCATGCAGCAGGCTGCCTTTATCTGCTATAGCAATAACAGATTGCGCATTATGCAGGCCGCAGGCAACAACCTCAGTTCCTTCGAGTGGATCGACGGCTACATCGACAGAGGGACCTTTTTGGTTCCCGACTTTCTCACCAATATAGAGCATTGGAGCATCATCCATCTCTCCTTCACCAATCACAACAGTTCCGTCGATGGACACAGAATCGAACATGGAACGGATCGCAGTCGTGGCTGCATCATCTGCCGCATTTTTATCGCCCCGCCCAATCCAACGAGCCGAGGATAAAGCACCTAGTTCAGTTACCCGTACAATCTCAAGGGCCAGTTCGCGCTCCATTCTAATTCCCTCCAGTGCATTCTATATATTTTGTAAACTGAAATTTAGATATAACCCATAATAATACCAGCGGTTTCTTCTATAGCCTTGTCAGTAATATCAATTACAGGACAGCCCAGCTTGTTGAACAATGAAGTGGCGTATTCCATCTCTTCGGTGATCCGCTCCAGACTTGCATATTGGGAGCCTGTCGGTAATCCGAGAACCTTAAGCCGCTCAGAGCGGACCTTCAGCATGTACTCGGGTTTCATGGTTAATCCGATAAGCCGGTTCGGCGGCAAGCTTAATAGTTCTTGTGGAGGACCAATCTCCGGGATAATCGGATAGTTAACGACTTTTTTTCCTCTATGGGCTAAAAAGATACTAAGCGGTGTCTTTGAAGTACGGGACATGCCCAGCAGAACGATATCGGCTTTGAGCATGGCACCCAGATCACGGCCGTCATCACAGGCGACGGTGAATTCTATAGCTTCTATGCGGCGGAAATAATTCTCGTCGAGCTGGTGGAGAAGACCCGGCCGCTGCTGAGGAGCATCGTCGAAGGTATCAATGAAGGCCTGCATCATAGGGCCCATGATATCAACGATCCGCAAATCAAGACGTACCGCTTCCTCGCGGATCATTTCTCTTAATTCTGGCTGCACTAATGTATAGGCGACAAAACCTTGATGCTGAGCTGCTTCTTCCATAAGCTTGCGTAGCTCGTCTTCATGCCTAATATTGCCGTATCTTTTAATGGTGACCTGCTGATTCTGAAATTGGTGAATAACGGCCTGCACGACAGCCTCTGCCGTATCTCCTATAGAATCCGAGCATATCGTTATTAAGTTGGAAGATTGCTCGATGCTCATGGGTTCCTCCTGTTATCCTTTGGCTTCAAGTTCGAGGAGAAGTTTGATGATGGAGGTTTTTGTTAAACGTCCTACCACATCCAGTTTTGTACCGCCGTCTTCAGCGGCGCTGGGAACAACCACCGGCAAACTGTCTACCTCGTGAAAAATCATCTTATGTGCAGCTTCAAGCACCGGCTCATCTGGTGAAGTTGTGACCACTTTGGGCTGGCGCGTCATAACCATGCTTACGGGCATGGAGACTGCACCGGGGTTGCCCAAGGTTACCTTTAGGAAATCCTTACGTGAAGCAACGCCCGTGAGTTTACCCTCTTCGTCACAGATAATAAGAGTGCCTACATCTTGTAGAAAAAGCGTAACTACGGCATCTTGAATAGTTGTGGTCTCACGGATAACTATAGGTACACTTTGAATTTCTTTGACCATCGTTTCCTGCAGCAGATAACCGCTTCCCTGACGACTGGATGATTTCAATCCTGGGAAGTACCCGACCTTCGGCTTGGCGTCGATATATTTGAGCATAACCAAAACAGACAGATCCGAGCGAATTGTAGGCCGGGTAAGATTCAAACTTTCGGCAATCTGTTCGCCGGTAATCGGAGCTCTTTTGTTAACGATATCGATAATCTCTATTTGACGTGATGTCAGTTCGATCACAATTCCCTCCACTTCCGATAAAAAGGCATTCCTCTTTAGAAAAGAAGCGCCGTTAAGCGAATCCTCCTTTCATATATGAGTCATATTTAGCTGTGTTTAATTTAACTTGTTTATATAATACGCAATAGTGGTCATAAATGCAATATATAGTACGTCATATATTTGATTTTTTTAACGCAATAGTGTTGATCTTCTTTTTTTGCAGTAATTGCTTTAAAGCATCAGCATTCACTAGGATTGTTCCGGCAATGATGGTGAACACTCCGAGAATTGTAATCCAAGATACGGACTCCTTGTAAAAGAAAAAGCCTACACCCACCGCAATCGGTGGAGAAATATAAAGCCAGGTAGAAGGAAACACTGGGTTGGTCTTAGCTACGAGCCAGTAGAACAAGGTATGGCCGACCATGGAGCCGATAACTGTGAGATAGAGCAGTGAACCTGCTGTCTCGAATGAGAAGAGAAATGCAGGATGTACTTTTTCCGTGGCAAAAGAAAGAATGAATAACAGCGCACCGCCATACATCATTTGAGCCGCATTTAGCGCAATCGGTGAGACCTCGGGCATACTGTTAATTACTTTTTTGGAGTAAATCGCACCTACAGCATAGCAACACTCTCCAATTAGGACTACGGCGCAACCGATGAGCCACAGTGGTGAAATATCAACGGCGAGATTGGGGAGAACCAGCAGCAGTACGCCAGTGAAGCCGATGATGCAGCCATATAGGGAGATGGCGGGTGCTTTTTGCCGAAGAATAGAGGTTTGGAGCAGCAGGATCATGATCGGTCCAGTGGCAGAGAGTACAGCTGCAAGCCCTGAAGAAACATATTGTTCAGCCCAGTAGAGACCCGCGAAGGTGCCGAAGGTTAGAGCAGACCCGGTGAACAACATTTCTTTGCGCAACAGCAAGGAGAAGCTGGCTTTACGTTTCCAGACCATCCATAGGAATAGAACAGCGCCCGCGACAAAAAATCTTAAGCCCGCTGAAAAAAAAGGAGGCGCACCGGCATCTACGCCGATTTTGATAGCTAGAAAGGTCGTGCCGAAGATCAGACATACAAGTGCATAAGCAAATAAGATCATTTTAAAAGTCCCCTTTTTTGTGCTTTATAAAATATAAAAATTTATAAGCTGGCATTTTGTTAATCATATAGGGGAGGGGACAGAACAGATTGCCTTGAGTAGAACAGATTAATTCAGAAATCGTGTACAATATGATTACAAGGTTGTTCGGAGAGGAGTTGTAGCCAGATGAAAAAGGTTGTGGGAGCGGAGCATAATCATCCTTTGTTTCGGCAGGTCTATGAATTTCTATTAAATCGCATGGAGCGAGGGGAGTGGGTCGCACATGATAAGCTTCCTTCTATACGGCTGCTGGCGGAGGAGCTTAAGGTACATCGACTGACCGTATTCAAAGCGTACAGACGGTTGACGGAGGATGGAAAGGTTTATGTAAAAGATAAATCAGGATATTACGTGGCACCCATAATCTCGCTTCCTGCTATTGAAGTAGGAGCCGCAGTATCGGCTTATGCGCTCACTAATCCGCTGTCTGATATTCAGAGAGTGCCAGTTAAGTATCAGTTCTCGCAGGCGCTGATTGATCCGGGGCTGCTGCCGAATCTTTTTCTATCTGACTATGTCAAAAAAGTGTTCGATCTATATCCCAAGGTAATGGGAACGTATGCCTCGGTCCAGGGGGATAACGAGCTGCGTGAGACGTTAAGCCACCACTTTCGGAAGCAACATCGGCTGCAGTTAACTTCGGAAGAGCTGCTTATTACCTCGGGTGCGCAGCAGGCGATCAATCTGATTGCCCGGATTGTACTTGGTCCTCTGGATACGGTGCTTGTGGAGCGGCCTACTTATAGTGTTGCTATGGATATTTTTCGCCGGGAGGGGGCACGGTTGGTCCCGGTAGAGATCACTCCGGAGGGATATGATCTGGAGGAAGTAGAAGCTTTGATGAAAAAGCATAAGCCGCGTATGTTCTACATTAATCCAACGCATCACAATCCAACTGGATACACGGTACCTGTGCAACAACGCAAGCTGTTGGTAGAACTGGCCGAACGTTATCGCTGTTTACTGGTGGAGGATGACCCGTTCCGCGATATGTATTTTGATGAGGAGCCGCCGCCGCCCTTTTTTGCTTATGATACGGAGGGGTGGGTGATCTATATCAGCAGCTTCAGTAAATATGTAGCCCCTGGCTTACGAATCTGTGCGGTGGCTTGCCGATATCCATTTATGGAGCGTCTAATCACGGCCAAATCACTCGCGGACAATGGCACTCCGCTGCTGAATCAAAAAATATTTCTACATTACTACACCTCCCCACGCTTGCAACAGCATCTCGGTAAGCTGCGCATTGCGCTTCAAGTGCATAAGGAAATCGTGGAAGAGGAGCTGGCGGGAACTGGCTGGGAATGGACGACTCCGCAAGGCGGATTAAATCTATGGGTGAAACTACCGGAGCATCTTACGATGGATCGCCTGTTTGCTTCAAGTATGGCGCAGTCGATCGCTTTTGTTCCTGGGGAGTTATTTGATCCACTGGGGGAAATGAAGTTAAGGCTTCGCCTAAGTTATTCCTTTGCAAGCGAAGGGGTGCTGCGCGAAGGAATACAGCGTTTGATTGGGATCGCGCACAGTCTGTGAGTGGTACAGCAGGTATGGGGGATTAATGAAGAGGATATGAGGAGTTAAAGAGGATTAGAGGAATTAAAGAAGAAGATTAGAGGAATTAAAAAGAGGATTAGGGGAATTGCTCCCGGGTAAACTTGTATCACTTGTTTGGGAATTCCTGTAACACTTTCCACGTTTGCTCCGTCTGTAAGGTAAAGAAGGGGGTTATCAAAGTGCGAAAGATCAAAGTGCGAAAGATCAATTTCCGAAGTCCAATGATGATATTTCTAGGTGTCCTATTAATATTTACGGCTTTGCTGACGGTGCGGCCCTCAGTCACTTACGCTTGTTCCTGTGTTATGCCTGCGGAGCCACTGGAAGCTCTTGAGAAAAGTACAGCTGTCTTTGTCGGGAAAGTAGTGGACATGAAGGAGCCGTCTCAGGGGAACATAATTTCTTCTGCTGATCCAGTAAAGGTAACCTTTGAGGTGGATTCCAGCTGGAAAGGGGTCGAGGGAAACCAAGTTACATTGACTACGGCTTTATCTTCTGCAAGCTGCGGCTTTGAGTTTGTGGAAGGGGAAAGTTACATTGTCTATGCTTATGCTAGAGACGGTGGAGACTCTGGTAATCTGGAGGCTAGTTTATGCAGTCGAACTAAGCGGCTAACCGCTGACTCAGTGGATCTAAAAGAGCTGGGGCCGGGTATTTCGGCAACGACGCCTACCGCTTCTCCGGAGGTAACCCCGAATAATTCACCGGAGTCAGGAGCAGGGAGTAATGAGCCTGATCAAGCGGGGGACCCCGCTGCGGACAGTGATTCCTTTCCACTTGTTAATGTGGGGATTAGTGGAATAATTATCGTTCTAGTAGCTATAGCTGGGGCTGTTCTATACCGTCGTAGAAATGATGGAACGCGCAAAAAATGACTCTAACTGTAGAGTCACGTCATGTAATGTAATGGTGGGATCAAGTTAGGACGTAAGAGTATATAAGGGGTTGTGATAAAATAAGCGGTCGCTCGGGATAAACATCCGAGCGACCGCTTATTTGTTTGAGAAGACCTTGAGTAACTGGAGTTGGGCTGTGTTGGTGGCTGGTGCAGGGTCTAGTGCTGGTAGGTGTGGAAGGGCGGCGTAGGTCTAGTGCTGGTGCTA
>NZ_JBBODA010000026.1:0-80876 GCF_038002705.1 Paenibacillus sp. FSL H7-0716
ACTGACGTTATATGCGAATTTTCAGTCTTTTGAGCAAGTTTTCGGACACCAGAGACACTATTGCTTGGAAATGCTCTTATATTTGCTGGTTTCAATGCCAATAGTGGCTATGCGGTCCGATAGCATACCAAATGTCGGATAAAACGGCAAATAGGGTCTGTTGAGTCCGATGGGCCGAAGGCGCGTAAACAGCATAACCCCTTCATACGCGCGAGAGTGTTACCAACAAAAATCAGCGCCTCAGCAACTATTGGACGTCCTTTAGGACAACCCCAGCACATGTAATAAAATAGTGCCAATGTGAGCATGCTTATCCTCTGAATGGAACTTATTTGGGTGAATATCCAAAGATTGTGAAACCAAGGACCTACTTTGTACGTTTAATGTAATATGACAGTCCTGATTGAAGACAGGAGGAAATAAAAATGCAAACGCTGTATTTAGGCTGCTTGGCGCTAGGCGTCATATTTGCCATAGTCAGCGTCCTGGTGGGTGATGTGATCGGAGATGCCTTGCATGGGGTCTTTGATTTCGTATCCGTAGATTTTCTGAATCCCACCGTATTGGCAGGAGGAATAACCGTGTTCGGCGGAGCGGGCATTCTTCTAACCCGGTACAGCGCTCTGGAAGCTGGGGCGATCATTGCTTTGTCTTTGTTAGCCGCCGCTTTTTTGGGAGTACTTATGTATCTAGGGGTGGTTAAGCCCATGGAAAAAAGCGAAATGTCCAATGGTTTCTCAATGAGTGATCTGCCTGGCAAGATTGGGGAAATCACAATTCCTGTTCCCCCCACTGGTTATGGTGAGATTATGGTAAAGTTTGGCGCCGGCAATAGCCTGCATACGGCAGCAAGCTTTGATCATGAGCTGCTTCCAGCAGGGATTAAAGTTGTTGTAGTGGAGGTTAGAGAAGGCGTTGCATTGGTATCAGAATTCGAAAAGAGAAGAGGAGTGGATCTTTAATGTTCGGTATTCCTGAGTATTTGTTAGTCCCTGCTGTTGTCGTTGCTGTTTTGTTTGTGCTAGGTATCGCATTCTGGGCACGTTACAAAACGGTTGGACCCGATGAAGGGATGATCGTAACGGGGTCGTTCTTGGGGAAAAATCATATTTCAGACGATGGTTCTGGTCGTAAAATAAAGATTGTACGCGGGGGCGGGGCCTTTATACTCCCAGTCTTTCAGAAGGCTGAATTTATGTCGCTTCTTTCTCATAAACTTGATGTGACGACCCCGGAGGTATACACCGAACAAGGGGTTCCGGTTATTGCCGACGGTGTAGCGATCATTAAAGTGGGTAGCTCAACGGAAGATGTGGCGACAGCTGCTGAGCAATTTATGGGCAAACCGATTGAAGCACTGAAGAGCGAAGCACAAGAAGTTCTTGAAGGTCATCTGCGGGCCATTCTCGGTTCGATGACGGTTGAGGAAGTATATCGTAACCGTGACCGCTTTGCGCAAGAGGTTCAAGGCGTGGCGGCACGTGATCTTAAGAAAATGGGTCTGCAAATTGTTTCCTTTACCATCAAGGATGTGCGAGACAAACATGGATATCTAGAGGCACTAGGTAAACCGCGGATAGCTGCTGTGAAGCGGGATGCAGAGATTGCTGAAGCAGAAGCAGTGCGGGATGCAAGAATTCAAAAGGCAAACGCAGAAGAGCAAGGGCAAAAAGCTGAGCTGCTGCGGGATACGAATATTGCCGAAGCCTCCAAGGAAAACCAGCTTAAGGTGGCTGCGTTTAAACGGGATCAGGATACAGCGAAAGCGGAAGCCGACCAGGCTTATCATATTCAAGAGGCACGTGCAAAGCAGACCGTTGTTGAAGAACAGATGAAAGTTGAGCTGGTACGTAAGGAACGTGAAATCGATTTGCAAGCCAAAGAAATTCAAGTTCGCGAGAAGCAGTATGATGCTGAAGTGAAGAAAAAAGCAGAAGCGGATCGTTATGCAGTAGAGCAAGCGGCGGAAGCCGATAAGGCGAAGAGAATGCGTGAGGCAGATGCCTTGCAATATAGTATTGAGACGCAAGCTAAAGCGACATCTGAGCAGAAGCGCCTTGAAGGTCAAGCGATGGCGGATGCAGAGCTGGCTAAAGGTACAGCGGATGCTGAGGTTATCCGGTTGCGCGGTCTAGCGGAAGCAGAAGCCAAAGAGAAACTGGCGGAAGCTTTCCAGAAATTCGGCGAAGCAGCGGTGCTCGATATCATCGTCAAAATGCTGCCTGATTTGGCTGGCCAAATTGCGAAGCCGCTGGCATCTATTGATAAACTTACCGTTGTAGATACCGGTAACGGGGAAGGTGCAGCCCGGGTCAGCAATTATGTGACTCAGCTAATGTCCACCGCTCCAGAGATGTTGAAGAGCGTCTCAGGGATTGATGTAGAGGCACTGATCAAGGGGTTGACCACTAAAGCTTCCGGAAGCAAAGGAGCCTCAGTTACACCAGTCGCACCTGTTGCACCAGCTACACCTGCAACATATATTCAGCCATCAGTAACATCTAGTACAGCCAGCGACACTTTAACTTCTGTGCCTGAACAAAAGGAAAATTAGTTTAATGCAATTTATATTGATTTAATTTACTTAAGGTATGACTGGCAAAGCTGCTGGTCATACCTTAATCTTTATGTTTTGATCTGTTTTGATCTAAATTAGACAACATGATAAAAAGCTCCTGCGTTTACAGGTGATTTTTGATGAAGCGTATAGCTTATCGGCATCCCGTGGGAATTATTGTATATATAGACATCGACGCTTTCACTGGTGTTTAAAGATTTTTTCAGGTAAAATAAAAGCCTTTAAGGCTGTTCACTCTGATCTACTAGCTTAGTAAGGACACAGAGTGTTCTTCTAATATGCAATTCTTGGTGTTATGATGGTAGCAAAGCTTGTATTCATCGTACGATCTCTTATTGCGTATGCTGCTGGAAGTTAGGTGTTTAGAAATAAAAGAGGTGTCAAAAATGAGTAGCATAACAGTGGCGAAGGTGTTGAATAACAACGTTATCATTGCCCAGCATCCTCAATATTCCGAGGTTGTAGTTATCGGTAAAGGGATAGGGTTTAACCGCAAGCTGCGTGATCAGATTAATCTATCCTCCGTGGAGAAGATGTTTATTCTTCGCAGCCAGGAGGAACAGGAACAATATAAACAGCTTCTTCCCCAAGTGGATGAGAAGTTGATTGAGGTCGTTCAAGAAATAGTATTACATATTATGCATTGTAGCCGTCAGCCGCTTAATGAGCATATTCATATTGCACTTACCGACCATATTTCTTTTGCTATCCGTCGTTTTGAACAAGATATCCCAATTCATAATCCATTTTTGTATGAAACTAAGGAGATTTATCCTGAGGAATATAAGATGGCAGAATATGCGATTGGACGGATCAATGAGGCTATGGGCGTGGAATTGCCGGTGGATGAGATAGGTTTTGTGGCTCTTCATATTGTCAGCGCACTTAGTAATAGGCAAATTTCTGAGGTTAGACAACATTCTCTCTTGATTGGAGAGCTGGTTGGATTAGTCGAAAATTATCTGGACTATCGAATCCCACGTGATTCACTTGATTACTCAAGACTGGTAACCCATCTGCGATTCGTTCTAGAAAGATTACGCCGTGGAGAGGCGGTACAAGAGACCTCAACCCTGGATGGGCTCATGAAACGGGAGTATCCTGAGATGTATTCGTTGGCTTGGAAATTAACAAAAATTATCGAACAGCGTGTGCGAATTCCCGTGTATCAAGCTGAGGTAAGTTATTTGACGATTCACCTGCAGCGTATTGCCCAGAAAAAAGTGGACGAACAAGATATGGATAAGAATGGTGAAGCTCCTTAAAGTGCAAAAGTTGTAACAAATCATGGTTTCAAAAAAAACGCTTGCTACTTAAAAAAAACGATGCTACAATGTTCACTGTCATCAACAAAACAGAATATCGAGCGTGTAACTGATTCGATCAGGCATGAGTGAATTACAGTATTTTGGTTGTTAACCCCCTTCTTGGGGCAATCTAACGATAACGTTAGATTACAACTTCTATACTGTGTTGCTCATGCCTTTTTTGGCATCTGTTTTAGTGAAATTAATGAAAGGAGTAACCTAAATGTTTAAAAAGTTGTTTGGTGTTTTACAAAGAGTTGGTAAAGCTCTGATGCTTCCAGTAGCTATTCTGCCTGCGGCAGGTTTGCTTCTTGGAATAGGTAACATGCTGGTAAACCCAGACTTCCTGCAATATGTTCCAGCACTGGAGAACCATGTTGTTCAGGCTGTTGCCAACGTATTGATGAATTCAGGACAAATTGTATTTGATAATCTAGCCTTACTCTTCGCGGTGGGGGTTGCGATAGGTTTAGCCGGGGGTGAAGGTGTTGCGGGTCTAGCTGCCATTATCGGTTTCCTCGTAATGAACATTACGATGGGTACAGTTATTGGCGTTAATGATTACGTGCTGAGCCAAGGCGACTTCTCGTATGCCAGCGTATTAGGGATTCCAACACTGCAAACAGGGGTGTTTGGAGGTATACTCGTCGGTATATTGGCTTCGGCCATGTACAAGCGATTCTTCAAAATTGAGCTTCCTTCTTACCTAGGTTTCTTCGCAGGTAAACGTTTCGTACCGATCATGACGGCGGTAACAGCTCTAATCTTGGGCTTGTTACTGACAATAGTATGGCCACCCATTCAACATGGTCTGAACTATGTGTCACAAAGTATGATTGATACGAACAAAACGCTTGCAGCGTTTATCTTCGGAACGATCGAACGTTCGCTCATTCCTTTTGGACTGCATCACATTTTCTACTCTCCATTCTGGTATGAATTTGGTACCTACGTTGATAAAGCAGGAGAATTGGTACGTGGTGACCAACGGATCTTCATGCAGCAGCTTCGCGATGGAGTAGACTTCACAGCAGGGACATTTACTACGGGTAAATATCCATTCATGATGTTTGGTCTTCCAGCAGCGGCATTGGCTATCTATCATGAAGCTAAACCTCAGAATAAAAAGATCGTCGGAAGTTTGATGATTTCCGCGGCATTGACATCGTTCTTGACAGGGATTACTGAGCCGCTCGAATTCTCGTTCCTATTCGTGGCTCCATTGCTGTTCGCTGTACATGCTGTGTTTGCAGGTCTGTCCTTTATGACTATGCATATTCTGGATGTTAAAATCGGCATGACATTCTCGGGTGGCTTTATCGATTTTGTGCTCTTCGGTATTATCCCGAACCGCACAGCTTGGTGGCTGGTCATCCCGGTAGGTCTGGTCCTTGCCTTAATTTATTACTTCGGCTTCCGGTTTGTAATTCGCAAATTCAATCTTATGACACCGGGTCGTGAAGAAGATACGAATGAAGAAGAAGAAGTGAATACGGAGTCTGTCTCCAGAGCAGGTGATGATCTGCCGCGGAACATTTTGTCTGCTCTAGGTGGTAAAGAAAACATCACTCATCTAGATGCTTGTATTACCCGCCTTCGTGTTGAAGTTAAAGATAAGGCAGGCGTAGACAAGAACCGTCTTAAGAAACTTGGTGCATCAGGTGTGCTCGAAGTGGGTAATAACGTTCAAGCGATTTTTGGCACACGTTCAGATACGATTAAATCGCAGATCCAAGATGTGATTAACGGAAAGACACCTGCGGCTTCAGCAGCTCCAGTAGTGGTTACTCCAGAGCCAGAAGAAGAACAACAGGCAGGTGAAGCTGGTGAAGCGATTATCAAGGAAGATATCGTATCTCCAGTAAACGGTGAATTGTTGGATATCACAGAGGTACCAGATCCAGTATTCTCCCAAAAAATGACGGGCGACGGCTTCGCGTTCCTATCCGAAGATGGGAAGATTGCTTCACCGGTTTACGGTAAGGTATTTAACGTGTTCCCGAGCAAACATGCCATCGGTATTATGTCTGACGGAGGCAAGGAAGTGCTTGTTCATATTGGGGTTAATACGGTTAAGCTTAAAGGTCAAGGCTTCACAGTATTAGTTGAAGAGGGCGATCTTGTAGCGGCTGGACAACCGATTATGGAAGTGGATTTAGAGTATGTAAAAGCACATGCACCTTCTGTAATCTCACCTGTTATTTTCTCGAATTTACCAGAAGGCTCTTCTGTAACATTGAAAAAGCCGGGTAAGGTTTCTATAGGAGACCAAGACATCATTACGATTCAGTAAAAGTGCAAGGGCCGATGCTTCCTTGTTTATACAAGGAAGCGAAGCTTTCACTATAAATTTAAAATACTTTAATAACAGAAAGCGAGTTGGATAATATTATGCAAAAAACATTCAGAATTGTCGATGAAGATGGAATTCACGCACGTCCAGCAACTGCCTTGGTAAATACAGCAACAAAATTCAAAGGTACAGAAGCATTTGCAGAAGCTAAAGGTAAAAAAGTAACTTTGAAATCCATTCTTGGCGTATTGTCATTGGGTCTTGAAGCTGGAGATACTTTGTCTTTGATTACTGAAGGAAGCGAAGAAGCAGAAGCTTTGAACGCTCTTCAAGAAGTAATGATTAAAGAAGGGCTAGGGGAAATCCATGAATAAGATTTCAGGAATCGCGGCTTCAGCAGGGATTGCAGTAGCCCGTGCTTTTATCCTGAAACATCCGGATTATACGATTACGAAGACAAGTATCAGTGATACTGAAGCAGAAGTCGCTAAGTTGAATGATGCACTCGCCAAATCAAGAGTGGAGCTGCAAACGATTAAAGAGCGTACTTTGGCAGAGCTGGGGGAGAAGAAGGCTGAGATTTTCGAATCACATCTGCTTATTCTTGATGACCCAGAGCTGATCAATCCTGTAATTGATAAAATCCGTGAGGAATCGGTTAACGCGGACTATGCGCTAAACGAAGTGGCTACACAATTCATTGAGATGTTCGAAAATATGAAGAGTGCCTATCTGCAGGAACGTGCAGCTGACATGCGTGATGTTACCAAGCGCTTGCTGAACCACCTGCTGGGCATTCATTATGTAAGTCCTGCAGAAATCAGTGAAGAAGTAATCGTGATTGCTCAAGATCTAACACCATCGGATACAGCACAGCTTAATCGTAAGTTCGTTAAAGGCTTCACAACGAACATTGGTGGACGTACTTCCCACTCTGCGATTATGGCACGTTCTTTGGAAATTCCAGCGGTTGTTGGAACTAAAACGGTTCTGTCAGAAGTAAATTCTGGCGATTTGGTGATTGTCGATGGTCTGAATGGAGACGTTCTGATCAATCCTAGCGAAGCTGAAGTGGCAGAGTACACTCGCAAGCAGGAAGCTTACGACTTGCAAATCGCAGAATGGAAGAAACTTCGCGACGAACCTACAGTATCAGCAGACGGTAAACATGTTGAGCTAGCTGCCAATATTGGTACACCAAATGATGTGAATGGTGTCATTGAGAATGGCGGCGAAGGTGTAGGTCTGTACCGCACTGAGTTCCTTTACATGGGTCGCGATAAGCTGCCTTCTGAGGAAATTCAATATAATGCCTACCGTACTGTACTTGAGAACATGAAGGGTAAGCCGGTAGTCGTACGTACCCTGGATATCGGTGGCGATAAAGAGCTGCCTTATCTTGACCTTCCGAAGGAAATGAATCCTTTCCTTGGTTTCCGTGCGATCCGCCTTTGCCTGGATCGTCAGGATATTTTCCGTACTCAATTACGCGCATTACTAAGAGCGAGTGTTCACGGGGATCTTCGCATTATGTTCCCTATGATAGCTACGCTTGGTGAATTCCGTGCTGCGCGTGATCTTTTGCTCGAAGAAAAAGCTAAGCTTCGGGAAGAAGGTAAGGAAGTATCAGACAACATTCAGCTCGGCATAATGGTTGAGATTCCATCAACTGCTGTACTGGCTGACCAGTTTGCTAAGGAAGTTGATTTCTTCAGTATTGGTACGAATGATCTTATTCAATATACAATGGCTGCGGACCGTATGAATGAACAGGTATCTTACCTGTATCAGCCTTACAATCCAGCCATCCTGCGTTTGGTCAAAAATGTAATTGATGCAGCGCATGCAGAAGGTAAATGGACGGGGATGTGTGGTGAAATGGCTGGTGACGCAACAGCTATTCCGCTGCTACTGGGTCTTGGTCTCGACGAATTCAGCATGAGTGCAACTTCCATTTTGCCAGCGCGTAGTCAAATTTCTAAATTGTCGGCTGCCGACATGAAGGATTTGGCTGCAAAAGCGTTGCAGCTTGGCACGGCTGAAGAAGTCGCTGCGCTTGTTCAAAGTATCGCTAAGTAACTTTTTACGCATGCATTAATCCGTTTTAGCGTTCTACTGTTTTCCAACTACTATTGCCGACTTCCGATGGCTGGAGGTCGGCTTTTTTATGTTTTTTAACCTATAATTTTCTATAATTCGACCTTATTTACTGTTCACTGTTTATTTTCTTTATTGCGCAGATGTCTAT
The DNA here is from genome assembly GCF_038002705.1 of Paenibacillus sp. FSL H7-0716. NCBI lineage: Bacteria > Bacillati > Bacillota > Bacilli > Caryophanales > Paenibacillaceae > Paenibacillus > Paenibacillus sp. FSL H7-0716. Next base: position 8,427 of record NZ_JBBODA010000026.1, read on the forward strand.
ACCGATAGTATTAGTAATGAGCATAAAGTCGATAAGGAACCCAAACCTATAAATATGTCGTACATATAATAGTAAGGATCCATAGGAAGTTTATACTCCGTTTGCCGACTTGCAGCGCTGTGCAAGTATTAATATGAAATAAATTGGTAATATATGGACTTATAAGCAACCCCACAGGTTAGGTGGGGAGCCATAGGATGGTGTTAATTCATGAGTAAAAATTATATAAATGCAGAATTGATGATGGAAGTCTACGAGGGCAAGGATTTAGGCTTGACGTATTCAACGGAGTACAGTGTATTTAAAGTCTGGGCCCCTACGGCACTTGCTGTGTCCCTTGTACTGTACGAAACAGGTGGGCATCAACTGAATACGGAGTCACCTAAGAGTGCTATGGACAATGGTCGTATTGTATATATGCAGCGTAGTAATGGTGGAGTGTGGCAGACCAAGTTATCAGGTGATCTAAAAGGCAAATATTATATGTACCGTGCTGTTTTTGCAGATGGCAATGTGACGGAAGCAGTAGATCCTTATGCAACAGCGGTATCTGCAAATGGTTTAAGATCAGCAATCGTTAATTTGCAGGATACGAATCCAGAACATTGGGATCAGGATGTAGCGCCTCCGTTACAGCATCCTGCCGACGCAGTGATTTATGAACTGCATGTTCGTGACTTCTCCTCACATGAGAGCTCAGGTATGCATTATAAGGGTAAATTCAAAGCATTTACCGAGTTTGGATTAAAGGATTCGGCAGGAAATACCGTGGGGATTGATCATCTGGCTGAATTAGGGATTACCCATGTACATCTGATGCCGGTATTTGATTTTCAGACCGTGGATGAGCTGAAGGTGGTCAATCGGGGTTCCTCCATAGCTAATGTGGACTACAATTGGGGGTATGATCCCCAGCATTATAATGTACCTGAAGGATCTTACAGCACAGATCCTGCCAATCCTGGCTTGCGGATTCGTGAATTTAAAGAGATGGTGCAGGCCTTGCACAGCCGCGGGATCGCGGTAATTATGGATGTCGTTTACAACCATACGTATGCTGTGGAGAATGGCCCCTTTGAGCCGCTTGTCCCAGATTATTTCTATCGCCGCGATTTTACGGGACGTTTGTCGAATGGCTCCGGGGTTGGCAATGAGCTGGCTACAGAACGTCCGATGGTCCGTAAATTTATTAAGGACTCCTTATCTTATTGGGCTTCGGAATATCATATGGATGGTTTCCGGTTTGATCTAATGGGACTGATGGACAGTGTTACCATGCGGGAGATTACGGAAGAGCTTCGGCTAGAAGTGAATCCCAATCTGTTGCTTTACGGTGAACCTTGGACGGGTGGAGATTCTCCGCTGGCCACTAAAACGCTAAAAGGTGTACAACGGGGCAAGGGCTATGCTGTCTTCAACGATAACTTCCGTTCAGCGATCAAAGGGGATAGTGATGGCTTCGGAAGAGGGTTCGTGACAGGCGAATACGGCAAAGAAGGTGCTATTGCAGCCGGAATTAAAGGAGCAATTCATGAGTTTACGGACTCGCCTGTGGAATCGGTGAACTATGTAACTGCCCATGATAATTTGAATTTATGGGATAAGATGCTTATCGTTCAAGGAGGGAGCCAGGAAGCTGATTTTCCGGTAATCGCTAACATGAATAACGAAGATCTGGAAGATGCAGTGGCCCTTGCCAATCCATACGTGAATGTAGATCAGGAGAATATTCTCGGTAATGAAACTGTACGTCGATCCTTACTTGCTAACGGAATTATTCTGACATCGCAGGGGATTCCTTTCCTGCATGCTGGAGATGAGCTCCTGCGCAGTAAATTTGGAGATCATAACAGCTACCGCAGCGGTGATGCGGTCAACTCGATCCGTTGGAATATGAAAAGCACATTTAAGCCCGTATTTCAATATTATAAAGGCCTGATTGAGCTACGGCGCACACATCCCGCATTTCGTCTGCATGGCCGCCAGGAAATTGAACGCTCATTAGAATTTCTGCGTTGTGATGGCGGAATAGTATCGTATCTGCTTAGAAGCCATGCAGGAGGCGATCTCTGGAACAATATTACCGTTGTCTTCAATGCTAATAATGACCGGATGCCGGTATCACTTCCTGAGGTTGCTGATAGTTGGAACGTAGTAGTAGACCATACCCGTGCCGGGATAGACGCTATCCGCAGAATCGAAGGCAATGAGGTAGAGGTGGAAGGGTTGTCGATGATGGTCCTTTATGATGAATGTGGTGAGCCAGCCCCACGCTCTAAAATCATCGAAATACACTATGAACGCCCAGATCAGAATTACCAAGGCTGGAATCTTTGGGTTTGGGATACAGGAATCCAGGATGGACAATGCGATTTCCGTTATATGGAGAACGGGCGTGCAGTAGCCCGTATCGAAGTGCTGCCAGATACCCAATCCATCGGATATATTTTGCGGCTTAATGATTGGGAAGAAAAAGATGGAGACGGAGACCGTTTCATAGATTGTTCTACGAATGGAGAGTTAACCAAGGTCTTAGTTCGGGATCGTGATCAGGAGATTGACGAAATTTCAGAAGATCATCTTCGGTTAAGCAGTTAGAGGCCATACAAAAAGAGCTGTTTCAGGGTTGAATTTTCCTGAGACAGCTTTTTATTTGCTCTTATGGTTTTACAATGGTCTGGTTAGCCAACCCTTCATCCACAAGCTCGTAGTAGAGATTGGCTTTATTGCCACCATGGTCTTTAGAGCGATACATCGCCAAATCGGCGGCACGCAGCAGTTCATTAATACTGCTTCCGTGTTCAGGAAATAAAGCGACTCCGATACTCGCGGAGGTGTGGAAGCTGGACCCGTTATCAACAGACCAAGACTTGTTGAACAGTTTAAGTAACCGCTGCAGTGTTTCTTCAAGCATCTCTGGAGAAGTGAATCGATGCAGTACAACGGCGAACTCATCTCCGCCGATCCGGAAGGCCTGACCTATTCCTTTAACCGTATGCATGAGTTCACGGGAGAGCAGCTGAAGAAATTCGTCTCCAGCCAGATGGCCTAAGGTATCATTTAGCTGCTTGAATCTATCACAGTCCAGCAGGGCAAGCGCAATATTTTGCCTCCGTCCTTCGGGTTGGGTGATAAGGTTCTCCATATACATTTTGAAATGAGCCCTGTTAGGAATCGCTGTTAAATGGTCATAGAAAGCTAGCTTATGTAGTCGTTCTTCGTATTGTTTTCGCTGGGTAATTTCCCGAGATAACAGCATAAATTGTGCTGGGAATTTACGGCTGCCGAGAACAGGTGACACCTTAGTTTCAAGCCATACCCATTGGCCTTCTGCTCCGCGCATGCGCAGTTCAGAAATACGCGGAGTTCCCTGAACAACACTTTTTAATTTAGCCCAGGCAATTTCCGGTTCACGTATGTAGTTGGATAACGGATCTCCTTTTTTAGGCACATAGCCTAGAATACTGGAGTGTGAGGGAGAAGCGTATAGAATCAACCCGTTGGGATCCGTCAAAATAATGAAATCAGACATGGTTTCACCGATAAGCTGATAAAGTGTTTGTTCTTCCAGCATTTCATTCTGGAGCCAGATGATTTTGCGTCCAAGGTAAATAATAACTAAGAGAAACACAAATAAGAGGAGTGAATAAAGAGAGAACAAAGCGCTTTTTTTATCCTCAAAACCATCCGTTACTTGCAAAGCGTAGTTGCCAATCAAGTCCTCTGCTTGATCGAGATGTGCTCTAGCTTCATTGAATTGCGAGTTTAGGGTGAGCGCAGAATATGAATCCGGGTTCCAGCTGCTCTTCGTCCGTTCTGTTATTAGCGTATGCCCTGAATTTTTCCATTTGAAAATGGTAGTTTCGAAGGAGCTGAGCTCGTTTTTTAATTCGGAAAGGATAATTCCACTTTGTTTCATATCACTGTAAGGGTTTTTTATAGCGTTGATATTTGATCTTGCTAGACTTATTCGTTCCTGTGCCTGAAGATTATTATCTGTAAATTCCTGAGTGAACTGTTCACCTTCCGCGGCTGTTAGGTTTGGACCTATTGCGATTTGTAAGGCTACAGCAGCTTGATGCAGATCACGATCGGCGCTCAATATGAGCTTAGAGTTCTGATATATATCATCATAAAGAGAATCTGACAATCTATTAATCGTGTAATTTAAATAGAGTAGCGAGGCGACGCTGATCGCAACCAGAAGGACGGAGATTGCAGCGAAGACATAGAATAGTTTGCGTGTTACCTTGAACTCAAAGAATCCTGCCACAGTCATCTTCTCCCTGTATAAGATGATTAAGAAAATCTATTGCTGCTTAAGTAGAACCTGCAGAACGCAATCTATGGTCAGGCGTAATTTATTTCATTCACTGATGTTTGAAGGTGCTTTTGGGATAAAAGAGGTGTTGTATACATAGTGGAAAAACATAGGAAAGTGTACGTGTGAGTAAATGGTAGTTTCTAGTATATCAAGTATATAGGACGTGCTGCTTATAGAGCAATCTTTACTCAGATAATAATCATAAAGACAAAATTTAAAGTTTAGTGTATGGGCCTATTGAATTATCTATATTCAAACCGATGGTTCCTATTACCCAACTCGATCATAAATGATACCTTTTACAGCTGCTGAAAAAAAACTGCCCTCAGTCATCTTAATGACTATAGGACAGCTAATCATACATTATTCGTTACGCAGTGCGTGAATGGGGCGAAGTCGTGCGGCTTTGTTCGCAGGCATCATTCCAAAAATCACGCCGATGAGTAAGGAAAAAATAAAAGAAATCAGTACCATATCCCAAGCAATGGAAACAGTAAGTGCAGAGTATTTACCCAGCAGCCAACTGCCCGCGACACCAATGCCGACCCCGAGCACCCCACCCAAACCGCTGAGCACGATGGATTCAATCATGAATTGAGCGAGGATATCGAATTTTTTGGCACCAATTGCTTTACGGATACCAATCTCACGTGTTCTTTCATTGACAGATACGATCATGATGTTCATGATTCCGATGCCGCCGACAAAAAGTGAGATGCCTGCTATGCCTGCAAGCGCCATGGAAAGTGTATCTGTTGTGGAATTGACAGTTTCCAGCATTTCCTGAGAGTCAAACACGCTAAAAGCATTATCCGCATAATTGAATTTAGCATCAAGCGTACTTTCCAGTTTTGCTTTTGCGGCTGCTACAGTATCTGCTGAAGTTGTCTTAATGGTGATGGAACGTACGCCTTTGCTTTTTAATTGGCGTTCTGCAGTGCTTATAGGAATGAGTATGATATCGTCGTTGGAACCACTTAGACTGGAGCCTTTTGTTTCTAAAAGCCCAACGATTTTATAGCTAATTCCGTTTAACTGGACCTTTTGCCCTACAGGATTGTCTGTACCGAATAAATCTTCGGCCGTACCTGAACCGATCAACGCTACCTTTTGCCGGTATTCGTTATCAATATCAAGTAAGAAGCGGCCCGCCTGTACATGAAAATCCTTAACCTCCTCATAAGAGGGGGTGATTCCTTCTACAGTTACACTAACGTTGTCCGTTTTGTTCTTGGCTGTAGCATTGCCGCTGATTACAGGTGCTACATTTGCTATGCCCTCTATATCCCCTAGAGCAAGGGCTTCCTCATAGGTGAGAGAGGTAGTCGCCCCACGGCCAGTAATGTTTACAGTGAGTTGGTTTGTGCCTAGACCGTTTAGCTGCTCTGTGATCTGTGAAGTAGTTCCTTGCCCAACAGAAACAAGAATAATGACCGAAGAGACTCCAATAATAATCCCAAGCATCGTTAAAAAAGCTCTAACCTTACTGCTGTTGATGCTTTTCAGGGCCATTCGCATGCTTTGGTACAATTTCACCCCGCATTCCTCCGATCTTCCACGAGGTTGCCATCCTGAATACGAATAATCCGCTCCGCTTGTTTAGCTATTTCCAGATCATGTGTGATGAGGATAATGGTATGTCCTTGCTTATTCAACTCACGTATCATTTGCATGACTTCCTGCCCCGTTCGCGTATCCAGTGCCCCGGTTGGTTCATCGGCGAGTAGAATAGGGGGAGATCCCGCCATAGCCCGGGCAATCGCTACCCGCTGTTGCTGTCCTCCCGAAAGCTCAGAAGGGCGGTGATGCATCCGATCCTCCAGCCCTACTTTAATGAGTGCTTCCTGTGCTAGTTGTCTTCTTTCCCGATGGGGGAGGCCACGATAAATCAATGGCAGCTCCACATTTTCAATGGCTGACAGCTTGGGGAGCAGGTTGAAATTCTGAAAGATAAAGCCGATCTTCTCATTGCGGATCGTTGCGAGCTTATTGTCGGATAACTTGCGAACCTCTTGTCCATCTAGAAGATAACTTCCTTCATCGGAGATATCGAGGCAACCAAGCATATTCATGAGTGTTGATTTACCAGAACCGGAGGGACCAATAATAGCTACGAACTCCCCCAGATCAATTGTAAAGGAAAGGCTATTTAGGACCGTCATGGTTTCTCCGGCCATTGTGTAGCCGTGGGACATGTCGTGAACTTCGATCAGAGGTGCTGAAGCACTCATCTGCCGCCACCTCCGCCACCACCTGGTGCGCTGCCCATACCACCAGCGCCACCTCCGGTGAAGCCGCCACCCCCACTAAAGCCACTGCCGCCGAAGCCAGCGCCACCCATACCGCCCATACCGCCTCTAGTTTCCGTTTCCGTGCTGGTTGTTCCGGTTTTCGTAGAGATTACGGTAGGGATGATCACCTGGTCCCCTTCATGGAGTCCGCTGACAATTTCAATGCTGCTCTCATCATGGAGACCCACTTCGACAGTGACCATCTGTCCTGAGCTATTGCCGCGATTTCTTCCACCGGCAGCGCCGCTGCGAGCATCAGGAGCCCCGCTGGGCATAGCGCCGCCGCGAGCATCAGGAGCCCCGCTGGGCATAGCGCTGCCGCGAGCATCAGGAGCACCGCTAGGCATTGGTGCTTGGCCCTCGCCAGTAGTTTTGGAAGTTGCGGCTGAACCCGCTGCTAGAGGAATAGAAACTGTGTATTTTCCGTTTCTTTCTTGTACAGCTTCAATAGGTACTGTTAATACATCCTTTTTCTCAGCAGTGGTTACTGAAACTTCCGCAGACATTCCGACAAGAGCACCTTCGGAGCTTGTTAGACCTATGGTAACATCGAAGAGGGAGACACCGTTTGAGGCGGTGCCCTCATTAGCTATTTTCGTAACCGTTCCCTTAAATTCCGTATCAGGCAGAGCATCCAATGAAATAGTGGCAGGCATCCCTAGCTTTACAGTAGGAATATCAAGCTCATCCACCTGCACAACTACACTTAAATTAGCATAATCGGTAATGTTAATGAGTTCAGAGCCGTCCATGGCTTTTTCACCGCTTGCAATATTAACTGTCGTTACAGTTCCGTCAATAGGAGCCGTTAACGGATCAGGAGGAAGCATATCTTCTTGGACAGAAGCTATTTTTTCCTGTTGCGCCGAAATGTCGGTTTTGGCCTTTTCAATCGAACGTTTGGCATTGGCCAGCTCATCTTCTGCTGCACCTGATACGGCCAGCTTCTTATATTGCTCCTGCTTGTCCTCAAGATCGGTCTCAAGTGAGGCAAGTGAAGTTTGCTCCTGCTTGAGATTGTCACTCAGATCATTGCCTTCAAAGGTAATCAAAGTCTGGCCCTGTTTCACGAGATCGCCCTCTTTGACAAGAACCTCAGCTACGGTCCCGCTGTCCTTCGTTTTTACTTTACCAGTTTCTGTAGCAATCACGGAGCCGGCTCCGGATACACTAACTACGATATCGCCCTTTGTAACGCTAGCTGTATTAACAGGCACTTCAGCGGCTTGACTGTTCTTATCAGGTAACAATGTATAAACCAGCATTCCTGCTGTGGCTACAACTACTACTCCAAGAGTCCAGAACACTATTTTTTTCTTCTTCATTTCTATCCTCCATAGCTCATCATATTAATTGCCGGATGTATTGCTGGTGTCTGGATCTGTGCCAGAAGTAGAGTTGCTGTTCGAAGTCGTTGATGCCGCCTGATAAGTAACAACATAGGTTTGTGTTCCCAGCAGATTTCGATGGCCTTGGAATTCGTCGTATAGATTCAACCGGATTGCGCCGCCACCCAGTGTTTTGTAAAGGCTGCTTGTGAAGGTTGTGGTGTACGACTTGAAGTTACCTAATTGTAGATCTGTGCCAAGCGTTAATGGTTTTTCCATGCTTTGTCCTAAGGGGTCAATCAGCTCCAACACCAGTTTGTGTTCATAGGTGCCTGATTCATAAAGCGTGCTGGCTGACATGTTGTAGGTTAGGACAGTGCTGAGCGTATCTTTACCAGCGGTGACGGTGGCGGTTGCATTTGTAACGGATAGGGTATAAGGAAACATTTCCACGTTCAAAAGATTGCCTTTGGGCTCCACCCCCAGCTGGTTCAGTCCAAGTGATACCGTATTGATGTAACCCGTCGATTGGCCGCCAGGAGCGGTAAGCTTGCCTTCTGAAACACCTTCCCCGATATAAAGGACAAGATTCGCTGGATCTATACCTAGAGGGAGCTTACTCCAGAGGGTGACCAGGCTTTTTCCGTTAGGACTTGTGGAGGTTTTGGACTGGGTGACTTCGGCTTCATAATATTGATTGTCTTGTGTTTTGTAATAGGCTACGAGCTGAGCCTGTTCGGATTTACGCGATTCCTCACTGTTCATTTCCAGTTCTGTGTACAAGATATTTGAATCTGTACCTGGGTACACGAGAGTCCGGCGTACAAGTAATTCCGCTTTTTTACCTTCAAGCTCAAGATGGAAAGAATTTTCTGCTGCAACACTCTGTACTCGGCTGTCCAGTTGGGTAGTACTTAGAGAAAGGAAGTTAAGCTTACTTTCACCTGAAGTTTCTTGCAGGGTGATTTTTAATTGATTGAAAGTATAGCTATAAGGAACATTTGCTACGACATACACATCAGCCGATTCATTTGGACCGAGGATGGTTTGCGTACTTTCTGAGACAACCTGGGAAGTGCTGCTGATGTCACTTTCTCCAGCTTTGATGACACTTGTAAGCGTAGGAAGCTGAACAGAGGTTGATTTAGTGTTGCGGATGTTGATTTTAGCCACGATCTGGTCTTTGTCAGACCAAGGGAGTCTCTGAATGTTTGCAATTTTGACAACAAATGTACCGTGACTGTTCTCTACCGGGTATTCCGTGTCCTGCCAATTGTTAGTTTGCAGCGTGTAAGGAATCTGATAATAGGCGGTAGGAAAAATAATCTTGCCTTCAGCAGCCGGCTCAGTCATTTGCAGCTGCAATGTTCCTTGGTTGAGTGTGAGTGGTACGTCTGCGCTGAGTTCAATAATCTTTTCTTCAAGCGGTTTCAATGTTAGGCTGGCAAAATCCTTCGTATCCACCGGAAAGCTATACCCTTCAGCGGCTTTAATAGCAAGTTCATAGGCAGGCACATTCACCGCTTTGTTGCCGCTATTTTTGATGCGGAACTGTAGAGTCCACTTTGCGTTGCCATTGTCAGCATAGACGTTAGCCGTTTTCAGCTGTGTTTCGACTGTATTATTGCTGATTGTAAGCTTCTTCGTGACATTGCTGGCTACGACAAGATCCGGTGTTGTTGCAGCGGGGAGGTTGTAGGCGACAACCGGCAACGCTATTTTTAATGAGGCATCTTCTCCGGCAAATTGCAGCGCCATGTTGTCTGTCTTCATATAAGAAGGGATTTCCGTCAAATAGTAGATTGTCTTCTTTTCCTGAGGCTGTACTTTATAGCTGGTGCTGGTGTCATCAAGTGCGAGTTCAAATACAGATCCTCCAGCGGAAGCGAGGTATCCTTTAAGTCCAGTATCACTGAGTACCTTGGTTCCTTGATTAGTGAAGCTAACGCCAACCTTGGCATAGACCTTACCGTTATATTTATAAATTTGCAGACTCTCTGCCTTGGTGGTTACAGGGAGATTGTTTAGGGTGATCTTTTTACTCTGCCCTCTGGCGACAGCTTGTGAATATCCTGTTGGTACGGTGAAGTTCCCTAGCTTTTTTTGATAATCGGTGGTGTTGAAGTCCCATCCGTACAATGAAATTTTGACCCCGTTTAAAGAGGTGGATTTGCCGATGTTTACATAGTAGGTGATAGATTGACTGCTTTTCGCGGCAATGGATTGGATGGTTGCACTGCTGGTAATAGGGCTTCCTTGAATAACTGTACCGCCGCTAGTAGTTACTTTGGAGAAAAAGTCCACCAGATTGAGGCTAGCGTTGCTTCCATTAGAGTAGCTGAGTGTGTATGTAAGAATATTTCCGCCATCCTGAGTTAATAAGCTGACATCCGTCAGCTTTGCGCTGATGTTAGTCTTCAAGGCTATGGAGCCTAGTTTATCCAGAGCGGATACGGAAGCTGTTGTTGCAACTTTGCTGGATGTAGTCCCGGCCGAAGCGGCATGAGCTCCATACGCTGCAGACTGGCTAAGCACAGCTGTGCTTAGCAGCACCGCGGCTACTTTTTTTCTCCGTCCATGCATTTGATTTCCTCCCAATAGGATAGTTAATAGTCTGCGAAGGTGCACCTGAGTGGATAAGCAAGCCTTCCTAGTAATGGAAATTATCAAGCTCCGCTGAATGTTAGCTGAAAAAAAGTTCTGAAAATGGCTCTGAAGCTTAAAGCCAGCTTAAAAGAAGATAAAAATTAGCCTAATTTTGTCCAGCTTGTCAAAACGACAGATTTTGCATATAATAAAGAGACATATCTCTTGTAGTAAAGAGATACCTGACAATTAGCATGAATTGTGAAATGCAGTGATGGAGAAGAGTACACAGTGCCTGACTTACAGGGAGGAGACGCCGCGGATTGAGAGCGTTTCTAAGAAGCAGAGCTGTCGAAGTTCACTCCGGAGCAGTTCCCTGAATTCCTTAAGCTGTCTAATAGGGAAGGGTAGGGGATACCGGTCACAGACCGTTATTTCTGTATAAAGTGAGATAGGTATCTGTCCAGCCAAAAGAGGGAATGAAGCTCTTAAGGGGAACAGATCAGCTTGTCTAACAAGGGTGGTACCACGGTCTTTTCGTCCCTTACCGGGAGGAAAGGCCTTTTTTTGTTGAACTAGACAATGATTGAAGGGGGCTGTACACGGCCATGAAAGAGAAGTTGGAAGCATTGAAGGTTGAAGCGCTGGCTAAGCTGCAGGAGGTTATGGATCCGCAGGTATTAAATGATCTAAGAGTGAAGTATCTCGGTAAAAAAGGTGAGCTTACAGAGGTTCTGCGTGGTATGGGAGGACTTAGTGCTGAGGAACGTCCGGTAATCGGGCAAGTAGCGAATCAGGTTCGCAGTGCTATTGAGGAGATTATCGGCGCGAAGCAGGAGGCTTTTCAAGAGCAGGAAACCCAGCAACGTCTGCAGGCTGAAAAAGTAGACGTAACCTTACCGGGTCGCCGTATGCAGCAAGGGGGCATTCACCCGCTTAGCAGAGTCGTACAGGAGATTGAGGATATTTTTATCGGCATGGGCTACCGTGTAGCTGAAGGTCCGGAAGTAGAGACCGATTATTATAACTTTGAAGCTCTAAATCTGCCTAAGAATCACCCGGCACGTGATATGCAGGATTCTTTCTATTTAACGGATGACCTGTTAATGCGCACTCAAACCTCGCCGGTACAGATTCGTACTATGCAGGCTATGAACGGTGAAGCTCCTGTTAAAATCATCTGTCCGGGTAAAGTATTCCGCCGTGATGATGATGATGCAACGCATTCCTTCCAGTTCCACCAAATCGAAGGTTTGGTCATTGGAAGTAACATTCGAATGAGTGATCTGAAGGGCACCCTGCAACAATTTGTGCAGGAGATGTTTGGACCGAATACAGGCATTCGTCTTCGTCCGAGCTTTTTCCCATTCACGGAGCCAAGTGTTGAAGTAGATGTAAGCTGCTTCAAATGTGGCGGCGATGGCTGCAGACTTTGCAAGCAAAGCGGATGGTTAGAAATCCTTGGCGCCGGTATGGTGCATCCAAATGTACTGAAAATGGGTGGCTATGATCCTGCTGAGTACAGCGGCTTCGCCTTCGGAATGGGTGTAGAGCGGATTGCAATGCTTAAATACGGCATCGATGACATCCGTCATTTCTATAGTAATGACATGAGTTTTGTGAAGCAGTTCAAGGGCGTTTAGTTTTTGTGGGCGCGCTGGCTGATAGTGGCTGGAGAATGGCTTTGGAGCGTTCTCCCACAGGAAGCAGCGCGAACAACAGTGAAATAAATACATCTGAAACATAAAGGAAGTGAGCGGATATGAAAGTATCAACCGGATGGTTGGCTGATTATACATCGATTGAAGGAGTAACCGCCGAACAGCTAGCGGAGAAGATTACCGCTGCCGGCATTGAGATTGACGGTGTAGAGCGCCGCAATAAAGGCATTTCCGGCATCGTAACCGGCTATGTGAAATCAAAGGAAAAACATCCCGATGCAGACAAGCTGAACGTATGTATCGTGGATGTGGGCCAAGATGAGGATCTACAAATCGTTTGCGGTGCAAAAAATGTAGCTGCAGGTCAAACTGTACCTGTAGCAATGGTTGGCGCAAAGCTGCCAGGACTGGATATCAAAAAAGCCAAGCTGCGCGGTGTCCTGTCGCAAGGAATGATCTGCTCGGCCAAAGAATTGGGACTGAATGATAAATTGCTTCCAAAAGAGCAACAAGAAGGTATTCTTGTGCTGCCTGAAGGGACAGAGATTGGTCAGGATATTTCCAAGGTCCTCGGCTTAGATGACGAGATTCTGGAATTCGATCTGACTCCGAACCGTTCAGATTGCCTCAGCATGATTGGTGCTGCTTATGAAGTAAGTGCAATTCTTGGGCGTGAAGTTAAATTACCTGATCCAAAAAGCGAAATAATTGAGATCAGTGGTCCTGCTGCGGATTCCATTTCCGTCAAGATTGAAGATGAAGAATACTGCAGCCATTATGCAGTTCGTTATATTGCAGGTGTTAAACCTGCACCATCACCGCTGTGGATTCAGAATCGTCTGATGGCTGCTGGGGTTCGTCCAATTAATAATATCGTGGACATTACCAACTATGTGATGCTGGAATATGGACAGCCGCTGCATGCTTTTGATGCAGATAAAGTACAAGGTGGAGAACTCGGCGTTCGTCTTGCCCATGAAGGTGAAGTTTTGGTTACACTTGACGGTCAAGAGCGTAAGCTAGAGCCGCAAATGCTCGTTATCGCTGATGGAGTAAAAGCTGTAGGTCTGGCCGGAGTAATGGGTGGACGGGATACAGAGGTTACTGCTGAGACGGTAAACCTTGTTCTGGAATCTGCTAAGTTTGATGGAGGAACGATTCGTAAAACCTCGCGTCAATTGGGACTTCGCTCTGAAGCCTCCCTTCGTTTCGAGAAGGAAGTGGATCCAAGTGCAGTTATTCCTGCATTGAACCGTGCAGCAGTACTGATTGCACGTTATGCTGGCGGATCGGTCCATGAAGGCATCGTGCAGGCAGGAACTGACGCTGTCCAAGAGAAGGTTCTCACCTTGTCCTTAGAGAAACTGAATCGTTATCTGGGAACAGATTTGTCTTTGTTGGAAGTGAAGACATTGTTTGGCCGTCTACATTTCAAATGCGGAGATACCGCACAAGGGCTGATTGAAGTTCAAGTTCCAACCAGACGTGGCGATATCAGCTACGATGTTGATCTTATTGAAGAAATTGCCCGCCTGTACGGGTATGACAATATTCCAACGACTCTAATTGAAGGAATTACAACGCCAGGAGCACTAACTCACAAGCAAGCGCTCCGTCGTGAACTGCGTCGCCTATTGTCACATGGCGGTTACCAAGAGGTGATGGGTTACTCCTTCATCCAGCCGCAACAAAGCACAATGTTCCCTGAGTTATCAGAAGGAGCAGTAGCGGTAAAACTGGCTATGCCGATGAGTGAAGAACGCAGCGTACTGCGTACCAGCCTTCTTCCGCAACTCTTGGATATTGCCAGCTACAATACCAATCGTCGTCAAAGCGACTTGGCATTGTTTGAAATCGGCAACGTCTTCTTCACAGATGAAGAACAGTTGACTCGCCAGCCACGCGAACTGCCGGTGCTGGGGCTGCTGCTTAGCGGAAGCTTAACAGTGAAGCAATGGAATGTTTCGGCACAGCCTGTGGACTTCTTTGATTTGAAGGGTGCGCTGGAAACGGTATTTGCTCATTTAGGGCTGACTGACAAAATTATCTACGTGGGAGATAGTCCAGAAGGATATCATCCTGGGCGTTCTGCGTCGGTATATTTACTCGGAAACGAGGGCCGTGTGAAGATCGGAACGATGGGACAGATTCATCCAGATCTGCAAAGACAGCTGGATCTGGTGGATACTTATGCGGCAGAGATTTTATTGCAGCCGTTATATGAAAGTGCGCAAAGCCGTTTGCAATATAATGAGCTTCCGCGTTTCCCGGGAATTGAACGGGATATTGCTGTGGTCGTGGATTCCGCTGTACCAGCGGGCGATCTGCTGGCTTCCATCCGCGATAACGGAGGCACTTTGCTCCAGTCCGTCCAGGTATTTGACGTTTATACTGGCGGTAAGCTGGAAAATGGAAAGAAGAGCATCGCGATCTCACTGCTGTATCGTCATAGTGAACATACACTGACTGATGAGGAAGTAGGAGAGGTGCATGAGAAGGTATTAGCCTCTCTTCAACAAACTTTTGGTGCAGAATTAAGAAAGTAGCAGGAATTGTGTAAAGCCGCAGCGAATCCATTTAGAAACTGAGATTCGCTGCGGCTTTTTCTAGGTAGAGTGCAAAGCGGAGAATATCAGCCATAATCTATTGAATATTAGGGATTTTGCCAAATGCTTACCAAAAAAGCTACAATAGAAGAAGTGAAACTAGCTTAGAATCCGCACACATACAAAGGAGGGCACAACTGTGGCTATGGACCGGACACGTGTCGCCGTGGAGATATACGGAACTTCCTATAAACTCGTCGGAAGCAGTACTGAATATATGAAACAAGTGGCCCGTTATGTTGATGAACATATGCGCACGATTTCTAAATCTCACACCAGACTGGACACACCGCGTATAGCGGTGCTTGCAGCTGTACATATGGCGGAGCAGGCTATTCAGGTTCAGGACTTCAAAAATGAAATTAACATGATGACAGGTGAACGCAGTGAACTGCGATTGGAAGTATCTCGCCTGCTGGAGGTACAGCGGGAGCGGCAGGAAGAATTCGAGCGACTTGAAGCTGCGGCCAAAGAAGAGGCTGGGCGACTGATTGCTGCTGCGGAGGAAGAACGTAAGCGGCATTTGGAGATTCAGGAGAATGAACGCAAGGTACATGCGGAGCAGCTTCAGGAGGCAGTGCAAGCTGTGGAAGCCGCACGCAAGAAGCTGGAAGAAGAGTTGCTTGAACGCGAGATAGAGCTGCAAGCACTGCGGACAAGCTACGAAGAAGAGCAGGCAGCTAATCGTGAACATCAGCGGCAGGAACTGGCGAAGGCGGAAGCCATCCGCTTACAGCAGCTGGAGGAGCAGAAGGCTGCCCATCTGCAAGAGCTGGAGAACATCCGGGAGACGTTGACCAAGGAGAAGGCAGATACGCTGTCTGCTCTGCAGCTTGAGCTGACCGAGACCAAGTCAACACTGGAGGAAGAGCTTGAGGTTACCAAGTCTACATTAGGTAAAGAACTCGAAGATACCAGATTGACGCTGGGTAAAGAGCTTGAGGCTACCAAGTTGACCTTAGGTAAGGAGCTTGAGAGTACCAAAGCGAAGTTGGGCAAAGAGCTGGCGGAAGAACGTGAAGCACTGCAGCGGGAGCAAACCAAGAATAAGGAACTGCGCCAGTCACAAGGCACTCAAGAGCATAGACATAAGCAAAACATTCAAGAGCTGGAGAAACAGCTGGCTGAGCTTCGTGGTGGGACAGGGCAGCTTCAGTCCAGATTACGTGCGGCTGAAGCCAGTCTTAAGAGTGAGCGAGATGCAAGACAGACGCTTCTTGGACAATATGAAGCGATTGTTAAACGTGAAGAACAGCTCAGTGAAGAGCTGCGCACGGCTACTGAGCTGGGCACACTGTTGAATGAGGAGCTGGAAGAGTTACGCCAGCGTTATCAACTGTCACAGAATGAAGCTACAGAGCTAAGAGCGTCACTACAGGAGACGAGTGAGAATCTGCACCGTGTACAGGAAGAGCTTGCGGGATCAGCAGCAGAGGCGGCTAACTGGCAGGAGCTTTCGGATAAACGCATGGAAGATATTGGTGAACTGGAAATGAATCTGCTGGAGTCTGAGGAGAAATCCGTGTTGCTTCAGAAAGAGATCGACATGCTACGTGGGCAAGCCGATGGATTAGTACAGCAGCTGGATCAGGAGGTTCAGCTTCGTACAGATGCAGAACGCGAAACAGCGGTACTTCGGGAGCAAGGTATGCAGGTTCAGAAGGAACTGTCTGCGCTTCGTGTTCGTTATGAGGAATTGATTGCTCAATACGACGATGTACTGCAAGAAGGGGAACGCCTGCAGGAAAGATATCAACTGTTGCAGGAAGAAGGCGAAGAGGCAACACGACGCTTAGAAGAATTATCTGAAGCTAGTCGTGAAGCTGCTGCTGCTGTTGCTGAGCAACAGGAAGTGCTGAAGGAAGCAGAGGCGTACGGAGCTTCCTGGAAGCATAAGTACGAGGAACTATCCGAACAGCAGCTGCAGTGGACGGATCTCGAAGCGAAGCTGCGTGAGGAGATCGACATTTGGCAGCAGGAGGCCGGCGAGGCTGAGATGAAACAGGAAGCTATTGATCGTGAACGTAGCGAGGTGCTTCAGCAGCTAGGTGAAGTTGGTGAAAGCTATGAAATGGTTCAAGGACAGCTTCGTTTGTTGCAGCTCCAGTTTGAAATGCGTCAGGAAGAGCTTGACAAGCTGACAGATGAGCATCGTAACCTTAAAGAGGAATATGCCAAGCTACAAAATGAATATAATGAATGGATTCAACTGATCGAGCAAGACAGTTGAGTGCCGGATGCAAGTAAGAGAGCTGACCTGATGAGTAGAGAGATCTATTTCGGGTCAGCTCTCTTTATTAATAAGCTCAAATTAAAAAAACAGCCGATATCAGGGGGAATCCCTAATAATCGGCTGTTTATGTGTAATCTATTCCACGATGATTGTAGCTCTCATTCCGCTATGTCCGGAGCCACACATAATGGAGCAGGTCATTTCGAAAGTTCCAGCTTCCTCGGGTACGATCACCTTTGAGGATTTTTTTTCATTAAGCTGCAGCTCGAACTCTGGAATAAGGATACCGTGATTGCCGTCATCATTTTTAAAAATAATTTTGACGGGAACACCCTTTTTTAGATGATATTCTTCCTGATCAAAGCTGTAATTTGTAGCTGTAATTATGAGTTCTGTTTCTGCCTCGATTTCCGGCTCCGATGTGTTAGCATTGCCAGCAGCACTATCATTGTTGTTACCACAGGCTGTAAGTGCTATAACGAACACCATTGAAAGTAGAATTGCAAATTTTTTAATAATCTAAATCCCCTCCCAAGAAGTCCAAGCATAGTGAAAATGTGACAATTATGTAGACATCATAACTTAAAATTTAAGTAAGCGCTTTGATGAAATGTGAAAAATATGTGAACAGGTAGACTGTTCAAACTTTGTCGTAAAATGCAAAAAAATGATGAAAATATAACTAAAATTTATTATAATGAAAGCTATTACATTAACGTATAAAAGTAGGGGATACATATTACAAGTATTAACGATGCGCTAAGTACAGAGGTTTGGCACCGTAGAATCTTAAAAGGCTATTGGATGGTAGTCATTCTTTTATTAATCTCACAGTTGCTGTTTTTGTCGAATATTGACCGACTCCAAATAAAAACAACCATGGACACAAATCTATGGCATTTATTCATAGCCTGTAATTTACTAATTGTGGTCCTTATGATTACTGCGGAGCTGTGGCTGCGTTATAGTAAACAGTCCCCTAAATATGGGGTGGTTAGCTGCGGGTTTTTAGTGTCCTACCTTATGTATTTTGTATTAGAGCCTTTTGTTGACGGTGCTCAGATGACACTTATGATGCCGATTATGGTTGCTCTTATTTATTTTGATCGTAAGCTCCTGTACATAATGGGGTTATTTAGTATTGTGTTTTATGCCGGGGTATATTTTGGGTTGGAACGGCCATTCCTACATAAACCGCTGCTTGAATTCTTGATGGTAGAGTGTGTATTTTTGGTATTTGTGCTGATGGCTATTGCAGTAATTATTCGTGCTCGTGAAGCGCGTATTAATTTGGAAAGATTAACCAAGACGGGCCAAGATCTAATGGTGGAGAGGGCTATTTCGGATAAGCTGCTGAAAATAGACGCACTCACTGGACTCTATAATCATAAAACCTTTCATGAATATTTGGATTCATTATTGGAGCAATGTGAAAGCAACAACCTTCAGCTACAGCTGGCCCTTTTCGATATTGATAACTTCAAGCAAGTAAATGATACCTACGGACACAGGGTTGGAGATCTTGTGCTTAAGGTGATAGCGGACAAGGTAGGCGGCATGATTGAGTTAAATGATTTTGCGGCTAGGTATGGCGGAGAAGAGTTCGCTGTGATTTTTACAGACAAAAGTTTCTCGGAGTCCTATGAAGCAGTAGAAAAATTACGGAAAAA
Source organism: Paenibacillus sp. FSL H7-0716 (assembly GCF_038002705.1). NCBI lineage: Bacteria > Bacillati > Bacillota > Bacilli > Caryophanales > Paenibacillaceae > Paenibacillus > Paenibacillus sp. FSL H7-0716. Next base: position 27,126 of record NZ_JBBODA010000026.1, read on the forward strand.
TATTGCTCAAATTGAACATTTGCAGGCTGGGAATAGGCCGATCACCGTGAGCATTGGAATTTGTGATTATCAGCTTGGGGATGGGAAAGAGCTTCTCTTTCGTAAAACAGACAAAGCGCTCTATACCGCTAAAAAACAAGGCAAGAACAGAGTGGTCAACTGTGCGGAGAGTCATAAAGAGGAGATTGTGTCTTTTGCATAAAAACAACACAGAACCCCTTATTGCCGGAGAAGAACCGGAATAGGGGGTTCTGTGTTGTGAAGAGCTTTTGTTACTTAGCGGCCTCAAATGGAGTGGATACCGGCAGAAACAAGTCGATAATCCCAATGACAAGAGCTGCTAAGATGGCACCCAGAATGGATACGCTGACTCCGCTGACTACGAATTGAGCGACCCAGATAACTACCGCACTGACAATAAAGCCGACGATACCGCGACCGAAAGGCGTTGCTTTTTTGCCGAAGATTCCTTCGACTACCCAGCCGAGTAGCGCAATCACCAGTGCAAGGATTAGAGCGCTCCAGAACCCACCAACCGTGAACTGTGGAACAATCCAGCCAACAACCATCAGAACAAGCGCTGCGACCACAAAACGACCAACATGACTTAAGAAATTCACTGTACTAACCTCCTTTGGCCCATGCTAAGGATATGTGCAGTTCTTATTGTGACCTTATTACGTAATTCTATGCTTAAAAATAAGACCCAAATAGCGAAATTGACCTGAATTCTGTATAATGGAAACATCTATGAAGGGAGCTGTGACTGTAATTGGACGACAAAATTTTGCATACGCTTGAATATCGCAAGATTTTAAATAAATTAATGCAATATACGCAAACCCCCATGGGGAGATTGGCTGCGGAGCAGCTAAGGCCCTCCGGCGATTTCGAAGGCGTGAAGAAGCTGCTTCAAGCTACGGATGAAGCGGCTAATGTGGATCGCCTGAAGGGCATTCCTTCGTTCGGTGGGGTAAGCGATATTCGAGCTGCACTAAAACGTGCCTCTATAGGCGGAATGCTGGGAACAACTGAGCTGCTGGCCGTTGGAAATACCATTGGCGGCGCACGCAGAGTCAAACGTTTCCTGGCAGCTATGCATGAGGAAGAAAAGATTGAGCTCCTGTTCTCACTGAGCGATGTTTTATCGGAGCAAAAACATGTGGAAGATGCCATCCGTTTATGTATAGACGAGAATGCTGATGTACTTGATACAGCAAGTTCTGAGCTGGCTAACATTCGCCGTGAATTGCGCGGAGGAGAGACCAGAATTCGAGAGAAGCTGGATTCGATGATTCGTTCGTCTTCTGTAGCAAAAATGCTGCAGGATCAGCTGGTAACCATTCGTGGTGATCGGTTTGTTATTCCTGTAAAAGCGGAGTACCGTGCCCATTTCGGTGGTATCGTACATGATCAGTCTGGATCAGGAGCGACTTTATTTATCGAGCCAGAGTCTATTGTGGCGATGAATAATAAACTTCGTGAAACACGGCTGCGTGAGGAACGGGAAATCGAGATCATTTTACACAGGCTGACGGCACTTGTAGCCGACATTGCGGAAGAAATGACCTACGATATTGATATTCTGGGTGAACTGGACTTCATCTTCTCCAAGGCGCGTCTTGCTCGTGATATGAAGGCTACTCAGCCGCGTATGAATGACCGCGGTTATCTTAAGCTGCGCAAAGGGCGGCATCCGCTTATTCCAGCTGAGCATGTGGTTCCTTTGGACGTGGAGCTGGGCAATCAATACAGCTCAATTATCGTAACCGGACCGAATACAGGTGGTAAGACCGTTACCCTCAAAACCATCGGCTTGTTAAGCTTAATGTCGATGTCCGGCTTGTTTATTCCAGCAGAGGAAGGCAGCCAGATGTGTGTGTTTGATGCCATTTATGCTGATATTGGCGATGAACAGAGCATCGAGCAAAGTCTGAGTACCTTCTCTAGTCATATGACTAATATTATCTCCATTCTGCGTAGAATGACTCCTAAGAGCCTTATTCTGCTTGATGAGGTGGGTGCTGGAACCGACCCGGCAGAAGGCTCCGCGCTGGCAATTGCCATTCTGGAGCATATACACCGGATCGAATGCCGGATGGTCGCAACAACACATTATAGCGAACTGAAAGCATATGCTTATGAGCGTAAGGGAGTCATCAATGCCAGTATGGAATTTGATGTCCAGACCCTTAGCCCAACCTATCGCTTGTTGATCGGCGTACCCGGACGAAGCAACGCCTTTGCGATTGCCGAGCGTCTAGGGCTGCCTCATGCGATTCTGGAGCATGCCCGCGGTGAAGTGAAGGAAGAAGATCTGCGCGTGGAGCATATGATTGCTTCTCTCGAAGAGAATCGGCTGGGAGCGGAACAGGAGCATGAACGTGCAGAGGGCATCCGCCGCGAAGTGGAAGAGCTGCGCAGCAGACAACAGCAAGAGCTTGAAAAGCTGGAAAGCCAGCGCGAGAAACGCCTCGAGAAGGCAGAGAAGGACGCCAGCGCGATCCTGGACAAAGCGCGTAAGGAAGCTGAAGAAATTATCAGTGATTTGCGCCGCTTGGCTATGGAAGAAGGAGCTTCAGTTAAAGAGCATAAGCTGATTGAAGCGCGGCGACGTTTGGATGAAGCTGAGCCATCACCGCGCAAGAAGGCTGCTACCCGCAAGACTACCAAGGCCACACGGACAATTGGTCCTGGAGATGAAGTGAAAGTCGACAGCTTGAACCAAAAGGGCTTTGTGGTGGAGCTAAGCGGTAGTAAAGAGGCGCTGGTGCAGTTTGGCATTATGAAGATGAAGGTAAGGCTGGATGATTTGGAATTGCTCTCCTCGAAAGCAACAGCTGCGCCAACGGCCCTTCGCCATGCGACAACCGTCAAACGTTCCCGTGATGAGAACATTCGCAGTGAACTGGATTTGCGCGGGACTAACCTGGAGGAAGCTATCATGGAGACAGATCGTTTTATCGATGAAGCCTTTTTAGGTAATCTGGGCCAAATCGCCATCATTCATGGTAAAGGAACGGGTGTGTTGCGCACAGGAATTCAGGAATATTTGCGCAAGCACAAGCATGTGAAGAGTTATCGGCTCGGGAATTATAACGAAGGCGGCGCGGGCGTAACTGTGGCTGAGCTGCAATAGCGGGATTTCCCGGCAGAAAGAAGGGGAAAGCGTGCAAGAAGATATTGATCTTTTGCTGGGTCATCCGCTAGGTGCCTTGCTTGGCTACTTTGCAGTGGCGATTCTTGGGCTGGTTGTATTTCTGTCTTTTTTTGAAATGGTAACGAAATATAATTGCTGGGAAGAAATACGTAAGGGAAACCTAGCAGTGGCAATGGCCACAGGCGGCAAAATCTTCGGAATTTGCAACGTACTGCGTTTCAGTATTGAAGCAGGTGTTTCAATTTACGAGACAATGAAGTGGTCCGTCGTCGGTTTTTTGCTGCTACTGCTTGCCTATTTTTTATTTGAATTTCTGACCCCTGTATTCTCTATTGACGAGGAGATCGCTGCGGATAACCGTGCTGTTGGACTTATTGCCATGCTGATCTCGGTATCGTTGTCTTATGTAATAGGTGCGGCTATTTTTTAAATCCGTCCTTATAAGGACACCCTGCAAAGGATTATGGATCTGGACAAGCTTTGAATTGAGCAGTCCCACTCTTTGTGGGGTATCTTAGGAGGAAATCATGAAGATTCTCACCCGAGTTCTGTTTCTGTCAGCGATTGCTTTTATAGCAGCCGGTATTATTTATTTAATGATGAATTAAATTTAAAAGTGAAAGTATGAAGGAGATTATAAAGATGGAAACAACTGTATGCCCTTGGTGTCATACTGAAATTGTATGGGACGAGGAATTTGGACCTGAGGAGAATTGTCCTCACTGTAACAATGAGCTTAGCGGATACCGTACGGTCACTGTTGGGATTGACGGCATCGAAGAAGAAGAGGTAGAGGAAGTCGTAGAGGAACCCAAACAAGAGGTTGTTAATGACGATGATCTTTGGGGAGAGCCTGATAAAGACAGCGTAGTTCCAATCTATAATACGCTTAATCAATTCGGTGATGATTATGACTTGAACAAGTACGAAGAGAGTGTCTCAGCTATTCTAGCCATTCAGGAGGAAGCTCCGGAATGTACTCAATGTCATGAGCTCACTATTCTTGCGGGTAAGCAGCCTGTGAGCAGCTTTGAGCCGTCTGCTCCAGCTACACTAGGTAAGTCGGTATTAACCGCTCCATTCTCACTCAATGTTTACGTATGTCCTTCCTGCTTCCATGTTCAGCACAGTCTGGCACAGGAAGATCGGATTCAGCTCGTACGCAATTTGAGCAACGCTCAGGCGTAAGAATAAGTATATAAAAAAAGGGGCGGTCCCATAAGCTAATAGCTGCTGGGTTGCGCCCCTTCTTTTTTGGACTTTACTTGACCGTTGTCCATTGTCGGAAGCGTGCGTATATGTAATCACTGTAGGATGCTCATAGTAACCCGCTAACGGACACAGCCGACCTTAATCGCACCATTATCCGATATTTGGAATGCTATCGGACTTTAGTGCAGCTATTGGCTTGAAAAACGCCTATATTTGGGCCTATTTCCAGGAATAGCATCACTGGAGTCCGAACCTTGTTTTAAAGGCTAAAAACATGTAAATAACGTCAACTGAGTCCGTAAGCTCCATGGGATGATGGATTTACGATTGAAGCAGTCAATTTAATAAAAAGCGGGGCTGTCCCAAAAGCCGTGAAGCGGCTACGTGGGCCAGCCCCGTTTTTATTTTCTACAAAAATCAGCTTTGTTTCATCACGTCCAAATTCTTAGAAGGAGAGGGTTTGGCTGACCGGGTGAGTGAGAATAAATCTAACTCAGGCCGATGTTTGCCGGCAATCGTATCCGTTAACAACTCCGCAGCGATCATACTGTACACCGTCCCATTGCCTCCGTAGCCCTCGATGAAGTAACAGTGAGGGAACTTTGGATGTGGGCCGATATATGGAAGTCCATCACGAGTAGAACCGAACACAGCACCCCAGGAGTACTCCAGCTCAATGCCTTTAATTTCTGGAAATAAGGCTTCAAGCTCTTCGAGCAATTTTTGACCTTGAGAAATCACCCGGACCTCACGACGTTCGGGGTCTGTCAGCTGCTCATCCTTACCTCCCGCAATAATCCTGCCTTCAGGGGTTGTCCGAAAATATAAATAAGGGCGGGCTGTCTCCCACAGCAGGCTACGCTCATGCCACTTTGGAAAATCCTTTAGAGGTTTGGTCATCACTGCATACGTGTTGATCAGCTCAGCGCCCCGGTCTTTTTTGAACTCTTGTGTTTCATAACCCATTGCAAAAATAACATCCTTGGCAATAATCCGGCCATTTTCTGTGTGGCAAATCACGCCATCCCTAGTAAACTCATAATGTTTCGCTTCGCTCTGTTCAAAGACGCGGACGCCATTCGAGGCTGCCTTGGCGATTAGGCTATGCACCGTTCGATAAGGATTCGCTTCAGCATCCCCACGTGAATAAAGTCCTGCTGGTTTTGAAAAAGAGTACAGAGCTGCAATCTTATCCTCTTCCCAGAATTCAGAATCGAAGCCGTTAGCCACGAGATTCTCATATTCTTCCCGCAATGCAGGTACATCCTCTGGAGTGCTGGCATATAAAAGACTGCTGCGAGGAATGATCTGCGGATCGATATCGAGCTTGTCCGGCAGGTCCAGAATGTTCCTGACTCCAGCTTGGCATAACTGATAAAAGAGCAGACCGTTCTTTTGCCCAAAGGTGTTCATACATGAGGTTAATGATTTATCGTTGGAAATCTGCAAAAGTCCAGTGTTAGCATGCGAGCTGCCGCTGCCGACACGTCTTTTTTCGATCAGAACAGCATCTGCTCCACTTAAGGACAAGCGATAGGCGGCCATTGCCCCACCCATTCCGGCGCCTACAACCAGGCAATCACAATGAATAGTACCTTCTAAAGAGGGGTAAGTTGGAGGGTTCTGTAAAGTGCTTGACCAAGGTGTATTTCCACTATTTAAATTCATGAATTGTTCGCTCCTTCATTCGTGCCGTGATTTAGTATTGGCGGCATTTTATCGTCTCATTCGCGGTATGTTCTTATTTCTGTCATAACTCTCTAGTGCCTTTCAGTAAATAAATCGCGGGCATAAGCGGCATACTAAAGCCTGTATGAATCAACTACAAGGAGGGACTACAACAAATGCAATCAACGCAAATGCAAGCGCTAAGTGGTAAGGAATTGGAATATATCGCTGACTCCATCTCTAATGAGGACTTGCTTCTTAAGCAATGTGCAGCAACGGCTGCGACAACACAGAATCAACAAGTTCGTCAAATTTGTATGCAGCATATGCAAAATCACACCAAACACATGACTGAGCTCACTCAGTTAATCCAACAACATCAACAATACGCCCCAACAAGCCCACAATAATTGCAATATTAATTCTAAGGAGGTTATTTAATGAACGCGCAAAATACTGGGGCATTTATGCCGGATGAGGATTTACTAAACACCATTTTGTGTGATTTGAAGCGGACCGTACGCGAATATGCTACAGCTGCTACAGAATCAGCATGTCCAGCCGTTCGTAGGGTTTTTAACACTATGACCATGGACACTTTGCAACTCCAAGGTGATTTATACACGCATATGTCTCAACTGAATATGTATCCTGCACCTGCAAAAGCATTGCGCCAAGATGTGGACAAGCAGCTTCAAACCGCACAGCAAATGCAACAGCAAACAGGGCAATTTGTTCAACAAAAAACCGGGCAATTTGGCGCATACGCTCAGAATGCTCATATCCCGGCTAACGGACAACATCAGCCTTCTCATTTAATGTAACCATGATGGTTGGCGAATGAAGCAAATCGCTTCATGTGTGTGGACCTAACGCCCGTTTTTACTGGTTAAATCCGGTAGAACGGGCGTTTTTTCTGTTTTTTTGTGTATGTGCTATGTAAACTCTGCCTTTCATGGGAGCTCCTATGGGGTTATTTTGTTTGCAGAGATGCACATTTCATGTCATATTAGTATTAAACTCTTTTCGCGGGGCGACGCATTAATAGCGTACCGTCATTGGCGAACTATCCGGAGGGAAGGCATGAAGGAAATGAACGAGCTTAAGAGGAAAGTGCTGGAACTGCTTAAGGAAGACGCGAGAAGATCTACTGCACTTTTAGCAACGCTGCTTGGCGCGGAAGAAGAAGATGTGAAGACTGCGATTGAGCAGTTGGAGAAAGATCATGTCATTGTAAAATATGCCGCCGTTGTAAACTGGGATAAAGTGGACGATGAGAAGGTAACCGCACTGATTGAGGTGCAGATTACGCCTGAACGAGGGCGTGGTTTTGAAGGGATTGCCGAGCGAATCTACCTGTACCCACAGGTCAAATCAGTTTATCTGATGTCTGGTGCTTATGATCTTCTGGTGGAAGTGGAAGGCCGGAATTTACGTGAAGTGGCCAATTTTGTATCTGAGAAGCTGTCTCCAATTGATTCAGTACTTTCAACCAAAACGAATTTTACCCTTAAAAAATACAAACAGGACGGGATCATCTTCGAAGAGCATGAGGAAGACAACCGTCTGATGATCTCTCCATAAAGGAAGTAATCATATGATCACGAATAAATCGCAGCTAACTGGAGAAGACAGCAAATCAATGGATTCTTATTTGGCCCCGTTGGTACAGCAAATTCAACCTTCGGGTATCCGCAAGTTTTTTGATCTGGCTGCAGGCAGTAAGGATATCATCTCTTTGGGAGTTGGAGAGCCTGACTTCAAGACCCCCTGGCATGTCAGAGAGGCTTGCGTCTATTCGCTGGAAAGAGGGTTTACAGGGTATACATCCAATGCAGGGATGCCTGAACTGCGGGAAGGGATCGCGAATTACTTACACAGCCGTTTTGCTGTGGAATATGATCCTGCCAATCAAATTATAGCAACCGTTGGCGGAAGTGAGGCCATCGACTTGGCACTACGTGCGCTGATTTCACCGGGGGATGAAATTCTGATTCCGGAGCCTTGTTATATCTCTTATTCGCCGATTACCGCAATTGGTGGAGGGATACCTGTAGGTATTGAAACGGTTGGTGAGAATAACTTTAAACTTACTGCGGAAAGCTTGGAAGCCAAAATCACTCCGCGCTCCAAGGTTCTGATTTTGTGTTACCCAAGTAATCCTACGGGAAGTGTAATGACCCGAGAAGATTGGGAGCCGATTGCTAAGGTAGTAGAGAAACATGATCTTATAGTGATTTCAGATGAGATTTATGCCGAGTTGTCTTATGGTATTAATCACGTCAGCTTTGCCTCTTTACCAGGCATGATAGACCGTACGATTCTGGTTAGCGGCTTCTCCAAAGCTTTTGCAATGACGGGATGGCGGATGGGGTATGCTTGTGGTCACCCGGATCTAATCGCTGCAATGCTTAAGATTCATCAGTATACAGTGATGTGTGCTCCTTCTATGGGACAGGTGGCTGCACTTGAAGCGCTGACCAATGGGATGGAAGAGAAGGACCGGATGGTGGATTCTTATAACCAACGGCGGAGGTTGATCGTCAAAGGCCTACGAGATGCGGGGCTGGAGTGCCATGAGCCGCAGGGCGCCTTCTACGCTTTTCCAAGCGTGCGCAAGACAGGGCTGACCTCTGATCAATTTGCTCAGCGGCTTTTACTTGAATACAAGGTTGCAGCTGTGCCTGGAAGTGTCTTTGGATTAGGTGGAGAAGGATACTTGCGCTGTTCCTACGCCACATCAGTATCCCAACTGAACGAGGCAGTAGAACGCATTGGTGCTTTTGTCACAAAGCTTACACGTGAGAGAACGGATTAGTGAAAATTGAACTATAGCCGATCATACAATCCTATGGTATTATTTTACTTTGAGAGTAATTAGCCCCTATAATAGAACTTACAAGGATCCATTTACTCTGGAACTAAGCGTTGCTTTAAAGTTGCTTTATTTAACTTTTATGCTCTTTTGCAGCACGCGCTCAATAATACTTTTGGGAGGGATGATTGTGCTTAGCGCCGATTATTACTTACCTTCCTATGGCGGGAAATGTTTCTCTGGAAATGGGAAAATACCCCCCAAGGGTGATGCTTCTGCTCGCATACTCTCTCTGGAAGATGAAATTAGAATACTCCGCAGCAAGATGGAGCAGCTTTTCCTGCAGGAAAAATCATTCACTTCGGATAATGTGATTGAAATTAGCAGTTTATTGGACCTCAAAATAAATGAGTACATGAAGGGGCGTCCAGCTGGAAAATAGTGCTGCTGAATGCTCTTGAGAGGACCCTAGGGTCCTCTTTTTGTTGTTCACTCTTACTAATGATGGTGTTTTTGTGTATACTCTTAATTTGCTATCTTTATTGCCTTCCTTATAGCAGAAAGCTTAAACTATCAGTATATGTTTTTTAAGAATGGATAGGAGGCTTAAACCATGGCGATTTACACACGTACAGGTGATGCAGGTCAGACCTCAGTGATTGGCGGCCGGGTCGGCAAGGATGATGTCCGCGTCGAGGCCTACGGAACGATCGATGAGCTGAATTGTTTTGTAGGGCAAGCACGAAGCCTGATGGAAAGTGATAATTTCGACGATGTCCGCGAGCAATTGCTCGAAATACAGCATGAGCTGTTTGATTGCGGCACGGATTTAGCATTTGTTAGACTTGCTGACGGTGGTCAATATATGGTGACAAGTGAGATGGCTCAGCGGCTGGAAGGCTGGATAGATACTCTACAAGAGGAGAATCCGCCACTTGAGAAATTTATCCTGCCAGGAGGTAGTCAGCTGGCTTCGGTTCTACATGTGTGCCGCACGGTTTGCCGTCGTGCAGAACGCCGGGCGGTTACCTTAGGGCGAACTGCGGACATTAACCCAGAAGCGGTGATTTATCTCAATCGATTGTCAGATTATTTTTTTGCTTTGGCTAGAACGGCTAATACACGGTCAGGGATTACTGATGTAGAATACATCCGCAGTAAAAAGGTGTTCCGAGACTAATATGACAAGCTATTATTCACCCATTACTTATATCATACCGCCTGAAGAGGATGACTTCCTGCTGAAGACCATCCTGCACAAACGGATGGATGTCTCACGCAAGCTGCTCTCTCGCCTGAAGCAGACGGAGCAAGGGATTACATTAAACGGTGAACGTGTGTACATTAGTGTACATGTTAAGGCAGGAGATACTGTGCAGATTCGCATGGAAACGGAGACTTCGGATGATATTTTGCCGCAGCCGATTCCATTTGAGATTTTATTTGAAGATGAACATCTGCTAGTGGTTAACAAGGCAGCGGGAATTATAGTTCATCCAACTCATGGACATTACACCGACACGCTTGCCAATGGCGTGGTTTATTATTGGGCGCAGAAGAATGAACGCTTCCGTTTCCGGCCTGTTCACCGTCTGGATCAGGAGACCTCCGGTGTGTTAGTGATCGCCAAAAATCCTTACAGCCATCAGCATATTTCCGAGCAAATGATTGCCGGTACTGTGGATAAGCGTTACGCTGCATTTGTTCATGGGGTTCCTGCGGAGTTATCCGGTGATATCGACGGCCCTATCGACCGTGATCCTGAAGAGCCACATCGGCGTATCGTGACACCGGATGGATATCCTTCTCTAACCCGATATGAGGTTAAGCAGGTGTATTCAGCTGGCTCTAGAGTTGAACTAAAGCTGGAGAGTGGGCGTACGCATCAGATTCGGGTCCATATGACCTCCATCGGCTGTCCGCTGATTGGGGACAGCATGTACCGTCATGAGCTGTACAATCTACCAGAATTGACTTCTACTCAAAGCGAGCAATTGGAGACCGTTGCAGCACTCGATTCTTCCATACCGCGTCAGGCACTGCATGCAGTCCGTCTAACGTTCAAGCACCCGGTGCTTCTGCAAGAAATGATTTTCGAAGCCCCGTTGCCACCTGACATGGCAGACTTGGAGAAAATATTGGAGCAAGGTCCGACAGCGGATTTGTGATAAAATTATGATTCAGGCGATGGAGTGGCGAAGGGGAAGATTGGAACTGTAGGAGCGATAGCGACCGCCTTTTTCCTCGGATTTCAACCGTGTTTAACGGTAAAATTGAAGAAATCTGTAGACAACAGCGGCCGGAAGTCCAGACATTCTCCGTAGTTACGATATTATTAGCCGATTATTAAAGGAGCACAGCATGAGCAAATTAAAAGTATATCAATATCCCAAATGCAGCACCTGCCGCAGCGCAGTGAAATGGTTGCAGGGACAAGGTCATGAGCTGGAGCTTCAGCACATCGCAGAGCAGCCACCTACGGTGGACGAGCTGCGTGAGCTACTCGCGAACAGCGGCCTTGAGCTGAAGAAGTTTTTTAATACAAGCGGTGAAGTATATAAATCATTAGGTTTGAAGGACAAGCTGCCCCAGCTTACGGAACAGGAGAAGTTAGAACTGCTCTCAAGCCACGGGATGCTGATCAAACGTCCGATTGTCACCGATGGAGTTAAAGTTACGGTGGGCTTCAAAGAAGACCAATATGCTGATACTTGGACTAATGTTTAATATCAATACAACGATCAAGGGAGAGGTTTATAAGTGAGAACAGATACAACGGGCCGGGTAATGCTTGTAGATGGAATGGCTCTGCTGTTCCGGGCCTTTTATGCGACCTCTTATGGAGGATATATTCGCAAGACAAAAGAAGGTTTACCGACGAATGCGGTATATGGATTTTTGCAGTATTTTTTTGATGCAGTAAGTGCGTTTGAGCCTTCTCATGTCGTATGCTGCTGGGATATGGGTAAAGGAACGTTCCGTACCGAGAAATATGATGGATATAAATCCAACCGGATCGAAGCTCCGCTGGAATTAATTCCGCAATTCGATCTAGTAAAAGAAGTAGTGGCTGAGCTAGGTGTGCCAAACATCGGTCTTGCCGGCTATGAAGCAGATGATTGCATTGGTACGCTAGCATCCTGTTACAGCGATAATTCTGAGGTTTACATTCTGACGGGTGACCATGATATGCTGCAGCTTATTGATGAGAATGTTAAGGTCGTCATTATGAAAAAAGGACGCTCCAACTATAAAGTTTATGACCTTGCAGAATTGCTTGAGGATAAAGGTCTAACTCCTAGACAGGTTATTGACCTGAAGGGCTTTATGGGCGATACAAGTGATAATTACCCTGGTGTAAAAGGGATTGGTGAGAAAACCGCGCTGAAGCTGTTAACGGAATACGGTACAGTTGAAGGTGTAATTGAGAACCTTCACTTGCTCCCCAAAGGTGTACGGTCCAAAATTGAAGCCGACCTTGATATGCTGCATCTATCAAGAGAGCTGGCTGAAATCCGTTGTGATGTGCCTGTGGTCTGTGAGCTGGCAGAAGCTTTATGGCAATTACAGCGGGAAACAGCCGCGCGTAAATTTCAAGAACTGGAATTTGGCAGCCTGATGCATTTGATCGCTGAGGTGCAGGACGAACGGGGAATTGTACAGATTGAGTTAGGTGATCTGGGTTAACAATAGTCTCCCTTCATGCAAAATAGCATGAAGGGAGTTTTATTATTGTGATAGCGCTTCATCCAACGTATAATAAGGGCTGTTGATTGTTTTATTTTATATTATTTTTTATTTTTACACTGGATGGCGGATTATTGCTTAATGGAGAAGGGAGATAGTTGCTATGAAGTTATTGGGAGCGATTGAAGCAGGTGGAACGAAGTTTGTATGCGGAATTGGTTATGAGGACGGTACCATTCTGGACCGAGTTAGCTTTCCGACAACAACACCGGAAGAAACGATGGGACTCGTAATCGACTATTTTAATGGGAAGAATGTAGAAGCTTTTGGTATTGGATCGTTTGGACCGATTGATCCCGTGCTGGACAGCCCTACTTATGGTTACATAACAACGACACCAAAACCTCATTGGGGACAATATAATTTGGTAGGTACCATGGCTGAGCAATTTAACGTGCCGATCGGTTTTGATACGGATGTGAATGGTGCAGCGCTTGCGGAAAGTAAATGGGGAGCGGCTAAAGGTCTGGACAGCTGCCTTTATATTACGGTTGGGACAGGCATTGGAGCGGGAGCAGTTGTTGGAGGTCAGATGGTGCATGGATTGTCTCATCCTGAGATGGGACATATTCTAGTTCGCAGACATCCAGAGGACACGTTTGAGGGCTACTGCCCTTATCATGGCGATTGCCTTGAAGGGTTAGCCGCAGGTCCGGGGATTGGCAAACGCTGGGGGCAACCAGCAGGCGAGCTGCCTGTAGATCATCCAGCTTGGGACATGGAAGCTCATTATCTTGCACATGCACTTATGAATTACGTGCTGATTCTGTCTCCCGAAAAAATCGTAATGGGCGGTGGTGTCATGAAGCAAAGCCACTTGTTCCCGCTAATCCGTACTAAGCTGCAAGAGCTGCTTAAAGGTTATGTTCAGCATCCAGCGCTCAATACCGATATTGATAATTACGTTGTGCCACCGCAGCTTGGAGATAATGCAGGACTTGCAGGTGCGATTGGACTGGCAACCTTAGCTTTGGCAAGAAACTAGTATAAAAAGATATTGACTGTTAGGAAATATATGGTATTGTAGGATCTAACAGTATAGCATTTAATGAGGGAGCACCTCTTTCACGTTTATCGTGAGAGGGGTGCTTTTTTGCGTTTTCCGAGTCTGACAGTGTGGGATTCACACCAGCGAAGAGTAGCTCAGACCCGGTAGGTATAGTGCTTGCTGAAGACGAGAAAGGCAGGGATGAATATGCAAATTGTATTTATGAATCGCTTATCCAGAGTATCTGGGGTGGATCAAGAGGTGTTCGCTCAGCTATGGATTGGAGAGGAAGAAGGAGTGTGGAGCCTGGGCTGGCGTGATTTTTCAGGCGGTGAGGAGACGCAGGAGCATTTGTGGTACGCGGGGGGGTCATGGAATGAAATGCTTTGTGTTTACAGGCATGAGCTGGCGGTGAAGATGGGGGATGGCTATCGGCCGTTGATTGATGGCGTATTTCATGAAGAAGACTGCCTTGCTGGGCGTAATCAGGAGCAGCTAAGGCTGCAATATTACAGTGAATATAATGGGAACGAAGCTATTTATGAGGAGTTATGTGCTTGGCGCCGCAGCCGAGCTTCTAGTGAACGGAAAGCCCCTTACATTCTTGCCAGCAATCGTTTGTTACGTTTGATAAGCACTTTCTTGCCGCATACACCAGAGGAGCTGCTGCAGATCCCTGGTGTAGGGGAAGGAAAGGTAGCCCAATATGGTACGGATTGGTTGGCTATAACCTCTACGGCTGCAAGGGAACATTCCTTTCCTTTGAATTGGGTACACCAAGAAATTGAGGAGGACTCTTTTGTATCCTGGCTCTATAAACAGAAAGAGGTCAAATATAAGAAACAGCTAGAAAGACTGCGATTACGGCGAATTCTGCTGCAAGGGATCGAGAATGGGTTAGGGTTAGAACAGCTTAAGGTGAACAGTGGAGTGAACCGTCGCGAACTGATTGAAGCGGTAGAGGAGCTGGAAAGAGAAGGTTATTGCGTGGAGAAACTGATCGAGGTAGAACTGGAAAATGTGCCGCAGAATGAGCAGGAGGCGATATGGAATGCCTATGTAGAGGTAGGAGATCTTTTTCTAAAGCCAGTGCTGCATAAGGTGTATGGGGAGGATTTTTCAGCAGCAGAAGGGCTGGATAGCTATTATGAACGTCTACGGCTGATGCGCATTCGTTTCCGGCGGGAGCAAGCTCCTAAAGTGGACATGGAGACCAGTTTCTAGTAGCTTTTTCTCATATCAAAAAGACGAAGGCTTCCTTACACCATAGGGTTAAAGGGCCTTCGTCTTACCTATTCGTCCGTTTATTTTCATAGCCATTCTTTCTTGCGGAATACATACAGCATCCCACAGCCTAACGTCAACATTAGACCTATCACGGCAAAATAACCGTATTTCGTATGCAATTCAGGCATATGATCAAAGTTCATCCCATAGATTCCGGTAATTACGGTCAAAGGCATGAATATCGTTGTAATCGCGGTAAATACTCTCATAATTTCATTGGCGCGGTTGGCGATACTGGATTGGTAGGCCTCACGTAAGTTGCCCATGAGATCGCGGTACGTCTCAAAAGTTTCTGATATTTTAACTGCATTTTCATAAATGTCGCTAAAATATTTCTGCAGCTGATCATCAATCAGACGGAGGTCTTTTTTGTTCAGGGTATTGATAACCTCTTTCTGTGGTCCCAGCATCTTCTTTAACCATAAGATTTCACTTCGAAGACCGATAATCTCACTCAGATGAGATTTCTTGGTATGCATTAGAATATCCTCTTCAAGCTTCTCAATCCGGGCTTCAATTCGGTCACCTACGGAGAAATAATTATCTACGACAAGGTCAATAAGCAGGTAAAGGAATTGGTCAGGTTCGCTAACCTCTTGTTCCCATAACATGGGCTTCAGGACGCGTAGCTCGTGAATCTTTTGTTTCGTTACAGTAATAATATAATGTCTGCCCAAGAATATATTGAGCGCCCGCAGGAAGATCTCCTCATCATCAAAGCGGATGCTGTTTACAACAATAAAGTAATGACTTTCGTATATTTCGATCTTTGGACGTTGATCCTCTTCACTAAGGCAATCCTCAACAGCGAGATCATGCAGGTTGAACAGGGGCTGAAGCAGCTCCAAATCCTCCACATCTGCATCAATCCAATAGAACCCTTCTGTTGGGGGTGTCAATGTTTCATCAATTTCATCAATAGGTGTAAAAACCCCTGCATTCACCAGCCGGATTTTCATCTGATTCCACTCCTTCTATCCCCGGGTCTTCACCAGGGACTGCTAATTAAGCACAGAGAAAAAAATCAGCTTGGCCGGCGTTACAATCAATACAAGAGGCCGAATGACGATTCGAGGGCATGAAGAAGAACTGCTCCCGCCGCCGGCAAGCTGATGATTATCCTGTGTGGTTGCTCATTCTGTACACTTAATTGCGAGCTCGGGTCGCCTTCCATTCTTCTTCTCACCTCTTCTTTTCGTTCAGGTATGAAATACTTGTCTAGTATAACAACGGAGTATGCCTCTTTCAAGCAAATTTATTGTTACTTTGAGGCTACTTCAGCATTGTATGGACTTGACGAAAAGGAGGTTCATGATTTAAAGTGAATTTTAAAGAAATTTAATTGAATACAGCTAAATCTTATCAAGAGCAGGTGGAGGGACTAGCCCTATGAAACCCGGCAACCGGCGTGTGAACGCACGGTGCTAATTCTTGCGGAACTTTGTTGACGACTAAACCCCGTCCAAAAGTTTCTGGCAGATGAGAGAGGCGCATATGACAGTAGATATGACCTTTCTCGTTTTCCGAGAAAGGTCTTTTTATTGTTCAGAAAGCCGCGATTTGACAAGATAACCTAAATACAGTTAAGGAGTGGAAAGACAATGCCAATTAAAATTCCCGACAGTTTACCAGCAAAAGAAATACTATCCGGTGAAAATATTTTTGTGATGGATGATAGTTTGGCTTTCCATCAGGATATCCGTCCACTAAGGATTGCTATTCTGAATCTCATGCCGACTAAAGAAACGACGGAGACTCAATTGCTGCGTTTAATAGGAAATTCACCGCTACAAGTTGACGTTACCTTGCTGCACCCACGCTCACATACTTCTAAGAATACTTCTGCTGAGCATTTGAGAAGCTTTTACAAAACTTTCGACGAGATCAGCCACCGCCGTTTGGATGGTCTAATTGTTACAGGAGCACCTGTAGAGCAAATGGAGTTTGAGGAAGTATCCTATTGGGAAGAGCTAAAAGAGATTTTTGAATGGAGCAAGGATAATGTGACTTCGACCATGCATATCTGTTGGGCGGCACAGGCAGGGTTGTATCATCATTTTGGTGTTCGTAAAGTGGCTTTGCCTGAAAAATGTTTTGGAGTATTCTCCCATACGATTAATCAAAATAACATTAAATTGCTGCGCGGCTTTGACGAGGTATTCCATGTACCGCATTCCCGTCATACCGATGTCTCCCGCGAAGATATTGAGAGCAATCCAGATCTGCAGATTCTGGCGGAATCCGAAGAAGCTGGTATGTATCTAGTAGCTACGACCGACGGCAAACAAATATTTGTGACCGGACATTCCGAATACGATCCGTTATCCTTGAAATGGGAATATGATCGTGATTTGGAGAGAGGCATGGAGATGGCCTTGCCGAAACACTATTTCCCTAAAGATGATCCAGAAAGAACACCTCCTGCAGTGTGGCGTGCACATGCCAACTTATTATTCTCTAATTGGCTCAATTACTATGTATATCAAGAGACACCTTACGATATCGACCCGATTGTTTATTAAGATCAGCGCTACATTACAATTTAGGAGGCATTTATCATGGACGACAAACTTAGGATTGAAAGCAGACTGGCACAAATAGGTTCACAAGAAGATCCGGCTACCGGAGCCATTAATTTTCCTATCTATAATGCTACGGCATTCCGTCACCCGAAGCTTGGGCAGAGCACAGGTTTCGATTATAGCCGTACCAAAAGTCCAACCCGTTCCGTACTGGAGAACGCGGCTGCGGAATTGGAGTCTGGTGATGCAGGTTTTGCCTGTAGTTCTGGGATGGCAGCTATTCAAACCATATTTACCCTGTTTGGGCAAGGCGATCACTTGATCGTTTCGCTGGATCTTTACGGCGGGACCTATCGTTTGTTGGAACGAATTATGTCCAAGTTTGGAATCACTGCTTCCTATGTAGATACGAATGATTTGGATGCGCTTGAGGCTTCACGTCTTCCAAATACGAAGGCAATATTTATTGAAACGCCAACGAATCCTTTGATGATGGTTACGGATATTGCAGCCGTTGCTACTTGGGCCCGCCATCATGGGCTGCTCACAATTGTAGACAATACACTGCTGACTCCATTTTTCCAGCGTCCTCTGGAATTAGGTGCGGACATTGTAGTCCATAGTGCTACCAAATATTTGGGCGGACACAATGATGTACTTGCTGGTCTTATTGTATCTAAAGGAGCTGAATTATCCGCTGAAATAGCGATTCTACATAACTCTATTGGCGCTGTGCTTGGGCCAACAGACAGTTATCAGCTGATGAGAGGCATGAAGACACTGGCCCTGCGTATGGAACGGCACGAGAGTAATGCATTAGCAATTGCCCGCTATCTGCAAGAGCATCCGGCGATTGCGGAAGTGTTTCATCCAGGCCTGCCGGATCATCCGGGATATGAAATCCAGAATCGCCAGTCCTCGGGCAATACCGGAATTTTTTCTTTCAAATTAAAAGATGCCAGATACGTAGAGCCTCTGCTTCGTCATATCCGGCTTATTGCCTTCGCGGAGAGCCTCGGCGGGGTTGAATCGCTAATGACCTATCCTGCAGTACAGACGCATGCGGACATTCCTGTGGAGATTCGGAATGCGGTGGGTGTAGATGATCGATTGCTGCGCTTCTCGGTCGGCATTGAACATGCGGAGGATCTAATTGCTGATCTTGGTCATGCTTTGGAGGCTGCGCGGGCTGAAATCGAAACGAAGTAAAAGTAACGGCAACCCGGATCGGCACTGAATTGCTGGAAAATATCGAGGATCTATCTCACCGTTGATTTAGAGCTGGTGTTAGACGGAGGATGAAATAGAGCTGTCTCATAAGCCGGGAATTGGCTGCTGGGATAGCTCTTCTTTTTGGCCTTTTCGTTATTGGACACAGATGACCTTAGACACAGCATTATTACACATTTGGAATGTTAACGGACTCCACAGCAGCTATTGCGCTAAAAAACCAGCCTTCATGAGTCTTTTGTCAAGGAATAGCGTCGCTGGAGTCCATAACTATGCTCCAAAGGCTAAATACTAACTAATAACGTCATCTGTGTCCGGCAGACTCAAGGAATTTTGATTCACCGGGTGCAGGCAGCAATGTAAGGACTCTTTCTGCTGGATGGTATCTTGCTGAGAAAGTAAAAAGTTTTTCAAGCTGTTCAGATTGTGATACGATGAGGAAATGAACTGTTCATTTATTAAAATATAAGGTATAAGTTACATACTTACTTTATCCTTATGTTACTATGAGAAACGGTTGTTATCTCTAAAGGACGACAACGTTATTTTTCTTGTGATTTTGTGAATCTACCATATCCCTAAGGGTTTAAAAGGAGGATGCGAACGATGAGTGCGATAGATCTTATTTTGGATAAAGCCCTGCGGGGTGACCGTCTCCAATTGGAAGATACCATCCGACTATTCGAGAGCAACGAAATTGAGAAAATGGGTGCTGCTGCAAACACTATTATGGAACGCTGGCATCCGGACCCATTAGCTACATTTGTAATTGGCCGTAATATTAACTATACGAATGTATGTGATGTGTACTGCCGTTTTTGCGCTTTTTACCGCAGACCAGGCTCGGATGAAGGCTATGTGTTGCCAGATGAGGCGATTTATCAAAAAATTGCTGAAACGATTGCTGTTAATGGTACAGAAATTCTTATGCAAGGTGGAACTAATCCTAACCTTCCATTTAGCTACTATACAGATATACTGCGCGGAATTAAGCAACGTTTCCCTGAGATTACAATGCACTCCTTCTCTCCTGCGGAGATTATGAAGATGAAGGAAGTGTCAGGATTACCGCTGGAACAAGTGGTTCGTGAAATTCATGCTGCGGGTCTGGATTCCTTGCCAGGCGGAGGCGCAGAAATTCTTGATGACCGTACACGCCGCAAAATCAGCCGGCTAAAAGGCTCGTGGCGCGAGTGGATGGATGTAATGCAGACGGCACATAAAGTGGGTATGAATACCACAGCGACAATGGTGATTGGGCTTGGAGAAAGTATGGAAGAACGAGCTTTGCACTTACTACGTGTACGTGAGGCTCAGGATGAGTGTATTGCCAACAAATATGATTCTGAAGGTTTCTTGGCCTTTATCTCATGGACATTCCAGCCGGACAATACCAACCTGAAGCTGGACAGACAAACGCCTGAGGAATATCTGAAGACGGTAGCGATCAGCCGCCTTGTGCTGGATAATATTAAGAACTTCCAATCTTCTTGGGTCACTATGGGGCCAGAGGTCGGCAAGCTCTCCCTGCAATATGGCTGCAACGATTTCGGCAGCACAATGATTGAAGAGAACGTAGTATCTTCGGCGGGTGCGACTTACAAGGTAAACATCGAGTCGATCACTCAGCTGATTCGCGAAGCAGGCAAAGTTCCAGCGCAGCGGAATACACGTTATGATATTCTGCGGGTGTTCGATGATCCTAATGCGAAGATTGATAATGATTTTGTAATGCAGAACTAATATATATTAATTAATCAACGCTTGATGCTTGTTAATCCTTCAGTGGATTAATGAGCATCAAGCGTTTTTTTGTAAGATTAGGATTACGATCATTTGCAAGCCTCATTGCAGAACACAACTGAATCTTCGCTTGTTATATCATCCGCTGGGCGTACGGACCCAGTGGACCTTATTCTCAGACTCAGCGCCTTTTGAGTCGGGATTCGGACCCCAGCGACGCTATTCCTTGAAAAAAGCTTCATATAGGCTGGTTTTTAGTGCAATAGCGACTGTGTGGTCCGATAGCATGGGGGATATCGGAAAATGTGGCGTATAAGAGCATTAGTGTCCATAGAGCTGAGGTATACGAACATTATGAACTAAGGTTAACTACACAAACTAAGGTTGGTGTGGAGTACGCCTTTTTAAACGAAACTTTATATAAATGTGAACATAAATTCATTTTTTATTTCTTTTTATCCATTCACATTATTATCCAAAAGTGATATCATAATCATATCAAAAGAATATCTAGTGGGGGTGCTTTTATGAAAGAGAAAACGCTTCGTCCTGTCAGTGGATTTTGGGTTCTCGCCTTAATTGCAGTTTGTTTAGCTGGGGGAATTTATGGTGCGGTTCAAGAGTATGTCGCAGTGCCAGTCATTCTGTTCGTTGTAGCTGGGGTATTATGTACAAGTGTTACGGTTGTGCAGCCCAATAAGTCGGTCGTAGTTACCTTTTTCGGGCAATATGTAGGGACTATCGTGACAAGTGGCTTGTTTGCAGTCATTCCATTTAGTTTGCGCAAGACGGTTTCCCTCCGCGTACGTAACTTTAACAGTGTCAAGCTGAAGGTTAATGATGTGGAAGGTAATCCGATTGAAATTGCTGCAGTTATCGTATTTAAGGTAATTAACTCTGCAAAAGCGCTTTTTGATGTAGATAAATATATGGCGTTTGTGGAAATTCAAAGTGAAACAGCGCTGAGTCATGTGGCCAGTAAATACCCGTATGATAACTTCAATGAATCGGGCATGTCCCTGCGGGCCAATGCAGATGAGATTGCTAAAGAATTGGCAACCGAGCTGCAAGAACGTTTGTCGATATCTGGTGTAGAAGTCATTGAAGCGCGGCTCACACACTTGGCTTATTCCACAGAGATTGCCAGTACAATGTTGCAACGTCAGCAAGCATCTGCAATTCTGTCCGCTCGTCAAATCATTGTTGAAGGCGCCGTGGGTATGGTTGATATGGCGATTAAACAGCTTAAAGAGAGTGGCGTAGTTGAGCTTGATGAGGAACGCAAAGCGGCGATGATTAATAATCTGATGGTTGCGATCGTGTCGGAGCGCGGAGCGAGTCCGGTCATTAACGCCGGCTCGTTGTACTAAGGCGGTGCATCATGGCGGCCAAGAAAAGCTTTCCACTGCGGATTGATCCGGATTTGCATGAGGCGCTGGAACGATGGGCGGGAGAGGAATTTCGCAGCGTAAACGGACATATCGAATACTTGTTGCGTGAGTCTTTGAAACGTGCAGGCCGCTTACCTGAAAAAAAACGGCGAGAAGAATAACCATAGAAGGGCTGTTTCGGCATCCATGTATTGGCTGCCAGAACAGTCCTTATGTGTGTCTTCTGCCTGAGCTTCTATCATTTTGGACCCTTTTCTGACTTGACTGTCAGAGAGGACAGATTTATAATTACTCCATAATTCACGTTAACAGCATTGACGAAGATATGAGTTGATTGTTCTGGACCGTTCAGAGAGAGGAAACTTAGGCTGAAATTTCCTCCGGCATCCTGCTTTCGATTTACCCCTTTGTAGCTGCGGTTTTGAATTCCCTGCAATGGGATAGTAAGAGCTGCCGGTTCATGGTCGTTACTCCATGCTTACGAAGGATTCTATCTTTGCTCCGCTTGAGGTTTCAAGGGAGGCTAGAGAGAATCGAATTTGGGTGGAACCACGGGTGTAATCGCTCGTCCCTTTGCGGGACGGGCGTTTTTTTTGTGTGCGTGGATGTTATTGTTCCGCAAAGGTTAAAGGGCCGTTAGGCTTAATTATATGAAGGAGGAATTAGCAATGTCAGTAAGTATTAAGCTTCCGGACGGTTCTGTCCGTGAATACGCAGAGGGTAGCAGTATTGATGATGTAGCAGCTTCTATTAGCAGTGGCCTGCGCAAAAATGCAGCAGCGGGGAAATTGAACGGTATCGTGGTAGATTTATCTACTCCCCTTGAAGAGGGCGCACTGGTAGAGATCGTAACTTTGGATTCACCTGAAGGTCTGGAGGTTATGCGTCACAGTACAGCTCACTTGATGGCTCAAGCGGTTAGACGTTTGTTCGGAACAAAAGAAGTTAAGCTTGGTGTAGGTCCGGTCATTGAAGATGGCTTCTATTACGATATGGATCTGGAACATCCTCTAAATCCTGAAGATTTGCTCAAAATCGAAAAGGAAATGGACCGCATAATTTCGGAGAACCTGCCGATCGTGCGCAAAGAAGTTAGCCGCAAGGAAGCCCTTGAAATTTTTGGTGAGCTAGGTGATCCTTACAAGCTGGAATTGATCGAGGCATTGCCTGAAGATAGCGTGATTTCTATCTATGAACAAGGTGAATTCTTCGACCTATGCCGTGGACCGCATGTGCCGTCGACTGCCAAGATTAAAGTCTTTAAATTGATGAATGTAGCTGGTGCTTACTGGCGCGGCGACAGCAAGAATAAGATGCTTCAACGCGTATACGGCACAGCTTGGATTAAAAAAGCTCAGCTTGATGAGCATCTTCGTCTGCTTGAAGAAGCGAAGAAACGCGATCACCGGAAGCTTGGTAAAGAGCTTGAAATCTTTACATTTAATCAATTGGTAGGACAAGGCTTGCCAATCTGGTTGCCTAAGGGTGCCAAATTGCGCAGTATTTTGGAGCGTTATATCGTAGATCTGGAAGCAAGTCTTGGCTATCAGCATGTATACACACCAGTTCTGGGTAATGTAGAACTGTACAAAACTTCAGGACACTGGGAGCACTATCAAGAGGACATGTTCCCTAAGATGACTATCGACAATGAAGAATTTGTTCTTCGTCCAATGAACTGCCCGCATCACATGATGATTTATAAGAGCTCGATGCACAGCTACCGTGATCTGCCGATCCGTATTGCTGAGCTTGGTATCCAGCACCGTTATGAAATGTCAGGCGCATTGACTGGCTTACACCGTGTACGTTCGATGACTCTTAATGACTCCCATATTTTCTGCCGTCTGGATCAGATTAAAGGCGAGTTCATTCGTGTAATCGAATTGATTAAACAGGTATACAGTGACTTTGGTATTAATGACTACCGTTTCCGGTTGTCCTATCGTGATCCTAAGGATACTGAGAAATATTATGCGAATGACGAAATGTGGGAAACTGCGCAGCGGATGTTGCGTGAGGTTGTAGAAGAAGCTGGACTGCCGTTCTACGAAGCAGAAGGCGAAGCTGCATTCTATGGTCCTAAACTTGATGTGCAAATTAAAACTGTATTAGGTAAAGAAGAGACTCTGTCTACTGTACAAATCGACTTCTTGCTGCCTGAACGTTTTGAATTGGAATATATCGGCGATGATGGTCAAAAACACCGTCCAGTCGTTCTGCACCGCGGAATCTTGGGTACTATGGAACGTTTCGTTGCCTTCCTGTTAGAGAACTTTGCGGGCTCACTGCCGCTTTGGTTATCTCCACAACAGGTTAAAGTAATTCCTGTATCGACAGCGTTCGACGATTATGCCAAGGAAGTTACAGACAAGCTGCGTCGCCGTGGTATCTCTGCTGAAGCAGATCTCCGCAATGAGAAGCTGGGTTATAAGATTCGCGAAGCTCAGCTTGAGAAACTGCCGTACATGTTCGTAGTTGGCGAGAATGAGATGAACGCTCAGACGGTCTCCATCCGTAAACGCGGGGAAGGCGACATTGGAGCTAAGCCGCTTCAAGAAGTGATTGAGCTCTTGTCTCAGGAGATTGCTGATCGTGTGATCTCCTAATTTTTTGTAGTTAACAACACCAAAATTACGTCTAAATAAGACCTCTGTTATATGCCCGTGAGGATCAACTTCTGATCTTCATGTATAAAATTTTGTGAATCGGGAAACCTTCGCTAATAAGGGGGAGGTTTATCACATGAACAAAATGGGCATATTTCAGAGGTTTTGGTGTCTTTTTGTCACCATCGTTTTGCTATTGACCGCTGCTGGAATCATTCCAGAATCTAAGCAACAGGCAGTAGGGGCCATTGGGACAGGAGACACTTTACAGCACACGGGTATTAACAAAACGCTATCGAACGAGTTGCAATATACCAAGGCTAATTCTGTGTTTATGAGAACCACAGATGATAAGGTCATTCTTGCGACTGGCCGCGCCACACTAATGTCAAACGAGGCGCATTCCGTCGCACCTATATTACCTGCAACAACAAAAAATAAACCAGCAGCGACGAAGGCACCGCAGAGCACCAAAGCTCCAACCACTAAAACAAACGGTGGCAGCGGATCTTCAAAACAGTTACCAAATTCTATTCCTGTAGCCGCACCTGCGGAAGACCAGATTATTACTTCGATGAAAGTGATGGCGACTGGTTATACTGCGGGTTATGAATCTACAGGTAAAACATCTAAGCATCCCGAATATGGAATTACCTATTCAGGGGTAAAAGTGCGCAGAGATAAAAATACAGTCTCAACCATTGCTGCGGACCCTAAGGTTTTGCCGCTGGGAAGTATTCTTTATATACCGGGCTATGGATACGCCATAGTTGCTGATACCGGCTCGGCTATTAAAGGGCGGAAGATTGATCTGTATTTTGCTACTACGAAACAGGTGTATAAGGAATGGGGCAAAAAATCAGTTGTAGTTCAACTTATTAAGCGTGGTAATGGGACTTGTACGGAAGTCATGCTGAAGAAGCTGAGCCAAGCGATTGAGACTTATAAAGCAGTACCGCAATCCCTGCTCGAAGAATCCATTTAAAGGGATTGAACTTATTTTCACTTGGTCATGCATAATAGTGACATCACCTTGCCATAATACGGACTGGGGCAAAGCAATTGCCTCTTCCGAGATGTTCTCTTAGTAAGCATATTCTATGCTGCATAAGAGAAAAGGGGGTGAATTCCGTGGCCAATAACAAGAAATCTAAAGTACAAGAAAATTACAAAACACCAAATGAAAAATACAATGCTGAGTTTGCTGTTGAGAATGACGGCGCTACTAAGCAAAGTGGAAATACTTCTAAACCAGCTCAGAAACCGCAACAATAATGCGCTGACTGAAGCAGAAGACTGCTGAAAAAAAGAGACTGTCCAATTCAGTTAATTACTGAGGGACAGTCTTTTTTCATATATAATGAAGTAAATAGAATTTTATCCCATTCATCTCAGTCTAGAGACTGAGGGGAAGTTCCTTCTCTCGCCGCTGTTTCTCAGCACTTCATTCCTGTAGACTAAGGCTATAAGATTGAAGAAGAGAGCGTTCCACTACTTTAAAGGGGAAATGAATGATGAAAAGAAGGTTCACCAGCCAAGTTTTAGGCGGCCTGATCCTGATAGGGATTGGAGCTATGTTTCTACTGAGACAATTAGGTTACACTGATTTCAGCTTAGGTTACCTGATTTCGAATTATTGGCCGGTAATTTTGATCCTAATGGGAATGAACCGGCTTTTAGGTACAGGGGATGGACAATCCAAAGGTTCTTCTCCTATCGGCGGCTTTTTCTTTCTGGCGATCGGAGTGTTTTTCCTTGGACGGAATTTAGATTGGTTCGATATTTCGGCCGGGGATTTTTTCAAAATGTTCATTCCAGTTATGTTGATCGGCGGCGGACTTTATGTGATTTTTAAACCACGCGGTTCAGTACCACCTGTGCCACCAGCTCCACCGTCACCACCAGACCACTTTCCTTCAGGAAAAAGCTCACTAGATGTGGAGCCGCCCAAACCACTGGATTCCACACTTGATGAACAATTTGAGCAAAAATTCGGCAAGACTTCTGGTCAACGCGACTGGAAGGACTACCTTCAAAAAGATGAAGAAGATGATGAGGACGAAACAGGATCTTACAAGTCCAGCGCTGAAGCACGTTGGCAAGAGAAGCAGGAACGACACGAGCGCAGACGTCAGGAACGTCATGAGCGTCATGCTCATAGACATGGTAAATGGCATGAGGAATTCCATGAATCAAATAATCAAAAGGAATCGACCAATCGTTCTGCTTTTATCGGAGATGTCCACATGGGGCGCGAGCATTTCCAACTGAAGAACACGAATATCTCGCAGTTTATCGGCGATACCGTACTGGATCTGACGAACGCACAGATTGCTTACGGCGAAACGAGGATTAATATTTCGGCTTTTATAGGCGACATTAAAGTGTACATTCCGAATGATATGGATCTTGGCATCTCGGTGAACAGCAGTTCTTTTATCGGGGATATGGAAGTTCTGGATCAGTCTCGCAGTGGGTTTATGAGCAGTGTACAGTGCAAGACTCCTTATTATAAAGAAGCAGGCAAAAAAGTCCGTATAAATGTAAGTGCATTTATAGGTGACATTAAAGTTAAAACGGTGGGTTAGATGGGGACAATCTTCAGTAATACCAAATGGTTGCTGTTGTTTTACTTTTTGCTCACTGGAGCGGTAAGCGCTGGATTGATGTATGCAGGCACTTGCCTTGGTTATATCGAAGTGAAGGATTATCGGATGTGGCTGTACTTATGTCTCGGGATTGTTTTGTTCACTGTAGTTATCGGCTATATGGCAGGCCAGCGGATTCAGCGCCGGATTGATCATCTGGATCTGAATATGCTGCAGGTCGCCAAAGGAAATCTGTCCGTACGGATGCCAGAAAGTGACGATCAGTCTTTTGCCCGAGTGTATCACGAGTTTAATGTTATGATGGATACGGTCGAGAATAAGATGCAGCTTCTACAGCGATTGGGTGAACAAGAGGTTATTGAGAAGGAACAGGCAGCGGAGAGTGCGGTGTTGGAGGAAAGAAGGCGTATGGCCCGGGATCTGCATGATACGGTGAGCCAACAGCTTTTTGCCATCCATATGTCGGCTTCTTCGCTGCCTAAAGTGCTGAAGGTCAATGAAGCTCAAGGTCAAATGGTCATGGACCAGTTGATTACAATGTCTCAGATGGCACAAAAACAAATGAGAGCACTAATTGCACAACTGCGTCCGGTGGAGCTGGAAGGTCGAAATCTGTTCGAGGCGCTGGAAAAATGGTTTCCCGATTATTGCCGCCAGAATGGCTTAAAAGGAATGAAGGAGCTCGAACTTCAGGGCGAGTTATCGGAAGCAATCGAACATCAGCTGTTCCTGATTATTCAAGAGGCGATGGCGAATATTGTGAAGCATGCCGGGGCTAGACTGGTTAGTCTATCTCTTCGTGAAGGATCAAGACAAGTTGTGCTGAGTATTAGTGATGACGGTCAAGGTTTTGAACATGTGCAGCAAAAACAAGGCTCCTACGGTCTAACCACCATGCGCGAACGCGCGGAGAAACTGGGCGGGCAAGTGGAGATTATTAGCCGCAAGGGTGCGGGAACGACGATCCGTGTACATATTCCTAAGTTTGTTCAAGGAAATCCAGAATTAGAGCAGAATAGATCGTTAGGAACAGATACACAGGACGAGGAGGAGTAGAGCATGAGTGTCATAAAAGTGTTGCTCGTAGATGATCATGATATGGTACGGATGGGCCTCAAAACTTATCTAATGCTGGAGCCTACATTCGAGGTCATCGGTGAGGCGGCGAATGGACAAGAGGCGCTGGAGATGCTGCGTGCTGGTGGACATGAAGGTCTGCCTGACCTCGTACTGATGGATTTGATGATGCCTGTGATGAATGGTGCCGAGACCACAAGAGCAGTGCTGGCTGAATTTCCTGGTCTCAAAATCGTGATCCTCACCAGCTTCCTGGAGGATGATCTTGTTGTAGATGCTATAGAGGCTGGTGCAGTCAGCTACGTGCTCAAAACAGTGTCGGCAGAAGAGTTAATCTACGCATTGCAAGGGGCTTACCGCGGCATGCCAGTCATGACGGGGGATGTGTCACAGGCGCTGACCCGTGGTATTCGCCAGCGCACCGTGCAAGGTGATTCCTCCGGTTTAACGGAGCGTGAGAAGGAGGTCCTGCTGCTTATAGCTGAGGGCAAGACCAATAAGGATATCGGTGAGGAGCTGCATATCAGCATCAAGACAGTGAAGACGCATGTCAGCAATCTTTTGATGAAATGCGAGCTTGATGACCGTACCCAGTTGGATATTTACGCTCATCGGAAGGGCTGGGCTCAGGGGTAGGACTTGTAGACTAAGGTGCATTACTATTTGAAATGGTTTTAGAAGCTCGGACCGCGACGTTTTGCGCGCCCGAGCTTCTTTTTTTACTTTCCTGCCTAATCTCCTCCCATTTGCCTATATCTTTTATCTGCGCTTAAATTGTTTTTAATGTGACCTTAAGGTTTAAAGTACAAAATAAGAACATGAAAACAAATTAATCCTTGTCACGGCGACAGGAAGCAGGAGGAAAGATAAACATGGACGATAACAAAAACAACTTCAATCGCGACAATGGACCAGCACCAGATCGGGAATGGGACAATAATAACAATAGCAGCAATAATAATACTACATCTGAAACAGGCTCCTCATCATACTACTATTCTTACGGACCTTTTAAATCTTTGAACAAAGATGAGGATAACGCTGACGGAGGCGCGCAGCACTACAATCGCATGGAGCCAGAACGGGTCGAGGTTACACCTCCACAGCCTGTAAAGCCATTACCATATAATACATCGCTTCGCACCACTGGCTATGATGGCAATGGTGGTGGACGCGGAGGAAATGGCGGTGGCGGTTCTGAAGGTGGCGGCGGCTGGCAATATAATAAAAAACCAAAAAGCTCGTTAAAAACAGTGCTGGTATCGTTCTTAGCCGGTATGGTCGTTCTCTCGGGTTCAATGTATATGGCCGATAGAGGTAACTGGTTTACGGGAGATACAGCTACAACGGTTGCTAGCTCGGGAACGAATGGAACGGCGAAGACAACGGGCGAGAGCGCAGGTGTTACACCTTCTACTTCTACTACATCCTTGGTGACTGGATCTCGTGATGTGACAGGCGTTGTTGATGCGGTAGGACCAGCAGTCGTTAAGATTGAGACATTAGTGAAATCTAATTCGCGTAATGGAAGCTCATCCAGTCCGAATCTGAGTGATCCCTTCTCACAATTTTTCTTCGGGGATCAATACAGTGGAAATGGTTCTTCACAAAATGAACAGGATTCCAAATCAGGATCGAATTCTTCATCACAGCTTATCCCTTATGGAATTGGAACAGGCTTCATTTATGAGAAATCCGGCTATATTTTGACCAATCAGCACGTAATTGACAATGCCGATGTAATCCAAGTCACTGTGGATGGCGTAACCAAGCCTTATGAAGCTAAGCTGTTAGGCTCTAGCAAAGATCTGGATTTGGCTGTGCTTAAAATTGAAGGAGATAGTGATTTCCCTACCGTAGCACTTGGAGATTCGGATAGCATAAAGGTAGGTTCAGAAGTGGTTGCTATCGGTAACCCACAAGGCTTCGACCATACTGTAACTTCCGGTGTGCTTAGTGCAAAAGGACGCAGTATTGATATTAACGAAGAAGATGGCAGTGGAACTCGTAATTACAAAAACCTACTGCAAACCGACGCTTCTATCAACCCGGGTAACTCAGGTGGGCCGTTGCTCAACATGAATGGACAGGTAATCGGGATGAACGTAGCCGTCAGCACGGATTCTCAAGGTATTGGTTTCGCAATCGCTGTGAATACGATTAAAGAAGTCGTAGATAAACTGGAAGCCAACCAAGCCATTCCGAAAGAGCCAGTACCTTTCATTGGTGCAACTCTTATGACGATTACAGATGAGGTTGCTAAGCAAATGGGTACGGATATTAAAGAAGGTTCTGTGGTTGCAGATATTATCTATAAATCCCCAGCGTATACCGCTGATCTGCGCCCTTACGATATCATTACCGGTGCGAATGGAACGAAGTATGCAACCAACCAAGATCTGATTACTTTCATTCAAACGTTAAAAGTTGGTGACAAAGTAACATTAAATGTTGTGCGCGACGGTAAAACCATGGATCTTTCAGTTACCATCGGTAACAAAAATGATTTTGATACAACGACTACACAACAAAGTCAGCAGCAATAATACCGGACGGTAAGTCACACGGAAGGGGCGACCCTTCCGTTTTTGTCTAATTGTGATGTAAACTGCTACAATATATAAAAAGAACTGAACAATGGGGGCTGCTTGATGCGACCGAATATTCTAATTATTGATGATGACGAAAAGATTATTTCTATGCTGCGTAGAGGTTTAGCTTTTGAAGGTTACGATGTGAAAACAGCGGTGAATGGAGCGGATGGATTACGGGCAATCTTGAGCAGTGATCCGGATGTGGTAATTTTGGATGTAATGATGCCTCAGGTGGATGGCTTTGAAGTATGTCGCCGTTTGCGGGAAGGGGGCAGTAATGTTCCTGTTCTCATGCTTACCGCGAAGGATGAAATTGAGCACCGTGTAAAAGGGCTTGATCTGGGTGCGGACGATTATCTGGTTAAACCTTTCGCGCTGGAAGAACTGCTTGCACGTGTACGTGCGCTGCTTCGGCGTAAGAGTGAGCAAAGCGAAGGTGGAGAGCAAGCGGTTTCTTATGAAGATATTACGCTGGATGTGGATTCACGTGAGGTTACCCGCGCCGGTAAAAGACTGGAGCTAACAGCGAAGGAGTTTGAGCTGCTTCATCTTTTTATGCAGAATCCGAAACGTGTGCTTTCACGGGATCTGATCATGGATAAAATATGGGGTTATGATTATAGCGGTGAATCTAATGTGCTTGAGGTATACATAGCTATGCTACGTCAAAAGACGGAGGAGCATGGCGGTAAACGCCTCATTCAAACGATCCGGGGTGCCGGTTACATTCTAAGAGGTGACAACTAACATGTCTATAAGATTGCGGCTGACTGCTTGGTATTCAGGGATTTTGGCCGTTATGCTGCTGGCCTTATCAGCCGCAATTTACGGTTTTGTTTATTTTAATACTTATGGGGACTTGAAGGATCGTATACAAAAACAGGGTGAGCAGCTTGTAACCAACCTCAATCCCAACTGGGCGTATGACGGTTCGTTGCAAAGTGTGAGCATTAACCCCTTCTTCGGCAACAAACTGGAAGAAGCAAATATTCTGGTGCAAACCTACATCTATAATAATGAGAACCTGCAAAAGTCCGAGAACTTGCATTATCTAGATATCCAATTCGATGTTCCGAAACTGGAAGATATTGATAAAGCTCACGGGTTCAAACAGACTACGCTTGGCGGATATCATTTGATGGTTTATCAGATACCGATATATGACTTGAATAAGAGCCCTGTGGCCCTTCTGCAGGTGGCAACACCGTCAAATTCGGAAGACAAGCTCTTGGAGCGTTTAAAAAATATACTACTCGTAGGTTCTTTTGCTACCCTGATCGCGGCATTTACCTTCGGCTTGTTCCTTGCGCGCAAATCCATGAGTCCAATCGGCAAAGTAATTGAAGCTGCGAATGGGATTCAGACGGGGAATGATTTAAGCTCGCGTATTGAATACGATGGGCCGCCAGACGAGATAGGAAGACTTATTGAGACCGTTAACAGTATGCTTGGGCGTATGGAAGGGTTCTACACAGAGCTGGAGGATTCGTATGCGGCTCAGCGCCGTTTCGTTTCAGATGCTTCACACGAGCTTCGGACACCGCTCACTACGATTCGCGGAAATATTGATCTGCTGCAAAAGGTTTGGGAGATGGAACCCGGAGAAGGGAAGATGAGTGAAGCTGAGATTCGCCAGCTATCGCTTGAATCGGTGCAGGATATCGCAGACGAGTCTAAGCGTATGAGCCGCTTGGTAGCGGATATGCTCTCGCTCGCGCGTGCGGATACTGGACGTACTTTTGATATAGAGCCCGTGGCACTGGAACCGATGATGAATGAGATTGCGCGCCGCGCCTCTTTCCTGCCCCGTCAAGCCGAGTGGGTTACAGGTGATATGTCAGTCTTAAATGGCAAATATATAGTTGGGAATAAAGATTATCTACAGCAAATGCTCTTTATTTTTATTGATAATGCCTTTAAGTACACGCCTTCAGGCATCGTGAGTTTGGATACCCTCTTCTATCAGAATCAGATTGGCATTCGGATCACTGATACAGGGATTGGTATGGATAAAGATGAGGTTCCATATATCTTTGACCGTTTCTATCGCGCAGATGAATCGCGTGGAATTACGGAAGGGATTGGGCTTGGCTTATCCATTGCTAAGTGGATTATTGACGAGCATGGTGGGTCTGTGGAGGTTGTTACACGCCAAGGTGAGGGTACCACTTTTGTCATCTGGTTGCCGCTTCTCTTTGCTCCGCCGCTGGAATAGGGTATAATTTAGAAGTGTCCTATTACAGAGGTCAATGAAAGCAGAAAGCTGGTGAACTCATGGAAGTCATTAAAATCTCTCCCCGGGGATATTGTTACGGAGTTGTCGATGCAATGGTTATGGCACGGCAGGCTGCGCAAAATCTCGATCTTCCCCGGCCGATTTATATACTGGGTATGATTGTTCATAACAGTCATGTCACGAATTCGTTCGAAGATGATGGCATTATTACTTTGGACGGACATAATCGTCTGGATATTCTGGATAAAGTGGATAGTGGGACCGTTATATTCACTGCACACGGGGTTTCTCCTGAGGTGCGTAAGATGGCTAGGGACAAGGGTCTGACTACGGTCGACGCCACCTGTCCTGATGTCACGAAGACCCATGATCTTATTCAGGAAAAAGTAGATGACGGTTATGAGGTCATTTATATCGGCAAAAAAGGCCATCCGGAACCGGAGGGTGCTGTCGGTATTGCCCCTGAGCATGTGCATCTGATTGAAAAAGAAGATGAGATTGCTACGTTATCCATCCCTTCTTCACGTATCGTCATTACAAATCAGACTACTATGAGCCAGTGGGATATTAAACATATTATGAAAAAGCTTCTAGAGACCTTCCCAGGTGCTGAAGTGCATAATGAGATATGTATGGCTACCCAGGTACGTCAAGAGGCTGTGGCGGAACAAGCGGGGCAATGTGATCTGGTGATTGTTGTCGGTGATCCGCGAAGCAACAACTCTAATCGTCTGGCACAGGTGTCGGAAGAAATCGCTGGGGTTCCTGCCCATCGTATTTCTGATGTGTCTGAACTCCAAACAGAATGGCTAGAGGGTGTGAATATCGTTGGCGTCACTTCTGGCGCGTCCACACCTACACCTATCACCAAAGAAGTGATTAACTATTTAGATCAGTATGATTCGGCTAATCCGGAGACGTGGGAGATCAAACGTACAGTGAATATGGCGAAGCTGCTTCCACCGGTTAAGAATAAGAGTGCAAGTACTACTTAATGTAATGGGCTAGGCTCGAACTTATATATTATGAACGCTGCAACAAGAGCGCTTAACTTCGTCAGTCGAGGTTAAGTGTTCTTTTTTATCGAAAGAACGCTTCCGACATAGGAATCTAGAATATAGATTGACTATAATCGTTTTTCGAGGTAGAATTACTTTAGTGATTAAAAGCATAAAAGCTTAAAAGCGAACACGCGTCGTAGCGCGATAGTATCTAGCGGAATTATTATAAATTTAAGTGTAGAGAGGGAGTTATAAATATGATCGTCATTACATCAAATCAAACACCGGAAGAGCAGGTTAAAGATATAATTGCTGTAATCGAAAAAGAAGGTTTGCAGGTGCATCTCTCCAGAGGAGCAGATCACACGGTGATAGGTTTAGTGGGAGGCGTCACTCCTAAGCTCGCCGAGCATTTACGGCAAATGAAGGGTGTAGAGAACGTCGTAAAGATCTCCAAATCCTACAAGCTGGCCAGCCGGGATTTCCATCCTGAGGATACGATTATTGATATCAAGGGTGTGAAGATTGGTGGAGAAAACCTGGTGATCATGGGCGGTCCTTGCGCTGTTGAATCTCCAGAGCAGATTGATGAGATCGCCCGGCTTGTTAAAGCGTCTGGTGCTCAGGTACTTCGTGGAGGCGCGTTTAAGCCCCGTACAGGACCGTACAGCTTCCAAGGCGTAGGTGTAGAAGGTTTGACTATGATGGCTGAAGCAGGAAAGCGTCATGGGCTGTTGACCATTACAGAGGTTATGACACCAGAGTATGTTGATATCTGTGCGGAGCATGCGGATATTCTGCAGGTGGGTACACGGAATATGCAGAACTTTGATTTGCTGCGCAAGCTGGGGACCTGTGGCAGACCTGTTCTTTTAAAACGCGGCTTCAGTGCGACCTACGATGAGTTGCTCAATGCAGCGGAGTACATTTTGGCAGGCGGTAATAAGGATGTAATGCTCTGTGAGCGCGGTATTCGCACATTTGAGACCTACACTCGTAACACGCTGGATCTATCGGCTATTCCTGTGTTACAAAGCTTAAGCCATCTTCCAGTAATCTCTGACCCAAGTCACGGAACCGGTCGTCGTGAGTTAGTTGAGCCTATGGCCAAAGCTTCTGTTGCTGCTGGCGCAAATGGGCTAATTATCGAAATGCACACAGATCCGGACAATTCCATGACAGGTGATGGTGTTCAATCGTTATTCCCTGATCAGTTTGATAACCTGCTTAAGGATCTGGAAAAGCTGGCTCCAATTGTTGGACGTAAGTTTTCTACTTCGCCAGAAACGGTTTCGGCTCTATAAAATTTAATCTATTAGCTTCCTCGGAAGCCCTCTTAACCCGCGGCCTAGTGGGAAAAGAGGGTTTTTTTGGAGTTGGATAAAATAAATGTGACATGAAAATATGCGAAAATAACAGATTTCACGAAAGCGTTAGAATATCTTACATTGCTGAAAGAAATACCTGACATAAGCATTGACGATGTTAGGTATGAGATTTATAATTACGACAGCAAAAAAAATTAAAACAAGAACATTTGCATACTGTGAGCGGCCTAATGTTCGGAACTTGGGGGAGGAAAAATTCATGTCGGTTGAAAAAGTGTTGCAAACAATTAAAGAGAACAATATCGAGTGGGTAGATTTTCGATTCGTAGATTTAGGTGGTCGTGCCCACCACATCTCTCTGCCAGCTTCTGAAGTGGAAGATGAAACTTTTGTAAATGGGGTAGCATTCGACGGTTCTTCCATCAAAGGTTTCCGTGGTATTGAAGAATCAGACATGGTTATGATGCCTGATCCGAATAGTGTATTCATAGATCCGTTTACAGCTCATCCAACGCTGAACGTGATGTGCGACATTTTCACTCCTGATGGCGAACGTTATGAGCGTGATCCTCGCGGTATTGCTGTGAAAGCAGAAGAATTCCTGCAAAAAAGCGGAGTAGGTACATCTGCATTCTTTGCACCTGAATCAGAATTCTTTATCTTTGACGATGTTCGTTACGAAAGTGGCATGAACAGATCCTCATTCTTCGTAGATTCTGAAGAAGCGGCTTGGAATACGGGTCGTAAAGAAGAGGGCGGCAACTTAGCATTTAAAGTTGGCGTTAAAGGTGGATATGTTCCTGTAGCACCAGTTGACTCCCAACAGGATATCCGCAGTGAAATGTGCCGTCTGCTTGCTGAAGTTGGACTACGCATTGAACGTCATCACCATGAAGTAGCCACTGCAGGTCAAGCGGAAATTAACTTCCGTTTTGATACCTTGAAGAAAACTGCTGATAATCTCATGACTTATAAATATATTGTACAAAACACTGCACGTCAGTATGGCAAGGTAGCAACCTTCATGCCAAAACCGCTGTTCGGAGATAACGGTAGCGGAATGCACGTGCATCAATCCATTTTTGACGGAGACACTCCTTTGTTCTACGAAAAAGGCGCTTATGCTAACTTGAGCGAAATGGCTCTTCATTATATCGGTGGTATTTTGTACCATGCACCAGCATTGATCGCTTTGACTAACCCAAGCACCAACTCCTTTAAACGTCTGGTTCCTGGCTATGAAGCACCGGTTAACTTGGTTTACTCCAAAGGAAATCGTTCTGCAGCAGTTCGTATCCCAGTAGCAGCTGTGACACCAAAAGGCTGTCGTATCGAATTCCGCACACCGGATTCCACAGCTAACCCTTACTTGGCATTCTCCGCAATGCTGATGGCGGGCCTAGACGGAATTAAGAACAAGATTAACCCGCAGGAACTGGGTTATGGTCCTCTGGATAAGAACATCTATGAATTGTCTGATGCAGATAAAGAAAAAATTCGCAGCGTTCCAGGTAGCCTGAGCGAAGCGCTTGATTCTTTGGAAGCTGATTACGAGTTCCTAACAGAAGGCGACGTATTTACTAAGGACTTCATCGATAACTATATTGCTCTGAAACGTTCTGAAGCACAAGAGGTAGCGATTCGTGTTCATCCACATGAATATGCCCTGTACTTCGACCTATAAGATTCGTGCTATTATAATCTTTATAATAAAAGAAGCTGTCTCAAAAGTAGAGAATTCTACTTGAGGCAGCTTCTTTTTTATGGATTAGGACAAGTAATGGGATTTATTGTGCCCTATGACTGTATGCTACGCGTAGTATTCTAAGCTATGAGTAGTGTTCCGTGCTATGAGTAGTGCTCTATGTTATGAGTAGTGTTCCATGCTATTGGGGTGGTTGGCGGGTGACTGTTATGTGTGATTTTCGTACGGCTAGCAGTAGCTGATTTGGGGTATCTGTGACGCTGGACTATGGGCGGTGAGCGATATGCATTCTGTGTTTGTGCAATGCACAGAGTGGATTTAAACTAATTAGGGAAAAACTCCCTGAAAATAGCCGATATTTGCTCTAAATGAATGAAATCAAGGAATTTCTCCCTAATAATTAGGGTGATTCCTCCATTAGTTACCGAATAGGCCGAAATTCAGGGGAGTTTTCCCTAATTATAAGTACGATGAACAGAAATCTCTGATTTTTAGGGAGTAATTCCCCAATTATTCTATAAGTGCTTCACTTATTGCATCATTCGGAGCAACACTAGGTGCGCCCATAGAATCATTTGGGCATCAAGTTAAGAGCATAAAAGAGGCTGTCACCAAGCCACAAAATGCTGCTTGGGACAGCCCTTTTTTTGCTATTCGTTTACCTCACAGAAAGACTACACTAGCCCCCGTTCAGGAGCGCCGCAGGACTCTCTAATGATAAGCTCTGGCTCCACGCTGAAAGAACTCGTGCCGGATTGGTTGTTTATTAGATCATATAGCATTAGAGCTGCTAGGCGACCGATCTTATCTTTATTTTGGCGGATGGTAGTCAATAGGGGGGTTGTATAATTGCAGGCCTCGATATCATCACAGCCAATAATTGCGACAGTTTCAGGAACAGCGATAGAAGCCTCTTTA
Organism: Paenibacillus sp. FSL H7-0716; assembly: GCF_038002705.1. NCBI lineage: Bacteria > Bacillati > Bacillota > Bacilli > Caryophanales > Paenibacillaceae > Paenibacillus > Paenibacillus sp. FSL H7-0716. Next base: position 64,966 of record NZ_JBBODA010000026.1, read on the forward strand.
AGGGCGCGCATCGCCCCTATAGCAAGCTGATCGGACGCCGCGAAGATCGCTCTAGGTAAATTTCCATTCTCAATCATTCTACGCATCGTCTCATACCCGCTGGCCTCAAAGAAGTTACTTCCGTTTAAGAACCAGCTCTCGTTAATAGGCAGTCCTAAATCTTCAAGAGCTTTGCGATAACCACTTTCGCGCATATTGGAGATGTCTGAATCTGAGGAGCTGCCGATGTAGCCAAGCTCTCGATAGCCCAGTAAGTAAAAGTGTTCCACCACTTTGGAGGACATTTTGAAATTATCCGACATGATAAAACCAGAGTTGTCACCGGTTAGTTTTAAATCTACGCCGATACATGGAATTGCACTGTTGTCTAGTTCGCTGATAGAGGTTTCTAGCTCCTGTCCGGATAGAAGCACACACCCATCTACATTAAAATGCTGGCAACGGGCAAGATAATCGTTAGTATCGCCACTTTGGAATTTTTCATTGGAAAAAAAGATAAGGTCGTAACCTAGTAGTCCCATTTGTTTTTTAAATGAATTTAGCACCTCGATGAAAAAAGGGTGGGTAAAGTCGACATTCAGCATTCCGGCAAAGATCACTCCGATTAGATTAGACGATTTCGTAGCCAATGTTTTAGCTGAATTGGAGGGGGTATATCCAGTTTCTTTTATAATTTGTTGAACCCTTGTCTTGGTATCTTCCGAAATATCACTGTAGTTATTAATGATTTTGGATACTGTCGAAACAGAAACTCCAGCAATTTTCGCTATATCTTTGATGCTGTAGGCCAAATTAAGTCCCCCTTATAGTGAAAAATGTTCCGTAATATATGTTTGAAATCTACTCAAGGCTATTTTTTATGACTTGAATTTATAATTTACGAAATAGTTTCGTTACTTATTTTATAGTTCAATAAGATTATAGTCAATGGAATATTGCTCTTAAACTAGGATTATGCTTGGTTTTAAAGGTTTTTTTGAATAATCGGTTCAAAAAACGTTCAAAAATGAACAAAGAAAAAAGACTTTACAAAGACAAATAACGATGCAATAATAAAAACACCGAAACCGCTTTCTGTGATATCGTCCTTACTGTTTCGTGATTTTCAGAAATTAGCATGTGGTTTCGTTAAAGGGTCATAACAAATTATCTGGGGGGTAACAAAATGGTAAAGAAGCTTTCTGCGGTATTGTTGAGCTCAGCGCTAGTGCTCTCATTAGCAGCATGTGGAAACAGCAATAACAACGCGAATGGTGAGGCTACTCCGGGCAGCGGAACAAACAAGCCTGCATCTGGTGATAAGAAAGTGATTAAGATCTTACACTGGAAACAAGAGAATATTAACAAGGTGATTACAGAAATCAATAAAAAGTTTGAAGAAAAATATCCGGAATACAAAGTGGAGTACACAACCACGGGTCCGGATGATGAATTCAAACAAGCACAAAGAGCAAGAATTACAGCTGGTGACGTAGATGTTCTTGCCGATCTATCCGGTATGAGATTGTCCCCGAAAGATTGGACACCAGGTGCGAAAGTGCCAGACTGGCAACAATGGATTGATTCCGGACTGATTGCTGATCTGAGCAACGAAGCTTTCGTTAAAAACTACAATGCGAATGATATTGCTAAAGCCGGCACTTATAAAGATAAAGTGTATGCAATCCCAACCGGTAAAGTAGCAATGTCAGGATTCTTCTATAATAAAGAAATTTTTGAACAAAACGGTCTGGCTGTACCTACAACTTGGACGGAGTTCATTAGTGTTCTAGATACATTGAAAGCTAAGAGTATTGTTCCAATCGTAGTGGCTGGTAAAGACGTATGGCCATTGAAATTGCCAGTGTTCGGTTTGCAAGCTAAGATTCTGGGTGGCGGCAACCAACAACAATGGATTGAGGGCGTTTGGAAGGGAACTTCGGCATTTAACGATGCTGAGGCTGTAGAAGTATTGGAGAAAATGAAGACGCTTCAAGATAACTACATCATCGACGGTTTCTTGGGTATCGACTATGCAACAGCACCTTCGTTTTTCGCAACAGGAAAAGCAGCTATGATTGCTGACGGAACTTGGGATGCTCCTACGATCGCGGCAGCAAATCCAGATGTGAAATTTGGTTACTTCCCGATCCCAGCTACAGAAGATGCTGCTAAGAATAATTCTCTTGTCGGTAAATATGATGTAACTTGGTATGCAGCAGAAAAAGGCCCGAACAAAGAAGGCGCTTTGAAATGGCTGGAATTCTTCTCTGAACCAGAAAACTACACAGAATATGTTAAAGCAGCAGGATTCTTGCCTACACAAGACAATATTGCCACTGAAAGTGACTTTATTGACAAAGAACTTGCTCCATACATGACTGGAGATTTCGAGCTTGCTTATGAAATTATGATGATTAACCGTGATAACGTTGGTGAGCACATTGCAGCTGAAGGCGTTCACACTGAGTATTTGGCACCAGGCGGCGAGTTTAAAACCGCTAAAGAGCTTGCAGACGTACAACAAAAAGAATGGGAAGCAGCAGCACCTAAATAAGTAGCTATCCCGATAAATAAAAAAGAATCTACAACATACTGTACACCAAACATGTTTTACAGCTTCGGGGTCTGTTTTGTGCAGGCCCCGATCATTTTATTGAATTAGGATTGGGTAGGTGAGAGAAATGTATCCGTTCGGGAAAGGTTTTAAACGATATATACCGCTTCTGCTGCTAATGATTCCATTATCATTGTATGTAATTTTCTATTTTGGCCCATCTATGATGACGGTCATCTATTCATTTACAGATATCACTAACGTTCCTGGAAGCAAGATGAGTTTCGTAGGCCTTGACAATTATTATGATGTATTTTACTCAGGAAATTCAGGCGAGCGTTGGGATTCCATTATACGTACTATTTATTTCATGGTCATTGTAACCATTGTACAGAACGGTGTCGGTCTGCTTATGGCCGTAGTTATCAATCAGAAGCTGAAAGGCGATTATTTCTATCGCGCGGTATTCTTTTTACCGGTTGTGCTTGGTGTGGCGGTAGTTGCACTGGTATGGGGCATGATGTTCGATCCGCTGAGTGGTCCGGTTAACCAACTATATGATTCTTTGTTCGGTTATAAAGATATGTTCTTTGGAAGCTTCACTCATGCGTTCGGTTATATTATATTTACGCAAATTTGGATGTATATGGGATATTCGATGTTGATTTTCCTTGCGGGACTACAATCCGTACCGAAAGATTTGTATGAGGCTGGATATATAGACGGAACTACGAAGTGGCAATCTTTTAAAAATATCACATTCCCACTTATCGCTCCATCCTTTACGATTAACATTATTTTGTCTATTATCGGTGCGATGTCCACCTTTGATATTATTCTCGCAACTACGGACGGTCGCTTTAACACAAGAACGATGGCATATGACGTTTATAAAGAGACGTTCCGTGGTTCTCTACAGATGGGACTTCCTTCCGCGCTTTCCGTGGTTCAGTTCCTTATGATTCTGGTGTTTGTAGTATTTGCAGTGAAACAAATGCGTAAGAGAGAGGTGGAATATTAATGAAGGATTCCAAAACCGCCAAAACTCTCTCTTATATTCTGATTGCAGTGTTGCTTGTTTTGTATATCATGCCGTTGTTATTTGTAATCAATATTTCATTCAAGTCCTTTACAGAATATCTGTTAGATCCTATCGGTCTCGTAAAAAGTATTCAATGGGATAATTATAAAGAAGCTTGGTTACAGGGTAATTTCTCTAATTATTTCTTAAACAGTCTGCTGTATACAGCCGTAGCAACAGTGCTGACCCTAATTGTTTCGTTATTCGGGGCCTTCCCGGTGGCGAGAAATTATGTGAAGTGGAGCGGATTTATTTATTTGTTCTTCTTGATGTCTCAGTTCCTGCCGAATCCAATGGTCGCACAGTTCAAGCTGATGCTTACCATGAAACAGGAGCTAGGATTTGTAGGTTATGACACGAAGCTGGGTTACATTCTCCTTAAAACAGGCGGAACGGGTATCGTGTTCATGATGTTTGTAGGTTACATCAAAGGAATTAGCCGGGAGATGGATGAAGCAGCAGGTATGGATGGCGCTGGATATATGCGTTATTTGTTCCAGATCATCATGCCACTTATGAAACCAGTAATTGCTACAGGTGTTATTCTAACAGCAATTAGTATCTGGAATGACTTCGTGGGGCCGGTCATGTATTTACCGAGTCCAGAAAACTATCCAATCACCTTCGGGCTTAAAGAATTCCGCGGTCAATACGGGAACAACTGGCCTATGTTGGCGTGCGGGATCATGATCGTATCTGCACCGCTTATCATCCTATACACCTTCATTCAAAAGTATATCGTTGACGGTGCATTGGCAGGTGCGGTTAAAGCTTAAGTAGTTGTGTAAATGAGAGGATGGAGAGAATGGATCGTAATAAAATTCATGGCTTCGAATTCACCGGTAATGATGGGGAATTCAGGCTTCAGCAACCGGATCGCAGCAGTTTTCTATATTTCCCTCTAGTGAATGAAGGGGGAATGATGTCGACAGTAACTCCAAAACTTCATGGACAGGTTACCACAGGTCATAATACATTTTTAACACCGCCATTATCTGTTGAAGATTTGCATAATTCGCGGGCTTCTCGCAACTTCTGGGTATACGTAGACGGCAAGGGAGCTTGGTCGGCAGTGGGGAACTCCGCTAAGCAAAATGCCGATTTCTATACATCTTCTACTGATGAAGCAGTACTAGAGGCTGGTTTCCTGTGGCAACGCGTAACGCGTTGTAACGCAGAGATGGGTGTTAAAGCTGAAATCACCAGCTTTGTGCCAAGTGGTAATGATAAAGTCGAATTAATGAAGGTTACGTTGACGAATACAGCAGCAGAGGCTATTACGCTGACACCGACAGCGGTAGTTCCGATCTACGCGCGTTCGGCGGATGATCTGCGCGATCATAGACATGTAACCTCTTTGCTTAACCGGATCTATACTTCACCCTATGGTGTTGAGGTTCAGCCTGCGCTCTCCTTTGATGAGCGGGGACACCGCATCAATCACACTTCTTATGGAGTATTTGGTGCAGAGGGTGACGGCAGTCAACCTGCGGGGTTCTTTCCGGTGCAGGAGGAGTTCATTGGAGAAGGTGGAAGCCTGGATTGGCCGGAAGCTGTTATCCTGAACAACACGCCGGAGATTGGCAAGGGCGGAGGCGTACAAAGAGAGGGATATGAGGCTATCGGGGGTCTTCGTTACGAGACGCTTACTCTGTCTCCTGGTGACAGCCATTCTTATATAGTAGTTATGGCGATCCATAACGAGAGAATTGACGTGGATGCTTTGATGAACAAATATGGTACATCTGAAGCTTTTGATCATTTGCTTGAGGAAACTAAAGCCTTCTGGGCAGATAAAGTGAATATGGTAGAATTTCATACCGGTGATTCAGATGCTGACCAATGGATGAAATGGGTTACGATTCAACCCGTGCTTAGAAGACTTTATGGTAACTCCTTCTTGCCTTATCATGATTATGGAAGAGGTGGACGTGGCTGGCGGGATCTTTGGCAGGATTGTCTAGCACTTCTTATTATGGAACCGGCTGAAGTACGCAGCTTACTGCTGAACAACTACGCTGGGGTAAGAATAGATGGTAGTAATGCCACTATTATCGGTCAACAGCCTGGTGAATTTATTGCCGACCGTAACAACATCCCGCGGGTGTGGATGGATCATGGAGCTTGGCCGTTCTTAACGACTATGTTATATCTGGATCAGAGTGGTGATCTTGATTTCTTATTGCAGGAACAGACGTATTTCCGCGATACCTTTATGAGTCGCTGTAAGGAACGCGATATTTCATGGGATACCTCGCTAGGAAGTGATCTCAGAACAACTTCTGGTGAGGTTTATAAAGGTACGATTCTGGAGCATATCCTGCTGCAAAATCTGGTTCCGTTCTTTAATGTTGGAGAGCACAATAATATCCTGCTGGAGGGCGCAGACTGGAATGATGGTCTTGATATGGGCGCAGACCGGGGTGAGAGTGTAGCTTTTACAGCATTCTACGCAAGTAACTTATTGGATATTTCTCGTGTGCTGCGTACGCTAAAGACTTCTAAAGGGCAAGAGACAGTTGAATTGGCAGAAGAAATGAAACTATTGCTAGATTCGCTTGGTGAGCAAGTGGATTATGAATCTGTATCAGGCAAGCATGAAAGACTTAATCACTATTATGCTGCCGCTCCGAACAAAGTCAGCGGTATTCGTGCAGCACTCGACATAGAGACAGTAGCGGACGATCTGGAACAAAAAGCAGAGTGGATCTTTAATCACTTGCGCCGCAATGAGTGGGTGGAAAGTGAACACGGTGGAGGCTGGTTTAACGGTTATTATAATAATGATGGAGAACAAGTGGAAGGAGAATTTGCAGAAGGCGTTCGAATGACGCTTACAGGTCAAGTATTCCCGCTGATGGGTCATGCAGCTGCGCCAGAGCAAATTCCTCATATCATTGCCGCCGTGGATCGTAACCTACTGGATGACAAAATTGGGTACAGACTTAATTCCCGTTTTGGAGGGATCCAGCAAAATCTGGGTCGCGCCTTTGGCTTTGCTTTTGGACATAAAGAGAACGGTGCTATGTTCAGTCACATGACCATCATGTATGGCAATGCGTTGTATAAACGCGGATATGTGAAAGAAGGACATAAAGTATTGGAATCTCTGTACAGCTTAAGTACTGACTTTGCAAAAGCCCGCATATACCCAGGAATTCCTGAGTATATTAACGAGCAAGGCAGAGGGATGTATACGTATTTAACAGGATCAGCAAGCTGGCTGCTGTTAACTATGGTGACTGAAGTATTTGGTGTAAAGGGTAAGCTAGGTGATCTTTTGTTGGAACCAAAGCTTGTTAAAGAGCAGTTTGATTCCGAGGGAAAAGCCTCTATTAAGACAATCTTTGCGGATCGCGAGTTTGAAGTGGTCTATAAAGCCGCAGGAAGCTTAAACTACGGGGAGTACCAAATACACTCTGTTACCCTGAATGGCAGCGAGGTGACGCTGCAGCGCGGCTCAGGAAGTGCGATTATTCCACGTGAAGAGTTGCTCTCTCTGCAGACAGAGAAATGCCACTTGATTGAAGTGACATTGGCGTAGCTTTATACGATATTTTAAGACGTCTGCACCGTTATTCATAGCGGCTGCAGACGTTTTTTTCAATAATGAATATTTATTCATTGTAACAATGAACGAAAGGGCGCGTTAGGTATGGGTTGCAGACTGTCAAATGGCATATTAACTGTCGATATCGCTGATATCGGAGAGTATAAGGGCACTCGTTTTGACTGGACAGGATTTATTACACAGGTGACATTAGAAGAAGGGAAACATACGTTTTGTGTGCCAGAAAGCTTGAAGCCAGGCGAAGGAACTGGGGGCAAGGGGCTTTGTAATGAGTTTGGCATTTCCCGGGCAATTGGATATGATGAAGCGCCAATCGGAGGCTGGTTTCCAAAAATCGGAGTCGGATTGTTACAAAAAGGAAATTCCCCATTATACAGCTTCAATGAGGAGTTTCCCTTAACCTCTTTTAGTAAGGATGTTGAAGCAGGGAATGATGCGGTCACATATACGATCCACCCAATGGAAAGCAACGGATATGCTGTGCAGCTAACCAAAACGATTTCTTTACAGGGAGATCAATTAACAATTGCATATGAATTGCATAACAAAGGGCAAAAGCCTTTCCATACGGAGGAATATATTCACAACTTCATCGGAATCGATGGGTTGAATATTGGGCAGGATTTTGAACTGCGTCTTCCGAGGGAACTCAAGGTAGTAGAACCAGAATCCTCCTATACGAAAGAATTGCTAGAGGTATCCGGGAATACTCTTACTTGGTCAAAGGAACCGGATAAACCCTTTTATTGCAAGTTGAGCGGTTGGGAAGGTCAGGAAAATGAGTTCACCTGGGAGTTGGTTCATAAGCCTAGTGGAACAGGCGTGCGAGAGAGTGGGGACTTTCCAGTAGAACGTATGGCCCTGTGGGGAGAAGGTCATGTGGTCTCTCCTGAAGTATTTGTGAACATTAGTCTTTTACCGCGTCAAAGCAAGAGCTGGCGCCGATCTTACCGGTTTTTCACTGCGAAATGAGTACCGTCTTAACCTTTTATGTGAATAATTATACTTGCTGGTGCGGGAGAATATTGCTATCATAACCATATCCATATTGATAGGAGAGAAAGGGTGGGGAGCAGTTTTGAATAAGAGAGCATACAATTTTAATGCCGGACCGGCAGCATTGCCGCTTACGGTACTGGAACGCGCACAAGCGGAGTTTGTTGATTTCCGGGAAAGTGGAATGTCTATCATGGAGATGTCGCACCGTGGTGCAATTTACGAATCCGTGCATAATGAAGCGCAGGAACGTCTGCTTTCGCTCCTCGGCAATCCGAAGGGCTATAAGGTATTGTTCGTACAAGGCGGAGCAAGCACACAGTTTGCAATGATCCCTATGAACTTAATTTCCGAAGGCCAAGTAGGTAGCTATGTAATGACAGGTAGCTGGGCAGATAAAGCTTATAAAGAAGCCAAATTGGTAGGAGGCGCTCATGTTGCTGCTTCTTCCGAAGATAAGAAATTCTTGGCTATACCTGAATTAAGTTCGATCAAAGCTGCGGAGAATGCTGCTTACCTTCATGTTACTTCCAACGAGACCATTGAAGGAACGCAATATGCAGAATTTCCGGATGCAGGCTCGATTCCGTTAATCGCAGATATGTCTAGTGATATACTTTGCCGTCCAATCGATGTGAACCAATTCGGAATGATCTATGCCGGAGCACAAAAGAATCTTGGACCTTCAGGCGTGACTGTAGTTATCGCGAAAGAAGAATTGCTTGCAGAATCACCTTCTAACATTCCTACTATCATGCGTTACAGCACTCATTATAAGAATAACTCTCTTTACAATACACCTCCATCTTTCTCTGTATATATGGTGAACGAAGTATTAAAATGGATTGAGGAGCAAGGCGGCTTAGCTGGCATCCATTCCAAGAACCTTGAAAAATCGGGTCTATTATATGATCACATCGATGGAAGTGACGGTTTCTACCGTGGCGTTGCAGAACAAGGCAGCCGCTCTATTATGAACGTTACTTTCCGGATGCAATCAGAAGAACTCGAAAAGCAGTTTGTCAAAGCTGCTGAACTGGAAGGTTTTGTCGGCTTAAAGGGTCACCGCAGTGTTGGGGGCTTGCGTGCTTCCATCTACAATGCAGTTCCTTACGAAAGTGTAAAAGCACTATCCGATTTCATGAACCATTTCCGGCAAACTCAAGGTTAATGAATTCTATCTATAACCTTCCGCCTTCTTGGTGGAAGGTTTTCAGTTTGTTTGGAGAAGCTATGGTTAGGCACTAGAGTAAAACATCTGGCTATTAAGCCTTTAGAGAGGAAGGAACCATATAATGGCACTCCATATCGTATTAGTCGAGCCGGAAATTCCGGCCAATACTGGCAACATTGCGCGTACTTGCGCCGCTACAGGCACTCATCTTCACTTGGTTCGCCCACTCGGATTCCGTACAGACGATGCTACATTAAAAAGAGCAGGATTAGATTATTGGCATGCTGTTACTATTGAATATCACGACTCCTTTGCTGAGGTTTTGGAGAAATATAGCGAGGGGCGTTTCTTTTACGCAACGACGAAAGCAGAGAAAAGATACAGCGACTTTGAGTTCCAAGATGGCGATTTTTTTGTTTTTGGCAAGGAAACGAAGGGGCTTTCTGCAGAGATTCTAGAAGCAGGCAAAGAAACAAAAATGCGCATGCCAATGAGTGATGCTGTGAGATCTCTGAATTTATCAAATTCGGCAGCTATTATTGTGTACGAGGCGCTTCGACAATTGGATTTCCCTAATCTTATTTAAAAAAAGACAAATTTTTTATTTTTTTCAGCAGGATTCGACAATTAGGTAACGAAATATATTGAAAGAGCCGAAATAAGTAGTAGCTACTAAATAATTTTTTTTGAACAGGAGAGGTGTACGTTAGTTATGAAACCTGCTGGTGTAGTTCGCAAAGTGGATCAGTTGGGTAGAATTGTTCTGCCTAAGTCCCTGCGTAAAAGGTATCAGATGAATGAAGGCGACCCGGTTGAAATTTTGGTACAGGGTGACCATATCATCTTGGAGCGTTACCGTCCAAAATGTGTTTTCTGTGGATCAATGGATGGTGTAAGCGAATATAAAGATCGTTATATTTGTTCTGCATGCCTTTCGGAAATGACTCAATTGCCAAGACATGCCTAAGAAGTACATATTTTGAATTTTGACAGCCAAGAGCTTATAAAAAAACTGTCCTCTTTGTAGAACTCTTCTACTTGGAGGGCAGTTTTTTTATGTATACGAAAAAAATGCCCCCGCACCAAATGGCTGCAGGGACATATCGGCTTTATAGGCCTTTTGTTTTGTCGTCGTTGTAAGATGAGGTAAGGATGCCGACCATAAATAACACAAATACGAACATTACGATCCAAAAGGTTAATGAGAACGACATACTGGCACCTCCAATAGCGAATGTATTCGTTATCAAGATTATAACCTGCAATTTAATAAAAATAAACGCAAATGTGATATGTTACATAGACAATTTACTATATTATTTAAAAAATAGGAAATTCGTTGGCACAGCTCTTAGATTTCCATCGGATGGTTTATTGATAACTCTTCCGTTAAAGATCAATGAGGAAGATCCACCACCATCTAAATTATAAGCATCTACGAGACCCATATTCGATAATTTGTTCTGAATCTCCTCCAGCTGTGCACCAGAGCTGCCATACTCATTATATCCATCTGCTACAAAAAGCAGGATCTGATCATCTTTATATTTGCCGATCACGGTACGTGGTGCCCGATTAGGGGATGTTTTCCACTTTTCGGGTATGGGCGTTTTGATGTTGTTTTTAAGGAGGACAGGTACAAAGGTGGCGCCGAATACCGGATCAAGCTGATCTAATTGTGCGCGACTGTAGAATTTCCCGCCGATTAATTGCCCGGATTTGTTCAGCCCAACAAAACTTAGGTCCTTGTACGTGGGCTCAAAACCGTATAAATACTTTCCATCCACTACAGTTGTGCTTAAGGGATAACGTTTTCCGGATTGATCTGCAAAGCCGCCCGCATTAATACCAGCAATGGCCCCATTACGCTGTACGGCATGCATAGTAGTTTCCGCACCGGAGGCTGTCTCCGCCAAGCTCATCTTCATAGCGGTCGGGTCCTTCAATTTGATTTTCAATGCATAAGCTTTGTAGTTTCCTGGATTCAATCGATATAACTCAACTCTTATGCGGTCGCTGGTAACAATCTCTGAAGGTATTCCAAGCTTGGCTGAAATTCTGCGGTTATAGATCAGTTCAGGCCGGTTCGCCTGAGTCTTTGCTGTTTCGACCAGCTTATTCATCGTAGTGGTAGTCTCTTTATATAGCTTGGCACTAGCGCTGACAGCATCAATGGTGTAAGCTGCGGAGGCCTCTGCCAGAGTCAGCTCTTTTTTTAAGGAAGCTGTTTCATTCACTGGCCCAGCGCTTGGTGTGAATTGTCCTACATCAAGGTCTAGCTGTAGCGGTGGTCGATACCACGACATACATATAAACAAGCCTATGAACGGTGCAGTTAGAAGCATGAAGGAGCGATTAACTCTTTTGACTGGCGTCATCATTTGATCAGATCCATTTCTTTCTTCAAAGCTTCTAACTGTTTGCTTACCTCACTCAATTGCGTATATAGCTTGTTGCTGTTATCTGTCTTGGCACTAGCATTATCTTTAGTGAAGGTTAATAGTTCGTTAAAGCTTTGCACTGTATTCTGCAATTCCTTCACTTCTTCAGAGAGAACGGCAATTTTTGCTTCATAGTCGGTCTTCAAAACGGTAAGCTGCTGCTGGCTCTGAGTACTAAGTTCGGTTAGCACTTGTTGTTTCAGATGGTTCGTGTAGCTGTATACAGCATATACGCCGAGTCCGATCATCATAATCCAGAACAGTAAAAACCATTTTACGGAAGGGCCGTTTCTCGCAGTAGTAGAGCGCGAGCGTACCGGGGACGTTTCCGCTAGCGGTTGCATTTTATCACCTCGGGTTGGTCTTTTTTTCAAGTCCCCATTCTATCAGACTTTGACAAGATTCGCAAAAATGTAAGAGAGTATGAAAACTAGAAAAAGTAATTGCATCCTATTAAACTACTGCGATACAATTTCTATAGATTGGAATTCTGATAGACGTACACAAGGTAACCAGCTAGAGATTATACAGACAAGTCATCATACAGCCTTGCTTGCGTTTTAACCGGAAACGCTGCGGCGCTTTCCTTTCTAGATGATTATATATAGAGCAGGGGGTCAGGGCATTAATGATGAAGGTTTGGCAGGTGGTCATTGTGGGGTGTCATCCTACAAGTATGCTGGGGACAAAATTGATTTTGGAAGAGGAAGAGGGGCTTAAGGTTCTGGGAATGTATTCCACTTGGGACGAAGGCGCTACCATCGTAAGGGAAAAAAATCCCGAGCTAGTGCTAGTAGATTATCATATGCCTGAGGGGAATATTGAGAGTGTGCTGTTAAATATGAAAAAAAGCTCACCAAACTCACATTTTGTCGTGATGACAGATGAAGACGGGCGAGAACTGCTTCAGCCCCTCGTAGAACTAGGAGCCAGCGGGATATTCTCAAAGGGAGCTTCTCCCCGTCAGCTTTTACAGCTGATCCTGGGTTTACGGGAGGGTTTTCTTTCAATGCCGTTGGAATGGATTGAAAAAGGAGCTTGGCCGATTTCGACATTTAAAGGATTAGATGATGTTCTGCAACTGACGGAGACAGAGATGTTTATCATGGAGCGAATCGTTCAAGGGATTACCTACGATAAAATTGCGCTTGAAATTGCGGTAAGCCGTCGGTCCATTGATAATTATTTGCGCAAAATCTATGTAAAGCTCGATGTTTCGACCCGGGCACAAGCGATTGAGAAATTCGCGCTCTTCTCAAGACAAAACAGGCAAATCTACGCCTAACCCACGCTTTACGACATAATGACGTATGGGGTGGAATATTCTTGGAGTAGAAGTAAGAATATCATGTTGAATGGGTAACCATCCCATCCTTGGATGAGGATGACGAAGCCGTTTCTACTTGGTAACAGGGAAGGGGGATTTCGCATGATTTACGAATTTTCTGCTCGCGCACACACATTGTTGTCGTCATCGCTTCTTAGTATCCGCACCCAAACACGGAGAAGCTCCATGATATCGCTAGCTGAAGAATTACCAGCGGAAGAACTATTCCCATTGTCACTGCTTGCTGAAGCAGCATCTACGGTGATTTCAGCAGATGCGGGAGCACTGCAATATGGTGATCCTGCAGGGTACGGACCGCTTCGGGAGTGGCTTGCTGGGGATTGGCTTAAAGAAAAAGGGGTAAATGTTGTTGAGGGTGGAGTTCTGCTAACAACGGGTAGCCAGCAAGCCATTGATTTGTTGTCGCGGGTGTATATTGATCCAGGAGATCGTGTATTAGTAGAAAATCCGACCTCTCCAGGATTTTTGCAGACTCTTCGGATGCAGGGGGCCGTTATTATTCCTGTACAGGGTGATTTGGACGGGCTTGATCCGGAGCATTTGCGGAGCCAGATCGAGCTGCATAAGCCGAAAATGCTGTTCGCAACCCCTAGCTTTACTAATCCAAGCGGCATTTTATGGAGTTTGGAGAGACGCCGCGCAGTATTGGATTTATGTATCGCATATAACATCTTGATTGTGGAAGATGATTCTTATGGGGATTTGCACTTCCAGAAGCAGGGTGAACAAAAGGCTAAAAGATATCCGTCTTTGTATGCACTGGAAAATATCAGCGATGGCGGACACGTGCTTTATATCGGTTCGTTCAGCAAGACCGTTGCGCCCGCGCTGCGGACGGGCTGGGCGGCAGGCAGCCGAGTCTTGATCAGAATGATGTCTGCGGCTAAGCAGATGGCCGATTGGCAGTCGAGCGCATTAAATCAGCGGCTGCTGCATCATTTATTGGATGTGTCTGCGTTTGATCTGCGTGAGCATATCGCGCAGCTGAATCGAGAGTATAACACCCGTCTGAAGCTTATGGTGGAATTGCTCAAGCGGCCTGCTTGGAAGGGCAGCTCCTATGATCTTCCATCAGGAGGCATGTTCCTGTGGGTCGCACCACCAGAGGGAATGGATGTTATGGCATTACTCAAATGTGCGCTAGGTAAGGGAGTGGCTTTTTTGCCAGGTCCGTTATGTAGTGTAGATGGAGTCAGCAATCACCTTCGCCTTAACTTTAGCCATCCCGGCCGGGATGAGCTGCTGCTTGGCATGAACCTGATGAGCGAAGCGGTTAAGGAGTTCACAGCCCGGAGTTAGGTAGTGGTATGAAAGTTGTGGATGAAATGATGAAAATGATGAAGTACGAGTGAAATGAATAAAGGGTCAGGACGATTGAGGATTTATCGTAGAGATGAATAGTCGGACTGTGGAAAGATGCATAGGTGGATGAATAGACAGATACGTGGACTGACAGATGAGCTGACGGATGAACAAACATAATACAAGACACTCTTAGAGCTACAACAAGGATAGAATGACACGTTGGGCAAGACGAAGTGCGTGCTGTGAGATTATTTAGGGAAATCCTCCCTAAAACTGGTCGATTTGAACTCTAAAATGGACTGTTTAGGGAATTTCTCCCTAAAAAATCAAGGGATACCCCATTTTAGGGGTAAATCTGGCGAAAATCAGGGAGAAATTCCCTAAAATATGGTTTTTAGCGTGTGAATCGAAGAATATTGGGGAGGATTTCCCTAATAACTTAGTGTGCCCTTTTCGGAAGGGTGTTTTTAAAGCTTATTTTGCTTTGAATGATTTAGTATTAGTGGATGTTGAATGTAGCATAGGGGTACTAATGTGAATGATTGCGTAAGAGTAGCTTGTTAAAGCAAGAGTAGAGAAAATGGTAATTAGTATATAGCGCTCGTGTTCGAAGATTGTAAATAAGTTAGTTAAGTACAGTCATGTAGAGTAGGATGAGGTACGCATGAGATATGAAAACGTGATAAGAGTGAGATGCAAACGTGGTACGTATGAGTTACTAATGTGATGAGAATGATTTACGAACGTGGGAAGAGCGAGTTAAACTCGTGGTAAGAATGTAATACGAATGTGGTATGTATGAGATAGAGCGTGGTACGAACGAGATTCTAGTGTGTTAAGAATGCAATCTGAATGTGATGAGCAAGATACTAATGTGTTAAGAATGCAATCTAAATGTGGTACGTATGAGATACTCATGAGATATGAGTGAAATAAGACATGACACGTATGAGATACTAGGGTGTATTAAAACGTAATCTAAATGTGATATGAGTGTAGATAGAGCGTGGTACGCTCCAGATACTAATATGTTAAGTGTAAGTTAAGAACATGGAATGCACAGAGATAGGATTTAAATAAGATTAGACATACGAAAAAGCATCCCGTAGTTGGGATGCTTTTTGGCGTTATGTACACATGTTATGTGTGCATCAGAATAATAAGTTTAAAGTTTGAGTAAATGATTAGAACCGAGCTAAAAGAGTAAGACCCGACTAAAAAGAAATAATCGATAGAAGGACTGTCCAGGCTAGGTTAGCTAATTAATGGGATGATTGCTGATATTGGGTACGCCGCTTGTTATCGCGGCATATTCCACCAGCGCCGCATGACCGGCTGGGGTCAGGGTGTAACGCCCGCGGCTTACCCGGTGAAACCACCCGTAGTAGTTGTTTTGAAGCATAGCGGCGGCGGTGGGTACGCCGCTACGCTTCCGCAGCTCGGCCGGAGTGATGCCGGC
>NZ_JBBODA010000027.1:0-80788 GCF_038002705.1 Paenibacillus sp. FSL H7-0716
CGACACCAACGTCGACACCGACACCGACACCAACGCCGACACCAACGTCGACGCCAACATCAGCACCAGAAGTAACACCGTCGCCTGAGGTGACACCAACGCCAGAAGCTACAGCGGCACCAACCTCTGGAGTTGTTGTTAACCCTAGCCCTACACCGCCAGCGGATACTCAGGTTGTGAATGAGGATAGCTTGAAGAATGGTAAAGAAGGCAAGGTGCAAATTGATGTTGCTACAGGTAAGACAGCGGTACGCTTACCTTTACAAGCTGCACAAATACTAGGAACTAATGATCTTGTGTTTAAAATGGGAGATCTGTTAGTTACTATCCCTAGCCAGCTTTTAAGTACAATGCCAAGTTTAGCTTCAGGTATGGATGGGGTAGGTGCCCAAATTTTGCTGGAACTGAACCCACTGGCGCAGACTGCTGCGAAAGTCATAGTAGACGGTTTAAACAAAGATAGTGCTCATGTTAGCTCTCTTTCCGATGTATTTGAATTCAGACTTAGCGTGCTGATGAAAGACGGTACTCGGATTGTAATTAAGCAGTTCGATGAGCCGATTACGATTTCATTCAAGATTAA
Organism: Paenibacillus sp. FSL H7-0716; assembly: GCF_038002705.1. Classification (NCBI taxonomy): domain Bacteria; kingdom Bacillati; phylum Bacillota; class Bacilli; order Caryophanales; family Paenibacillaceae; genus Paenibacillus; species Paenibacillus sp. FSL H7-0716. The sequence continues at coordinate 584 of NZ_JBBODA010000027.1, forward strand.
AGGGCAATTCAACAAAGACTTAATCGGAATCTATTATTTAAGTGATAATGGCGGGTTAGAGTACGTGGGAGGACAGCTGAATGGAGAGGTGATCACGGCACAAGTCACACACTTCAGTAAGTATGCTGTGCTTGAAATCGATAAGTCGTTCAAAGATGTTCCTGCAACCTATTGGGCATTTAAGGCGATTCAATCACTTGCCGCCAAACAAATCGTGTCAGGGGTCACTACCTCTGAGTTTGATCCGAAAAGTAATATTAGCCGTGCAGAATTCACAACACTACTAGTGCGTGCACTTGACTTAAAAGCGGAAGGGCAGGTCCTGTTTACTGACATCAGGTCAGATGCATGGTATGTCTCATATGTAGCCACAGCTACTAAGCTGGGTATTGTTAGTGGACGGAGTAATAATGTTTTTGCGCCGAATGCATCAATTACCCGTGAGGAAATGGCTGTCATGGCGATCCGCGCACTTGAAGTGAAGTCTGGTAAAAAGCTTGAACCTCTAGTAGGTTCTACGGCATTTACTGACGTTTCAAGTATTAGCAAGTGGGCGGAACCCTATGTGAAGACTGCGGCAGACTTAGGACTCCTGCAAGGCCGAGAGAACAATCGATTCGCTCCAAAAGCATGGATGACCCGCGCAGAAAGCGCACAGGTTATTTGTACGCTGCTGAGCAAGTAGGCCGAACTAAGGTGTGCTGAATTCTGGCACACCCTAGTTTGAGCAGCGGTTAGCACTTTAGTATTCTCCAAAAGAAAACAGGGTATCCCGAAGCGATTATCGCTTGCGAGATACCCTGTTTTGTTATGCTGTATGGCTGGGCAGTGGGAAGAAAAGAAATCTTTTAGATGATTGCCTTTAGGATAGCGAATCCATAGGCAGGCATCTTCACGATCAGCTTGCTGCGTTCTGTGCGCAGTGTTTCGCCTGTAAACAAGTTCTCCCAATCCCGCTCGTCTACGTCAATACGGAAGGTCTGAGCGGTCTCTTCACTGTTGATTAGTACCACAATCGTCTGCAGATCCAGCCGGCGCTCATAGGCTAGTTTGCTGCCTTGTTGTCCTGCCTCCAGGAATGTAAATGTACCTGTGCGGAGAGCAGGGTGGTCGTTGCGTATTTGAATAAGCTGACGATAGAACTCGAAGAGCTCTCGATCCTGCTTTTCTGGATTCCACTCCATGCATTTGCGGCAACCAGGGTCACCTTCACCGTCCATGCCGATCTCGTCACCGTAATAAATACAGGGAGTGCCCATAAAGGTGAATTGGAACAGTGCTGCCAATCGCATCTTGTTTTTGTCTCCAGCAGCCAGCGTAAGCAGTCGTGGAGTATCGTGGCTGTCCAGCAGATTAAAAGCAACTTCACTGGCCTGCAGCGGGTAGCGTGATAACTGTTTACCAATGGAATTGGCGAATCCTTCAGCATCAAGAGTGCCATGCACAAAGAAGTCAAGGACGGCGTCAGTGAAAGGATAGTTCATAACGGCATCAAATTTATCGCCTTCTAGCCAAGGTGCAGATTCATGCCAAATTTCCCCCAATATGTAGGCCTCAGGATTAGCACGTTTAACCACCTTGCGGAATTCCCGCCAGAAATCATGATCCACTTCATTGGCAACGTCCAGACGCCAGCCATCGATCCCGACTTCTTTGATCCAGTATTCTGCGACTTTCAGTAAGTATTGTTTAACTTCAGGATGTTCTGTGTTTAGCTTTGGCATTAGCGGTTCAAAAGCAAAGGTGTCATAAGTAGGGACACCGTTTTCAATCTGAAGCGGAAACTTGCGAATATGGAACCAATCTTTAAAGGCGGAAGCTTCTCCTTTTTCTTGAACATCCACAAAAGGTGCAAAGGTTTTGCCTGAATGATTGAATACGGCATCTAGCAGGACACGAATCCCACGTTTATGGCAGCTATCGACGAGCTTTTTTAAAGTCTCAATATCTCCAAAATGCGGATCGACTTTCATATAGTCTTCTGTATCGTATTTGTGATTAGTAGTTGCATCAAAGATAGGTGTGAAATAAATAGCAGTGATCCCAAGCTCGTTAAGATGATCTAAATGATCAATAACCCCTTGCAGGTCGCCGCCAAAAAAATTGGTTGGTGTTGGTTCGGAGCCCCATGGCTGAACATTTTCCGGATCAAGGCTTGGGTCGCCATTTGCAAAGCGTTCTGGGAAGATCTGATAAAAAACAGCGTCCTTTACCCAGGCAGGCGGAGCAAATACATCAACGCGGTTAATGAAGGGGAATTCGAACAGCTTGTTTGGGTTTTCCGGCCGCACCGTTTGAAAGTCACTTTCGGTCATCCAAATTCGTTCGTTATCTTTTTGAAGTAAGAAGCCGTATTTCAAGCGGCGGTAGAGAGGTACTGAAGCACATTCCCAATAGTCAAACATAGCATCGGAGGTGAAGAGGGTCATGGGAATTAGCTCTTTTGTGGTATCCCAAGCGTATTTATCTCCAGCAAAGGCGAACACTTCTGTTAAATCCCCTTTTTTAGCGCGTAGACGCAGGTGGATCGTACTTTCATTATAGGCATAAGACCAATTTAACCGCGGACGATGATACACTGCTTCCAGTAACATGATAAATCCTCCTAAAGTTTTGTTAGCGTTACTTCCTCGAACACTTCGGCAAAACCACCTCGAAAGCATACGCTAAGTTTTGTTAGCGCTACTTCCTCGAAAGCATAAACTATTCCCGGACGGTACTCCACAGAGCGCGTGGAATGTAGAATGTCGCTATTGTTATTGGTTGCACAGTTTTTTATGCAACATGCACTAAATCAGTAGCAGAGTAGCACATAACAAAGAGGCACAACCACCGCGAAGTAGCTTGCCCGAGGTTGTACCTTTGATAAGTAACATTGCCTTTTAATTATATAGAACAGGAGGCAGACAAGGGATGTTGTGCTTCATGCTGGACAGCCTCTTAACGTTTTGGATTATAGCATGGAATAAAAGGGCTTTCAATACTCTTGTTCAAACCATTGCACTAAATTTCACTAAAGCAAACGAGGATTGTGATGGGCAATTTATGAGAAATCTCTTGAAATAGAGAAAATGTGGCATATTAGGGGCAAATAAAATAGATATTCCAATATTAAACACATGAATTATCGACTAATTAAAAGATATCATGTGAAAAATGGAGATATATGCCTATAATGTATATCAAATAATGGGAAATGACCTAATACAGTATATGCAAACGTTTTTAAAAACAATCGTTACTGTTGTATGATGTACTCATGAATGAAGCGCTTTCTTACCTGTGAAATGCAGATACAGAAGGAGCAAGCTAAAAGAAGAACTTTTTTTTTAGCCTTTCTGAAATCGTTTGCGCAGATTGCAGCACTACTATTTTCCATCTTACGTTTTTAAAAATTGGGAGGGGTTAAAGTAATGAAATTGAAAAAAATGATGGTTATCACCGCAGCTTTCTCAATGGCTCTGTCCGTTACAGCATGCGGTTCCAACAACAACAGTACGAATAACGGGGGCAACAACGCAGCAAAAGCTACTAATAATGCTACTACAGAGACTGCAGCGCCAGAGAGCACAGATGCAGCAGCAACAGATGAACTTGTACCTGAAGATGGCGCAACTCTAGTGGTATGGGAAAGTAAAGAAGAAAGACCTTTTGCAGATGAGATTGCTAAACAGTTCACAGCAAAATATAACGTACCAGTCAAGGTTGAAGAATTGGCACCACCAGATCAAGTAACTAAACTTACTCAAGATGGTCCTTCAGGATTAGCGGCAGACGTTATTCTTATCCCTCACGATAACTTAGGTAAAGCGGCAAGCGCGAGCTTGGTTCTTCCTAACGATGTCTTCGGTGAAGAAACAAAAGCTAACAATACCGAAGCTTCGATTATCGGATCTTCGTACGAAGGCGAATTGTATGGTTACCCAAGAGCAGCAGAAACTTATGCATTGTTCTACAATAAATCGCTTGTTAAAGAAGCACCTAAATCATTTGATGATGTTCTTGCATTCAGCAAAACATTCACGGATAAATCGAAAAATAGATATGGGATTATGTGGGAAGTAGGAAACTTGTACTTCAACTACATGTTTATCGCTTCCGATGGCGGATACCTCTTCGGTAAGGATGGTACGGATAAAGATGATATCGGTCTTGCTAACGATGGCGCAATTGCAGGACTTAAAGAATTTGTGAAACTGAAGGAAGCATTGCCAATTAAGAGTGGTGATATCAACAGTGATATCAAACGCAGCTTGTTCAACTCTGGTGATGTAGCTATGGATATCACAGGTCCATGGGAGCTTGGAGGATACAAAGAAGCTCTTGGTGACAACCTTGGTATTGCTCCAATCCCTACAGTGAATGGCAAAACAGCAATTACATTCTCTGGTATTAAAATTTTCGCAGTTAACTCGTTTACTCAATATCCGAATGCTGCTAAATTGTATGCGAATTTTGCTTCAAGCAAAGACGCTCAGCTGTTACTGAACAAAACGATTGGTTCGGTTCCTACAAACAACGAGGCGCTTCTTGATCCACAGATCTCTAGCGATCCATATGTCTCTGTTTTTGCAGAACAAGCTAAGAACTCCCAACCGATGCCTTCTATTCCTGAAATGGGTAACGTATGGAGCCCAGTAAATGCTGCCCTTCCAGAAATTTGGGATAAAAATGGGGATCCAAAAGCAGCAATGGACAAAGCTGTACAACAAATCAAAGATTTGAATAACAGTTCATCCCAATAAGGATCATAATTCACTGTCTTAACAGCATACAGTGAATCAAGCTGCCCGCCGCATGTTTAGCGGCTGGCAGCTTCTTATTTTCACTCGGAGAGGAGAACGGAAGCGAAATGCAACGACATCGCACGAGGGCCGCAATACTGTCGACGATTTTTATGGGATTGGGACAAATATATAACCGCCAATTCGTCAAAGGAATATTATATTTAGCCGTAGAAGCTGTAGCCGTTTTTTATTTTATTGAGAATCTTGCCAACTCTTTATGGGGCATCGTAACACTAGGAGAGAATCCGAGTCGTCTGGTTAAAGTGAAGGGGATCGCCAAGATGGTTACCGGTGATCACTCGATTTATATTATGATCCAAAGCTTGATCACCATCCTTATTCTTATTCTATTGATTATCGCGTGGTATTTGAATATCAGAGATGCTTACAAGATTGGAGAAAAACGTGATAACGGTCTTCAGGCAAACACTTTTAAACAAAGTGTTCGTTATATCCTGGATTACAAGTTTGCTCAAGCGTTTCTAGTCTTGCCGGGCATTGGTGTTCTATTCTTTACGATTATGCCAATTATCTTCATGATCCTGTTGGCCTTTACGAACTATTCCGCACCTGATCATCTTCCACCCGCCAAATTGGTGGACTGGGTTGGATTTCAGACCTTTCGTAATTTATTGGTCCTTAAGACATGGAGCCACACTTTTTATGGTGTATTAACATGGACAATTATATGGGCAGTTCTTTCAACCATTACTACATACTTCGGAGGACTGTTGGTCGCTTTGCTGGTGAGTCAGAAGGGCATTCGCTTCAAAGGAATGTGGAGAGTAATTCTGATTGTGCCTTACGCGGTGCCACAGTTAATCTCGCTTCTGCTCATGCGCAACTTATTTAACGGTCAATTCGGGCCTATCAATCAATACATGGGGTATTTTGGATTGGATGGATTACCGTGGCTGACTGACCCATTCTGGGCTAAGGTTACCGTAATTATCGTTAATATGTGGGTAGGTATTCCTGTTTCTATGCTGCTTATCATGGGTGTTCTGACTACTATCCCACGGGACATGTATGAAGCTGCTGAGGTGGATGGAGCCTCGGGTTATCAGAAGTTCCGTATCGTAACGTTGCCGATGGTATTGTTCTCTACAGCACCAACCCTGATTACGCAGTTTGCAGGTAACATCAACAACTTTAACGCGATCTTCCTATTAACTGGGGGTAGTCCGGTAAATGGTGACTATCAATATGCCGGTTCTACGGACTTGCTAGTAACCTGGTTATACAAATTAACGCTAGATCAGAATAAAAACAACATGGCTTCGGCAATAGGGATTATTATCTTTATCATTGTCGCTTCATTCTCCCTGTACAATTACCGCCGGACAAAGTCATTTAAAGAGGAGGATATGATCCAATGAGCAGAAAAGTCGCGAACATTATTCGCTTAGCAGGTAGTTATATTATCTTGATTGCTTTGTCGATAGCTGCACTCTATCCTGCCCTTTGGATTCTTTTAGCTTCTTTCCGACCTGGTAAATCATTGTACAGCAAAACGTTTATTCCCGAGCAATTCACTTTATCACATTACAGAGAATTGTTCACATCACCCAGCTATATGTTTGGGACTTGGTATGCCAATACCTTGAAAATAGCTGTGTTCTCGATGCTTATCGGGGTAGTTCTTACTTTGTTAACCAGTTATGCCGTATCCAGATTCCGGTTTAAAGCGCGTAAAACAGCGTTATCTACCGTATTGATTCTTGGTATGTTCCCTGGTTTTATGAGTATGATCGCTATTTATATGCTGCTTAAAGAGTTTAATTTGCTGGATACACATATTGCGTTAATTATCGTTTATGCGGCTGGGGCGCCGCTGGGGGGGACCTTTATCGCCAAAGGGTTCCTCGATACGATACCTCGTTCCTTGGATGAGGCCGCTCGTATTGACGGGGCGAGCAATTTCGGAATATTTATGCGAATCATCTTACCTTTGTCACGTCCTATGATCACATATATGGCGCTGACTCAGTTTGTTGGACCGTGGGTAGACTTCATTTTTGCGAGACTCATTCTGCGGACTAAGGAGAACTGGACAGTCGCAGTGGGGATGTGGGATATGGTTAACACCAATCAAAACACTAACTTTACCTTGTTCTCTGCGGGTGCGGTTTTGATCTCCATTCCAATTATGATTTTGTTTGTATTCTTGCAACGTCTGCTAGTAGATGGCTTGACAGCAGGAGCTAGTAAGGGGTAAACCCATTCGCTCGCTTCATGCTAATAAATAATCAGGGTACAGCCTTTATACAGAAATGGAGGGCTGTACCCTTATTTCGTCATGGGGAGTGAACTTAATGAAAAAATCCTGGACTCTATATTTTAAATCTGTTGGGGTTAAACTGTTTGTTATTTTATTTAGTTCTATAGTTCTCTTATCCTCCGTGCTAGGATTGACTTCCTATTTTGCCGCTAAAAATATCATTACGAATGAGGTTGCTGCAGCCTCCACACAATCTGTAGTTCAGGCAGCGGACAAGCTGGATTTTGTGCTGGCAGAGTATGAGGCGCTATCTAGACAGTTTGCACTCGACTCTGTATTAAAGGGTGATTTAGAAAAAATAAATAGTGGCGAGCTTACAACTGTGGCCAAAGCCGGTGCTGAAGATCGGATTCGCAGAAAGCTGGATTTGGTAAAAGGGTCGGATGAGCGGATGTATGGCGTCAGGCTGGTATCCAAGAGCTTGGTAGAATCAGAATCTTATAAATCTACCGGTATAAGTGGGATTCGTAGTGATGAAGGCATTTCCGCAAGATTAGAGCAAATTGCCGCAGCTAAAGGAGAGCCAGTCTGGTTTCCCGTTCGTGAGAAAGGCTTTTTTGATGCTTATACTGAGCCATCCTTAACTATGGGGAGATTGCTGCGTAATCTTTTACATCCCGAAGCGGAGTATTACATGCTAATCGAAGTGAAAGGGAAGGCTATGACTGAAATGCTGTCTAACCTTCAGATTGGGATGACCGGTGAAATTCGTATCTTGAGTGCAGATGGCAGCATTGTGTATGGTGCGGATCATGCCAAGCTGGGTCAACCCTCTTACATAAAAGTTTCAGAAGAACAAGGGAAAGAGCAAAATCATTCATTTACAGCGGAGGATGAGAACGGAAGTCCTCAGCTTGTTGTATACCAGCCCTTGGCGACTGCCAAGTGGATGCTTATGGGGTATGCTCCTGTTAGTGATTTTACCAAGTCTGCGGACAAGCTTTTATATATCACATTTTCTGTGGTGCTGGCGGCAGCCTTAATAGCACTGCTAATTGGTTATATTCTTGTTCGTTTGGTAGGGCGTCCGCTGGGTAAGCTGGCAGTCTTGATGGAAGAAGGAGAGCGTGGGAACCTACAGGTGCGAACCCATTTTAAGGGCAAGGACGAGATTGGCCGCTTAGGTCACAGCTTTAATAAAATGATGGAACAGATCTCCTTGCTTGCAAGGCAGAGCGGGAAATCGGCAGATGAGGTTCTCCTTACCTCGGAACAATTAGTGCAAGCATCAGGTACAATCTCCCTCCATGCCAGAGAGGTTGCGACCGCTACAGGTGAGATTGCAGTGGGGTCAGCCAGCCTCGCTGTTGAAGCCGAACGCAGTTATCACAATGTTGAGATTATCGGCAGCAAAATGAGTGAAGTGACGGAAATAAATACAGTCATGGACCATTCAGCAGAACGGGTCATTGAGGTTAGTAATCAAGGTACAGAGCTGATGAAGCTGCTGGTAGAGCAGAGTGAGTCTACGGTAGAGATGATCAATCGAATTCAAGATAATTCTACTAAGCTCAGAGAAAGCACCCATTTAATTCGCAGTATACTCAGCCCTATGATTGCTGTGAATAAGCAAACTAATATTTTGGCGCTAAATGCTACCATAGAAGCAGTTAGAGCAGGTGCGGCAGGTAGAGGGTTCATAGTGATTGCTGATGAAATCAGGCAGCTCGCTAACCAGTCGAATGAATCGATTCAATCGGTCTCCAAGATCACGGAAGAGATTGGTCTACATATCGAGAACACTGTTAAGGATATCAATGAAGCCGCTCCTAAGTTCCGTGAACAAATCTCTTCTGTAAGAGAGTCGTCAACGATATTCGCGAGTGTCAAAGAGGAAATGGAACATTTCATGAGACATATTAGTGAATCTTCTGCTTCTGTCCTCGAACTGATTGAGTTCCAGCGTCAACTCGGTGAATCCATGGCCAGCGTAAGCTCCATCGTCCAGCAAACCACTGCTTCAACGGAGGAGGTAGCTTCTATGTCATCTCAACAATTCACGGTTAGTGAGGAATTGGTTGCCTTATCGGAAAAGCTGGAGGGTTTGGCCGCAGATCTCAAGCACTCTTTGGTTTCTTTTCAAGTATGACAATAATACTCTAATAGAGACGAGCAATTTTCCAATATAATGGAGAGCTGCTCGTTTTTGTTGATTTGATCGCTATCGGATGTTATCTTATCTTCGAAGTGGCTAAAGGGATACACTTGTATTAAGTAATAAATGAAGAAAGTAGTGATCCATTGACGAACTTAAGTCTGAGTCCTAGCGGGAGTCTTTTTCAGCAGGTTTTAATCGAGGGAGATTATAGTCCTCATTTTTTTGCTTACTATTATAAACAGTGGAATAACTACAATATGTCTTACCATCAGCATAATTCAACGGAAATCATGTATTTGATCTCGGGGAATTGTATCGTAGATGTCCGTCCAAGCTCAGGAGGAGAAGAGAGAGTTCGGCTGAAGCGGGGAGAATTGATCATCCTAGACGCGAATGTTCCGCATAGGCTGATTGTTGAAGAGGGGGCACCTTGTCGGATGCTAAATGTGGAATTTGGATTCATGGAATATAGAGGGGTTGCACCCTCTGTCGGCAAGCTAGCCCGTGAAGAAGCGGCGCTCGCAGAAATGCTGCAGCTTCCTTTTTCCAGTTTAGTAATGCCTGATCCGGAGGAAATCTATCATGTTCTAAAAGGACTTGTGTTAGAGCTTGATCAGAGCGGCGGGAAGGGGGGAAGTATGGTTGATTTATTATTTTGTGAGCTTCTGTTGCGATTATCCAGACTTCGGCAAGAGCAGCTTCATACCAGCCAACAGCCCTCGCAGCTTTATGTGCGCCGGAGCATCGAATTCCTGCATCAGAACTATGACCAGAACATTCAGGTTAAGGACATCGCTGCCGCAGTTAATCTGCATCCCGGATATTTGCATCGAATTTTTAAGAGCCATACGGGTCGGACACTCAGCGATTACTTAAATATGCTGCGAATGGAGAAAGCGAAGATGCTGCTTGGGCAGAGCGACATCCCGATTGCTGAAATTGCAGATTACGTAGGAATTAGCAGCAGGCAATATTTTCACCTCCTTTTTAAAAAATACGCGGATTGCACGCCTGTAGAATTCCGCAATTCCATTGAGCGTCACGCCTGGAGTTATGAAGAGCATGATTTTCAATAGATAGGTTAGGATTTTTGACACCTTATTTCAAAAGAGGTCATGATATTGGTTACGCTTTCCTCAGGTCCCTTGCTACAATGGACAGGAACAACCAATTCATTACCGGAGGATGATAACCATGTCATTTAAAGTGTCTTTTATAGGGGCAGGCAGCATTGGATTTACCCGTGGATTGTTGCGGGACTTACTAACTGTACCGGAATTTAAAAATATCGAAGTCTCATTTATGGATATTAACAGCCACAATCTGGAGATGGTCACGGAGCTATGCCAGCGTGATATTAAGGAGAATGGTTTAAATATACAAATTCAGGCGACAACGGATCGCAGAGAAGCGCTGAAGGATGCCAAGTACGTATTTTGTACTATTCGGATGGGTGGGCTTGAAGCCTTTGCTACGGATGTGGACATTCCCTTAAAATACGGAGTCGATCAGTGTGTGGGAGATACTCTATGTGCGGGTGGCATCATGTACGGGCAACGCGGAATTGCGGAGATGCTGAATATTTGCCGTGATATTAGGGAGATGGCAGCACCGGATGTGCTTTTGCTTAACTATTCGAACCCGATGGCTATGCTGACGTGGGCCTGCAATAAATATGGTGGGGTTCGGACCATTGGTCTATGTCATGGTGTACAGCATGGGCATCAGCAAATTGCAGACGTGTATGGTCTTAAGAAATCCGAAGTTGATATTATCTGTGCGGGCATCAATCACCAGACCTGGTATATTTCCGCAAGTCATGAGGGGAAGGATCTGACCGGAGGTCTTTTAGAGGCTTTTGAGAAACATCCGGAATTCAGCCGTACGGAAAAAGTGCGGATCGATATGCTACGTCGCTTTGGCTACTATAGTACAGAATCCAATGGACACTTAAGTGAGTACGTGCCTTGGTACCGTAAACGCAGTGATGAAATTATGGATTGGATCGATCTGGGGAGCTGGATTAACGGCGAGACTGGCGGTTATCTGCGTGTCTGCACGGAAGGACGGAATTGGTTCGAGACCGATTTCCCCAACTGGATGAAAGACCCGGCATTGGAGTATACGAAGGAAAATCGCGGGGAAGAGCACGGCTCTTATATTATAGAAGGGTTGGAAACGGGACGAGTGTACCGGGGGCACTTTAATACAGTGAACAATGGCGTAATCTCTAATTTACCAGAGGACGCCATTATCGAAGCACCGGGATATGTGGACCGGAACGGGATCTCCATGCCGCTGGTAGGCGAATTGCCGCTTGGGCCTGCCGCCGTTTGCAACGTCAGTATTTCAGTGCAACGTCTGGCGGTTGAGGCAGCTGTACACGGCGATGATAAGCTGTTACGTCAGGCATTTATGATGGACCCACTCGTTGGTGCCGTATGTAATCCTAAAGAAATCTGGCAGATGGTCGATGAGATGCTCGTCGCAGGGGAACAGTGGCTGCCTCAATACAGCGAAGCTATTGCTAAAGCCAAGGAGCGGTTGGCTTCAGGAGAGCTTATCCCAACGAACGCTAACAACGAGGGCGCTGCTCGCCTGAAGGTGAAGACGGTGGATGAGATGATGCAGGACCGGGAAGCAGCGAACAAAAATGCTGGTGAGTCTGATAAAGGCAAGGATAGAGAGAAGGTTCATTAGGGTGTAGCGGTGAACGTTTTTTAAATATAAATAACCTCCACATTCCAGAGTTTGGGGTTGGAGGTTATTTTTATGATGGGAATCTAAGCGGGGAAAAACAAAACAGCAGTCATAGCTTACGAAAACAAGCTGACATGGTTGGGAAGTACAAGTTTATCGGGCGGATCCAAATTGTGAAATTAGGTTTATAGTAGGAGTTATTATGTAACTGAAATAAGAAAGGTAGTTTAATTTCACTGGCTTATTTTTTAATCTATACCGTAGCGCAGAGCGCTACAGTAATCCCACACAGTTGCCCTACATACTATTCTGACGCATTCCTCGATACTTACGGACTCAGATGGGCAATTTGCCCATCCGCCGATACTTGCGGACCCAGATGACGCTATTCGTCCATCCCCGATACTTGCGGACCCAGATGACACTATTTAGCAATTTATCGCCTTTGGAGCATTGTTTCGGACCCCAGTGCAGCTATTGCTCAGAATGAGGCTCGTTTTTGGTGTTTTTCGTGCTAATAGTAGCTATGGGGTCCGATAGCAAGCCAAATATGCGATAAAGCTACGTATAAGGTCATCTGTGTCCGGAAGCGCCGAGCCCCCAGTAATCCCACAGTTGCCCGAATTGGATTTCCAGCGCATCCCCTGATCTTTCGGACCCAGATGACACTATTCGTCTCTCCCCCGATACTTACGGACCCAGGTGACGCTATTCGTCCATTCCTCGATACTTGCGGACTTAGATGGGCAATTTGCCCATTCCCCGATACTTACGGACCCAGATGACGCTATTTAGCAATTTATCGCCATTGGAGCATTGTTTCGGACCCCAGTGCAGCTATTGCTCAGAATGAGGCTCGTTTTTGGTGTTTTTCATGCCTATAGCGGCTATGGGGTCCGATAGCAAGCCAAATATGCGATAAAGCTACGTATAAGGTCATCTGTGTCCGAAAGCGCTGAACCCCTAGTAATCCCAAAGTTGCCCTAAATACTATTCTGACGCATCTCCTGATCTTACGGACCCAGATGACACTATTCGTCCCTCCCCGATGCTTGCGGACCCAGATGACACTATTCGTCCCTCCCCCGATACTTGCGAACTTAGATGACGCTATTTACGAAGTTTGTTGTTTTGCTCAAGAAGGTGAGACGCCAAAAACGCGGATGTTCCATCAGCCATTTTTGGCTTTGGGGACACCCGCGTTTTGGAGTGGGGGATTAAGAATTAACCGTACCCTTTGGACTAAAGAAAGTCTTTAGCGCCTGATACACTTCTTTTTTGTCTTTAATGACGTAATGCATGAATTGTTCATGTTTCAGATGGCGATAAGCTGACATCAAGGTACTGCTTCGATTGTATTGGTTCACCTCACCGTAGCCGAACATATTGCTTCGTTTCAGCAGTTCTCCGATCAGCTTCACGCAACGTTCGTTGTCGGAGGTGAGATTATCACCATCAGAGAAGTGAAATGGATAAATGTTGTACTGCGCAGGCGGGTAGCGGCTATCGATAATTTCAATCGCTCGCTGATATGCCGAGGAACAAATCGTTCCCCCGCTTTCGCCACGGGTGAAGAAATCATGCTCACTGACTTCCTTAGCCTCCGTATGGTGGGCGAGAAAGACAATCTCTACCTTCTCATACTGACGGCGCAGAAAACGGGTCATCCAGAAGAAGAAGCTGCGGGCGCAGTATTTTTCAAATGAACCCATCGAACCTGAAGTATCCATCATCGCAATAATGACCGCATTGGAATGAGGTGTTCTTATATCATCCCATGTTTTGTAGCGCAGATCATCTGGGCTGATACTGTGTATGCCGGGATTTCCGCTGCTTGCATTGCGTCGAAGATTTTCCAGCAGCGTACGTTTTTTATCGATGTTGGACATCATCCCTTTTTTACGAATATCGTTAAAAATAATGGATTTGACCTCGATCTCTTCCTTATTCTTAGGCTTCAGATGAGGCAATTCCATATCCTGAAAGAGAATGTCCTCCAGGTCTTCCAGGTTGACCTCTGCTTCCACGGTGTCTTGACCGGGCTGATCGCCTGCTTTTTCTCCTTTACCGGGCTGTGCCGATTGTGAATCGCGCCCAAGCACATCGCCGACCTGACTTTCCCCGTCCCCCTGACCTACATGCTTCTGTTTACGAAAGTTATAAATAATCCGGTATTCATCCAGACTGCGAATCGGAACCTTCACAATCTGCTTACCGCCTGACAAAATAATATTTTCTTCGGTAACGAGGTCAGGTAAATTATCCTTGATGGCTTCTCTGACCTTTTGCTGATGGCGTTCCTGATCCTGATGACCTTTACGATGAAGGGACCAGTCTTCTTTTGAGACTACGAAGGAAAAGGGACCGGATGATTGCGACAGGATGACCACCTCCCATGGAATATGAATGTTGATTGAGGGAATTTTTTGAAAAGTATATATTTGGATCCCCCGCAAAGCACCTGAGTACGCATAGAAAGCAAAGCCTCACTTTGTGGGGATGTTTTGGGGTTGTAACTAAAGTATATTCATGGGGATGAGGGATATGTGATTTCTTATTCACTGATCTCATCTACGGTCAACACAAAACTGTTAGATTGGCTTTCGCCAGAGTAGTTACGTCCATCCATATTGAAAGAGTATTGAGCATTTACGGAGCCCCTAAGGAAACGACCCATTACCTGTTCACTCACCTGGATAAAATAATGAATGTTAACCATAGATGCAGCATTAACTATTCCCAGCGGCAAGGTGCCGGTAAATGAAGATTGTGGATTCGGAACTCCATCAATTACAATGCTGTTGGGATCAAGAAAACATTTTTCCGGGGTTAGACGATTCAGAGATATTTCCGCAGGCCAATTTCCGTTATTGGTTAGTGAGATCCAGCATTGGACTCGCTCACCTGCTTCTACAATAGTTGGTTTTGCATGGACTACCAGTGAAATGACAGGTGTGACTACTAGGGTGGTAACTGTATTGGAACGAGAGGTTTGTCGTACGGTCCGTCCGTCTGGAAGCACAAAAGTATACTGAACGCTAGCATGGTTTTGTACGGCTGCGATTTCATGAATGTTAATGGCTGCAGGTATACTCACTTGAAAAACTACTACGGCTGTAGTTCCGCCTCTTAAAGTACCTAGCTGGATGCCTTCTGCTGGTCGTGCACCTTTTTGCAACACTCCATTTAAGAGAACACTATCCCATACGAAAAGAGTACCTGAAGGTATAGCATCTGTTAGGACTGCATTTACGGCCAGATTCCCGTTGTTCGTTACTGTAAGCTCGTATCTCAAATTGTCGCCCGGTGCTGCTGTAACATGATCCACTTTTTTACTAATGGTGACTCCCGCTTGGACAAGTGAGATAACCGCATTGTTACTTTCAATTGTAATAGGATCCTCATCGACTGAATAGGTGACAACCGCGCTATTGGTTAAGCTTGAGGAAGGAGGAATCTCTGTTACTCGGACACGAAAAGTAATATCTACACTCAAGTTTGTCTCCAGCGAGCCGAGTAATATACCCTGCAGCGGATCTGAATCAGGGTTATAAATCCCGCCTGCGATGACACTCCCCGGTATAAACACCGCCCCGTCCGGAATAGAAATTATTGCGTTGATTTGAGTTAAAAGGCTGTTGCCTTCATTCGTAAGCCGCAAGGTATAAGTTACTACATCCCCTATAAAAGAAGTCGGAGTACTTGCAGACAAAGAGGTCGAGAGCTGGTAGGAGCGTAAAGAAACCTGTACGGAATTTGAAAATAGATCTCCTTTAACGATTCTTCCCTCCGGTGTGGAAAAAGAAAACCGGCCTAGCGCTTTATTTTGCAGCACTAGGGAAGACGGCAGGGAAATGATGACGACTTGAAAGGCGATGCTCACTTGATTCTGCGGTGCAATAGAACCAAGGGGGATGCCTAAAGACGGTGTTGCCCCCGGAAGAGGCACACCGTCTCTGAGCACACTGTTGGAAATAAAGGATACACCTTCTGGAAGAATGTCAAACACCGTCAATAAAGCATCTGTATTTCCATTATTACTGGCTGTAATGGTATACACCAAAGTGTCGCCTAAAGAGGCGTGGAGTTTATCTGTACTCTTCAGCAATGAAAGCACGGGGCCCACGACCGGGGTGTTAACGGTGTTGGAGTAGACAATTCCGTCAACACCCGCTGCCGAGTTGAAGAGTACCATGGATTGATTGGTTACGACAGGTTGGGTACGTGAGCCGGGAATCATAATGCTACTACCTGAACCTGGAAGGTAATGGTTGAAGAGGCACCTGCAGCAATTGTACCAATTGCGATTCCCGAAGCCGGGCTGCCACTAGGACGTGGAGCTCCATCTACGGTAATGCTTCCCGTTACGAACTGGCTGCCAGCTGGGATAGGGTCAACCATGATGACGTTATTGACTGGTGAAATCCCTAAGTTGGTGACAACAATCGTATAGGTGATGATATCGCCAACAACCGCATCAATAGAAGTAGTGCTCTTAACCACACTTACGTCCGGTGAAGATACAGGGATAATAAGGACGTTTGAGACAGAGGAGCCCGTGAGTGAACGTCCATCTGGCGGTGTGAATGTGAAATTTGCTGTAGCTTGATTGACCAATTGCTGCGGTGAAGGCAGGGACGCAATAGTAACCTGTAAGGTAATCGTCACTGTTACTGTGCTTCCTGGAGCTAACGCCCCAATGCTTAAACCAGTAGACGGATCTGATCCTGGTTGTGGTACCCCGTTCACGAGCACGCTGTTTGGAACAAAGACAGCTCCGTTAGGGATGGTATCGGTGATAACTACATTTGCTATGAGGTTACCAGTATTCGTTACATTTAAGGAATAAGTAATCGTATCTCCGACAGTTGCGGCGGTTCTGTCCGCCCCTTTGACAACTACAATGATAGGTTGATATACCGGAACAACAAGTGTATTTGAGAATGAAGATCCTGAGAATGCACCAGAGGTGAAACTGACGGAAGCTTGATTACTAAGCGTTGCAGGATTAGGCAGCACATTGACAATCGTGTTGAACGAAACTTGGAAAGATGCTCCCGGTGCAAGAGTACCGAGCGAGATCCCGTTCGCTGGGTTGGCGCTAGGGCGTGGAGTGCCATCAACGGTCACACTGCCAGTGACAAAGCTAGAGCCCGCAGGTATTGGATCACTGAGGTTAACGTTACTGATATTTGCTATTCCGCTGTTGGTAACAGTGAGGTTATAAGTGATGGTATCGCCAACAACGGCATCGGTAGCTGTCGAAGATTTAGTGACGATAACGTTCGGTGAGGATACTGAAATTGTTGTTGTATTGGAATTGATCGAATTGTTAAATGTCCGCCCGTCTGGAAGTGTGTATGCAAACGCTACGGAAGCTTGATTGAGCAGCTGTTGGCTTGCCGGCAATGTTGTGATAAGCACTGAGAACATTACAGACAGGCTTCCATTCGCGGAGATTACCCCCAGTGGGATGCCAGCAGCCGGATCTGCTCCTGGTGCAGGAGCGCCTTGAATGAGTACACTGTTTGGAATAAAGGTTGTGCCCGCAGGAATGGTATCACTCAGGGTTGCTAAAGCTCCATAGTTACCTGTGTTGGTCACATTTATAGTGTAAGTAATCGTATCCCCAACGGTAGCATTGACTGAATTAGAGCTTTTTGCTGCTGCAAGGATAGGTAGATAGACAGGCGTCGTGACGATATTTGAGAAGGCTACATTTGAGACAACACCTGAGGTGAAGCTGACTGTTGACTGATTATTTAACAATCCGGTAGGCGGCAGTGAAACTACATTTACGGTAAAAGCAACAGTTACGGTTACACCAGGAGCTATGCTGCCTAGGGTTACTCCAGTAGCTGGGCTGACTCCTGTACGAGGCACACCGTCCACTAGCACGCTGCCTGTCACAAAGGTGGTACCGGCAGGAAGTGCGTCTGTGAAGACCACATTATTTACAGTGGCAATACCGTTATTAGTTAAAGCTATGGAATAAGTGATAGTGTCACCGACTGTAGTTGATGTTGTGGTTGTAGTTTTAACTACAGCAATATTAGGTGAGGAGACCGGAATAGTGACGGTGTTAGAAAGTGCAGACCCATTAAGTGTACGCCCGTCGGGTAAGGTGAAGCTGTATGCTGCGGTTCCTTGATTGACCAGTTGCTGAGGACTAGGCAATGAAGTGATGTCAACCGTGAAAATAACTACGGTCGTTCCTCCAGGCTGTATTATTCCAGCTGCAATTCCGGTGGAAGGATCCGCTTGCGCTAAAGGGAGTCCATTGATGAGCACGCTATTCGGAACGAAGGTGGTACCTGCGGGAATATTATCAGTCAGCGTTAAATTAGCAGCATAGTTTCCAGTGTTACTCACTGTTAGTTTGTAGCTAACGGCATCGCCAACCGTAGCATTGGCTGTGCTAGCACTCTTGACTACGGCAATGTTCGGCTGGAACACAGGGACAGTAACGGTATTGGAAAAAGTGGAGCTTGAAATAACGCCAGAAGTGAAGGTAACGGATGCCTGATTGATGAGTGAAGCTGTAGGAGGGACAGAGGTGACGGTAACACTGTAAGTAACCAGCGCTGATGCACCGGCTGCTAGAGTGCCGATAGATATCCCCGAAGCAGGACTCAAGTTCGGGAATGGAACTCCGTTGACAGACACGCTGCCTGTTACAAAAGTACTTCCTACCGGTGTAGGATCATTGAGCAAGACGCTAGTAACAGATTCTATACCATTATTAGTTAAATTGACGTTGTAAGTGACCGTTTCACCAACAGCAACTGAGGTTGATGTGGTGCTCTTGGTAACGACAATGTTAGGTGCAGAGACTTGTAATGTTACAGTGTTAGACACAGCAGTCCCAGATAACGGTCTACCGTCAGGTGGAGTAAAGGTAAAGCTTGCTGAAGCCTGATTACTAATCTGCTGCGGTGTGGGTAGGGAGATGATATCAACGGTGAAGCTGACTGCAATACTGGCACCAGGAGCGACATTTCCTACAGCTATCCCTGTATCTGGGGCTGATCCGGGTTGAGGCATACCACCTACAATGACACTATTAGGAACAAAAACTGTACCTGCTGGAATGTTATCAGTTAGCGTAAGATTTGCTGCCAGATTACCTGTGTTGCTAACAAGCACTGTGTAGATGACAGAATCACCGACGACCAGAGCATCGAAATCGCCGTCTCCATCAGCGGCACTTTTTACTAAGGAGATTTGGGGCTGAATAACTGGTGTAGTTGTGATATTAGATGAAGAAGAACCGGAGAATACACCGGATGTAAAACTGACAGACGACTGATTGTTAATCTGTGATGGTATCGGCATCGTTATCCTCACCTCGAATGTTACGGTAGCTGTGGCGCCAGGGCTCAAACTACCGATTGGAATGCCGGCGGACGGAACTGCTAGCGGCAGGGTAGTGCCACTTACAATTACGGTTCCGGGAATAAAAGCTACATTCTCAGGCAGAGGATCGCTGAGAATGATATTGCTTACTGTTGCAATACTGTTGTTGGTCAATACAGAGGTAAAGGTAAGGATATCACCAGTAACAGCAGTAGCAGCGTTTACGCTTTTTACAACACTGACGTTAGGGGCGGACACTGGGACAGAGAGCGTATTGGACACTACATTTCCTCCGAGCTGACGCCCGTCTGGAAGGGTAAAGTTATATGTCGCTGAAGCAGAGTTCAGCAATACTTGTGATGGAGGTAGGGCTGTTATCGTGACCAAAAAACTTACGGTGACACTGTCACCAGGAGCGAGCGGTCCAACTGGAATGCCAGTTGCCGGATTATATCCGGGCAAAGGTGTTCCGCCAATAATTACACTATTCGTGTCAAACACAGCTTGGGGTGGCAGGATATCAGTTACTAATAGAGTAGCTGCAATATTCCCGGTGTTGCTGATCAGGATGGAATATGAGAGAGATCCCCCTACAGATGCCTGAGCTGCATTAGCGCTTTTGACCATACTAAGGATGGGTTGAAATACAGGTGTTACTATTGTGTTTGAGAGCGAAGAACCGGTGAACGCTCCAGAGGTGAAGGAGGCGCTGGCTCTGTTTGTAAACTGTGCTGGACTTGGCAAGGAAGCGACATTCACTCTAAAAGACACCGTGACAGAGCTGCCCGCGGCGATACTTCCGATGGCTATACCTGTACTTGGGTTAGCCGCTGCTACCGTCGAACCGTTGACAGTCACACTGCCTGCTACAAATGCTCCCCCCGTAGGAATAGGGTCAGAGACAACAACGTTAGTAACAGTGACGCTGCTTGGGTTGGACACTACGACTGAATAAGTCAGATTTTCTCCAACCGCTACATTAGTTAGATTTGCAGTTTTGGTTAGTGTAATGTTTGGAGCGGAGACCGGAATGGTTAGGGTATTGGATAGACTGGTCCCGGAGAATGATCTTCCACTTGGCAATTGGTAGGTGTAACTGCTGCTGCCTTGATTATTCAGAACAGGTGGAGCAGGCAGAGATTGCACAGAGACAAGGAAAGTCACAGCAACAGCTGCCCCTGAAGCTAAAGTACCTAAGTTAATTCCTGTAAGTGGAGAGTCAGCAGGCCTAGCAACACCGTTAACAGTTACACTTCCCGAGACGAAGGTGCTTCCTGAAGGAATATTGTCGCTCAGGGTTACAGCCGCCCCGATATTTCCAGAATTCTGAACATTTAACGTATAAAGAATATTGCCGCCTACAGTTGCACTGGAAACATTCGAGCTTTTTGCAATTTGGATTACAGGCTGATACACGGGAGTTGTAGTCGTGTTTGAGACTGAAATGCCAGTAAAAGCACCCGAGCTAAAAGAGGCACTAGATTTATTCAATAGCTGAGCGGGACTTGGTAATGAGATAACGTTGACTTGAAAAGTGACTGCGACGGAGCTTCCGGGAGCGATGGTACCGACTGAAATCCCTGTTCCAGGATTAGCTGAGGGTTGTGATACACCGGTGACAGTAACACTTCCAGGGACCAGCGATGTACCCGCAGGGATGGTATCTGAGAGTGAAACGTTGGTAACTGCTGCAATTCCGTTGTTGCTGATTACTGAGGTGTAGAGCAGTATATCTCCGACAGTTACGTCGGCGAATCCAGCACTTTTGACTACAGTAACATTGGGGGTTGTAACGGGAATAGACAAAGTGTTGGACGAGGCTGAACCAGCTACCGTTCGTCCATCTGGAACTTGAAACGTATAAGCGGCGCTTGCTTGGTCAACCAGCTGCGGTGGTGAGGGAAGACTATTCACGATGACCCGAAATTGAACAGTAGAACTGCCACCGGCTGCAACTGTACCGATAGCAATCCCCGTGGCAGGGTTGCCAGCGACAGGATTTCCATTGACGGTGAAGCTGCCTGCGACATAAGAGCTGCCTGAAGGAATGTTATCCGTAAGTGTTGTTACCGCGCCGATATTTCCTGTATTCGTGATTTGAAGAGTATAGGTGATCTGATCTCCAACCGTAGCATTGGTGGTATTGGCTGATTTCACAATGTTAAGGACGGGTGAATATACAGGTAAGGTTACTGTATTAGATGGAATGACCCCGGTCATGATAGGGCCTCCGGCTACACTTTGAAATGTAAAGGCAGCATTAGCGGTATTAGCGATATTTTGCGGACTTGGTGGTAGTGAAGTAACTTTGGCTTGATATGTAACTGTTATTGAACTGCTTAATGCTAATGAGCCTAGTGAGATTCCTGCCGTAATATCAAAAGTAGGTTTAGAGACGCCAGCAACGACTACGCTTCCAGTTACAAAAGTGGATCCTGCCGGCAGCGCATCTGATAAAACGACACTTGCTGCTCCCGCTGTTCCTGTATTACTGACAGTCACCGTATAAGTTACCGTATCACCGACTATGGGGCCGGCTACATTAGCGCTTTTAGTGAGGTTTATTTTTGGAGCATTGATATCAACCTGTATGGCATTACCGTTGAGTACATAAGCATCGCCTGAGGTGGTTAATTGTAATACAGCTGAAGACTGATTGTTTATCAGCCGTGCGGAGACGTCAACATTGGTAATATCCCAGCCTTGACGACCACCGATAATATTGGTTCCTGGATTTCCATTTATTTGGTTGCGGTTTCCAAAGGTACCCGTTGTGTTTAGGTTACCTGCATCATTGTTAATTTGCGACGCAAAAAAATTGTTGGCAAAGTTATTAGGTCCCGATAAAGCAACAAGTGTAGCAGAGGTTGGACCAAATAACGCTTGATCCCCCGAACGGTTGGCATCCCCCTCCTGCGCGCTGAATAACGCTCTGCCGCCAAGCGCACCTGTAATTGGTGTTGCGAAGCCTGTGATCGTAGTTGAAACTGGGGCTGAGGTTGCCTGTACCAGTATTGCACCTGCCCGTAGGGACATATTGCGAAAAGGTAAGGCTGTATTTTGGTAGATTACGCCTAATGTCCAGCCTGCATGGTTGGCTGTGGAATCACTAGGTATAACAATCGTACCCACTACACCGCCAGTGGTGTAGGTGCCGGCGCCACCTTGTTGGATAATGCTGGTCACGTTGGCGGAACGAACATATGCTGATGCACCACCTCCCAAATCGACTACGTTGCTCGTTGCTGAATCGGGAGTTACACTGAATGTAGTGCCGGCAGGGGTTATGAAGGAGACAGGGTTGTTAATGGCCGAACTAAGGTTTACATTTCCGTTAATATAGGTACCGCCCCAGATTAGCTCCGCATACAGTACGGTGCTGCCTGAGGGTAGGACTAGTATGGCTGCTGAACTGTTGCTTGTATAAAGACTAGTAGTTCCGCTAGGATAGGTACCAAATGTTGATGAAGTATTAACAGTAGTAAAGCCACCGATGCTGTCTAGTGTCCCTGGCACTCCGATCGTATCAGAGCGGCTAAGTCCAAGCGTGTTGCCGGTAAATGTGATAGCACCGGTCGCATTGATCGTTGCCCGTACGACTAGTGGAATGATTCTCACCTCCTTCGAGGTTGGTTATGGTCAAAAGTGAACCGTCCCATAGTAAGGACGGCACAGTTAATACCTGTATGTTAGCCTATGACACAAAATGGGTATTAGTGTATGTCCCATCTTAAAATTATAGAAAAAAATGTCTGTTTTGTGATTTGAGTCTTCGTTCGACAAGAACATGAGGTTCAGGATAATGACTTCTGCTCATCAGCTCCAGCTCCTGATCAGTGATATTGTGCTTGACTACGACAAAATGGTACATGATTTCATGCACTACATTTGCTTGGAGGGTCTTTAGTATTTCTAGTTCTTCAGTTTCGTAAAGAGGATCTTCATAAGGGTGTTGATAGAATAACTCCATCCGCAGCAAGCGATAATCGAAGGGTGGTACGGGTACAGGGTAGTCTGGAATAGTTGGGCATACTGGACCGGATGGGGGTTGGAAGAAGGATCCTGTAAAATGCCGGGGGGTATATTCGTCAAACTTCTGCTTGAAGGCAGGGTTGGACATATGGGCAAAACTGTGGGCATACGGTGCTAGAATGCAAACAACCGCTTTATGGATGCTAATTCTGTGAATTTCCGCCATGGCTGCGAATAAATTGTCCACATAAGGCAGTACACGGCTAGCCATAACAAATTCGGCGCTATTGTCAGGGAGAGGAATCTCTTGGCAAATATCACAGACAATATCTACAACAGGACCCGCGATCCGATCGATCCCGAGATAACCTGCTTCCTTATTAGATCCACAGCCGATATCGATTCTCAAGGGGCTCACTCCTTTGGGATAAATCAGGCTCACACTATTGTATTAATACCGCTGTAGCCTGCATCCGACGGATGCCTACTAGAGGCTGGAAGTTATCTAAAATTACTTCATATGAAACTTTCATAGAGTGGTTAACGTTATAAGAGTATACTTATGAAGATGACTTTGAAAATAATCGCCACATAGAGGAGGCACTCAACATGAAAAAACAACGTTCAATACCTGCCATAGCAGCGATTGCTGCCTTAACATTTGCCTTAACCGCTTGCGGTGGGAATAATTCGGCACAGACTTCAGGAGAACCGACTGCAACACCTTCTCCAACACCAACCGAGAGCGCAAGCACAGCTGAGCCTACAGAAGCTCCAAGCACTCCCGCACCCACTGAGAACCCAAGTACAGCCACACCAACCGAAAATCCGAGCACAGCTAAACCTAGTTCTACTCCAAAAGCAGAAGGTAAAACAATAAAAATGACGGCCGTTTATATCGGACAAATAGATAGTCATTCCGTTGAGATTGCGACAAAAGAAGGTCCAACCGCTTTTGAGATTTCAGCTGGAATGGAGAGTATACTTGATACTTTGAATTCAGATGATTCCGTAGTTATTGAATACGTGGAAAAAGCAGTAGAAGGCGATCCGTCCGTCAAGCAGCGTGTGCTGACAAAGCTGGCTCTAGCAAAATAATTGAATGTATTGATTTGCAAGTAGAGGGTGTCTCAGCAATCATATAGTGGTTGCTGGGACACCCTCGTATTTTTTAAACATAGTTCTTGCTCAAACAATAAACTTAGTTTGGTCGATCACAGTCCGCATACCTAGCTGCACCATTATGATCTAGCAGACCACTAACGAAACTAGTACTAGTAGCCCACTACGGATTTAGCAGCCCACTAACGGAACTAGTGGCCCACTAACGGAACTAGCAGCCCACTACGGATTTAGTTAGCCCACTAACGGAACTAGTGGCACACTAACGGAACTAGTAGCCCCTATATTGGACTCAGCATCATCGGACCCAGCAGCTCTTAAACGCAGATTTTCCCCACATTTGATTCGCTATTGGACCCTATCGCAGCTATTGCCATAAAAACCGCTCAATAGGATCCTTTTTCGATGTAATAGCGACACTGGGGTCCGAAACTGTGCTCCAAAGGCGAAAAAAACGTAAATAACGTCATCTGTGTCCGTAAGACGCGGATGAGGGATAGGATCCAGCATCATCGGAATTAGCATCATCGGAATCAGTATTATCGGACCCAGCAGCCCTTAAACGCAGCTTTTCCCCACATTTGATTCGCTATCGGACCCTATCGCAGCTATTGCCATAAAAACCGCTCAATAGGATCCTTTTTCGATGCAATAGCGACACTGGGGTCCGAAACTGTGCTCCAAAGGCGAAAAAAACGTAAATAACGCCTTCTGTGTCCGTGAGCCGCGGATGAAGATGAGGACTCCCTAATGCAGATTTTAGATTCATACATAAATAAAGATATCCTCACAACCCGCTTAAAGTTGTTGGGATACCCTTTTTAATGAAGTTGGCATGTTTAAAAGAAGCTTAAAGCGTTCCAGCATTGACTAGGAAGGTTGTAATAAGCAGCATAAAGAGTAAGATAATAACACCATTGACTATCGTGCCAATAATGCCAAACACCTTGCGACGTTTCCGAATGGAAAGCCCAATGATGCCGATGACTACACCGATTACATTTAGAGCAGCCAGAATAATAACCGTTAATCCTAGAAGCATTATGAATTGCGAGGACTGGCTTAATAGTTCGGAATTCTCATTAACCAATGAAGAAGACTTCATTATAATAGAGATAAAGATGGCTGCATAGCCGATGATCGACACGAGACAGATAATGAATGAAGCAATACCAGGTCCAGAATGTTGAAGATCATGTTCTACTTTTTGATGCGTAGATGATAAATCAGCGCTTGGGTAATCCGGATGAGGGTTGGGATTTCCCACCTCTGCCGCAGGTACGTCTGATTTTGACAGAGAATTTAAGTCCATGGTTTGCACTCCTTGAGAGATTAGAATGAAATTGTTGTTAATATCCACTTTTTCATATTGATGCTAAAAAAGCAACCCCTGAATGAGGCGAATTTAAAAATGACTGCTGGAAATAGGAACTGGCATTACGTTATGATAGAATGAGTCTAAAATTAAGGGGGTGTAATCATTTGCAACGGAAATTTATGGCCTGGGGGGCTGTGCTAGCAATGCTGGCAGTGGGAATTGGTGCTTTCGGTGCCCATCTACTAAAACCCGTTATTAGTGAAGACTATATGAAGGTATATGAGACTGGCGTGCAGTATCACTTGGTACATGCGCTGGGGGTAATTCTCATCGCACTGGCTGTGGGCCAATGGGGCGAAAGTGCCCGATTACGTTGGGCGGGTCGATTGTTAATTGCAGGTACCATTTTGTTCTCTGGCAGTTTGTATGTTCTGAGTATCTCCGGAATTAAGGTGCTAGGAGCGATTACACCTATCGGTGGGGTATGCTTTATAATTGGCTGGTTATGCCTTGCGATAGAGGGGTTTTCACGTAAAACGTCGTCTTAGTTGTTAAGAAAAGAAAGACCAATAAGCACCCGTTCCCATAGAGGGAGGGTGCTTATTGGCTTGTAACGCATGCGCTTACAGAAACTCGTCGATTTCATTTAGATTAAAGCTGTACACCTGCTTCTCATCCACATGGTAGACACTTATAGAGTTGGCTGCTTCATCAAAGTTTAAAATACGACAGGGCATGGACACTTGTTTCCCGTACCGGTTCGCTCGTAAACGTACCAATTGATTATTCTGAATATACTGACGAATCTTCCCGTATGCATCAGCTGGCGTTTCAATGGCCGTTTGCTGTGCAGGCGTTTCTGCCTGTTTTTTTATCGGTGTATCCAGCTGCTTCTTCATGGATTTTGGAGGCAGCTTTAATGAAATGGGAGGAGCAGAGTTTTGATTCAAAGCAAGTTTAGCGGAGCGTAGCAAGCTGTCAATGGTTCTCCCTAATTCAAGACCGGAGTTAATGTTGAAATCTGTGATATGGTCATTATTGTTCAACATTTCGAGCAGAAATTGCAGTGCAAGCGGGTTGGTACGGGCATTAATCAGGATGTCGACGTTAAATAAATAATTGCCGTCTGTGCGTTGTAGTTTCTCGTCCATAAATCCCCCAGCTTTTCGTTTAGAACATCTCTGAATGGTTACAGGAATGTAATTAACTATAACATTAAACATGCAATATTCATATACCCAGGACTACTGGAATAGGGACTATTATACTGCATTTTATACTAGGCATAGGACTACCGTCAGCACACCCACAGCAAAATTAGCATACATATACAACGTGGATAGTGAAAAAAAGGAGGTGCTGCTATTGGTTACTATGGAGCCTATTACAGTAGGTGAACATACGCTGATCGGGGTAGAGGTTAAGCTTCCCAAAACTACACTGCTCTCCATCAGCACGAACCGAGGTTATATTATGTGCGGTGCACTGGATGTCGGTCTCCTCAATGAAACACTTAGTGATCGGCATATCATCGCGGCTCGTGCGGTGGGTGTACGGACACTTGCCCAGCTTTTAGCTGCCCCGTTGGAGTCTGTAACGATAGAAGCAGAGAGTCTTGGCATCGTACCAGGTATGACGGGTGCGGAAGCGTTACTTCTTATGGTCTGACCGGAAAATTAAACATTCCAAACAAACGGGGCTTAGGCCCTTTTTGTTTGTGTGCAAGTATTCACATTTAAGCATAATCAGGTGTGTGTTTGCTCATGCTAGTACAAATAAAGGTGTTATGGAAGGCTTCTCCTTGTTTCGTATTACAGGTAAAAGGGTAAATTAAGAATAGACAAGTTACTACCGGACGAAGGAAATAGTAACCGGTAAATATAATGGATAAGGTAGGGATCATCTCATGGCTAAAGCATCGAATAAAGTAAATACAACTTCACTGGAACAGATCATGAATCGTCAGGTTGCTAACTTAAATGTCCTGTACGTAAAAATTCATAACTTTCATTGGTATGTCAAAGGAGAACAATTTTTCTCCCTTCATGTGAAATTTGAGGAATTATATAATGAAGTAACCCTTCAAATGGATGAAGTAGCAGAACGCTTGCTAACCATCAAAGGCAGTCCGGCAGCAACATTGAAAGAATATCTGGAATTAGCTACAATTCAAGAAGCTACAGGTAAGGAAGATACACGGGGAATGGTTCAGTCTCTGATTGAAGACTTCGCCACCATTTCTGAAGAGCTGACAGAAGGTATCGAGCTTGCCGAAGAAAC
Organism: Paenibacillus sp. FSL H7-0716; assembly: GCF_038002705.1. Taxonomy (NCBI): domain Bacteria; kingdom Bacillati; phylum Bacillota; class Bacilli; order Caryophanales; family Paenibacillaceae; genus Paenibacillus; species Paenibacillus sp. FSL H7-0716. The sequence continues at coordinate 28,498 of NZ_JBBODA010000027.1, forward strand.
TAAGGATCAGCCAACCTCAGATATGTTCATTAAAATCCGTAGTGATCTAGAGAAACACCAATGGATGCTACGTTCATTTCTTAGCTAAGCATTAAGCAGTTTGAATAAGACTTCCTGCGGGAAGTCTTATTTTTGCGTTAGTCTTATACTTAATAAAAATCTTCTCTGAGTCACAAGTGATTAGCTAAAGAGAAATTTGTAAAAAAACAAGGTTTGATATAAAATTAGTGAGAATCATTGATAATCATTGTGATTCAATTTATAATAATTATAATGTGATATAAAATCTAATTGTGCTGGGAATCAGGATTATCCTGTTTCAATACAACTTTTGATTTCGCAAATCGATCAATGGAGGGAATAATATTATGGCAGCAGAATTTGTCATTGAGGGTCTTAAAGCGACGATTGAGGGAAAAGAAATTTTGAAGGGGATTAACCTTCAAATGAAAGGTGGCGAAATTCACGCCATCATGGGACCAAACGGTACAGGTAAAAGTACTTTGGCTTCGGCGCTAATGGGTCATCCTAAATACGAAGTAACTGATGGAACTGCAACTCTTGAGGGTGAAGATCTTCTGGAGATGGCTGTTGATGAACGCGCACGTGCAGGTCTTTTCCTTGCAATGCAATATCCAAGCGAAATCTCTGGAGTAACTAACTCCGACTTCTTGCGTTCTGCCATTAATTCCCGTCGTGAAGAGGGAAGCGAAATCTCGTTGATTCGTTTTATTCGCCAAATGGAAGCAAAGATGAAAGAACTAGATATGAACCCTGAGTTTTTACACCGTTACTTGAACGAAGGCTTCTCCGGTGGTGAGAAGAAACGTAATGAAATTCTACAAATGATGATGCTGGATCCAAAAATCGTGATCTTGGACGAAATTGACTCCGGTCTTGATATTGATGCTTTGAAAATTGTAGCTGAAGGCGTAAACTCCATGCGGAGCGAAGAACGCGGCTTCTTAGTTATTACCCACTATCAACGTCTTTTGAACTACATCAAACCTGATTATGTTCACGTTATGATGCAAGGTAGAATCGTGAAATCCGGTGGTCCAGAGCTTGCACAGCGTCTGGAAGCAGAGGGTTATGAATGGATTAAAGAAGAACTTGGAATTGAAGATGAAACTGTAGGGCAAGAAGCGTAAGAAACGCCAGGAAGGAGGAGACCACTATGACGACACAGACCATTCTTCCGGTGGATGCCGAACGCTTGAGCGAATTATCGCACAGCAGCGGCGAACCGGGTTGGCTGAAAGAAAGCCGCTTGAAAGCACTAGAATTGGCAGCTACTCTGACACTGCCTAAATTAGAGAAGACACGGATTGATCGTTGGAATGTCAATAATTATGGTAGCTATAAAGCAAGTGAACCTTTTGCTTCACTAAGTGATGCACCTGCATCTATTTCTTCCTTGATCAAGGATCAGGAGGAAGGCAGCCTGATTATTCAACGCAACTCTGGTGCAGTATATACACGTATCGCTCCTGAGCTTGCAGAACAGGGTGTTATTTTTACAGATCTACAGACAGCTGTTAAAGAACACGGAGATTTGGTTCAACGTTACTTGCATAAAGCCATTCAGCCAGACGAGCATTCTATCGCGGCGCTTCATGCTGCATTGTGGAATGGCGGAGTGTTCCTCTATGTTCCTAAGAATGTTGTTATTGAAACTCCGCTTCAAGCAGTGCTGTTAACGGATGATGCGGAAGCGACTTTTGTTCCACACATTCTGGTCGTAGCTGATACTAACAGTTCCGTAACCTATGTAGATAACTACGTATCGGATAAAGAAGAAGCTGGACTACACAATGGTGCGGTAGAGGTATTCGTGGGCGCTGGCGCTAAAGTTCGTTATGCTACAGTGCATCAGCTTGGTGTAGATACTACAGATGTAACTTATCGCCGGGCGGTTGTTGAGAATGACGGAGTCATCGAATGGATTGTTGGTGAGATGAACTACGGAGATACTGCGAGTGATACCAAGTCTGTGCTTAAAGGCAACGGTTCTAGCTCTGATGCTAAAGTAATTGCAGTAGGTACGGGTTCACAGAAACTGAATTACACCACTCAAGCTCAGCATTTTGGCAAAAGCACACCAAGTGACATGATCACTCGTGCAGTTATGCGTGATTCTGCTACTTCTATCATCAACGGAATCACCAAGATTGAGAAAGGTGCTACTAGAGCGGATGGCCAGCAAACGGAAAAAGTATTGATGCTGAGTCCAAAAGCCCGTGGTGATGCCAATCCGATTCTGCTTATTGATGAAGATGATGTTACAGCCGGCCATGCCGCTTCCGTAGGACAGGTCAATCACGAGCAAGTCTTTTACCTAATGTCCCGCGGAATTACACGGCATGATGCAGAGACTCTGATCATCTATGGCTTCTTGGCTCCTGTTGTGTCACAAATTCCACTGGAGGGACTGCGCAATCAGCTCCAATCTCTTGTGGAAAGGAAGTTAGTGCAATGATTAGCAACGCCATCCGGGAGCAATTTCCCATACTGAACCAAAATGTGAACGGACATCCACTGGTCTATCTGGACAGTGCTGCTACTTCACAGAAGCCTCGGAAAGTAATTGAGGCGGTCAAATCGTATTATGAGTGGGATAACGCCAACGTACACCGTGGCGTCCATACTTTAGGCAGCCGAGCAACCGATGCCTACGAGGGAGCCCGGGAGAAGCTAGCTAAGTTTATTAACGCCCGCAGCACTAAAGAAATTATCTTTACACGCGGAACAACTACAGCCTTAAATCTTGTGGCCTCTTCTTACGGACCCTCTGTTGTGGGTGAAGGCGACGAAATCGTCATCACCTTAATGGAGCATCATAGTAATCTGATTCCATGGCAGCAGCTCGCTAAGAAGACAGGTGCTACATTAAAATATATACCGTTGCAACCTGATGGAACGGTTACGTTGGAAGCTGCCGAGCAGACGATTACAGATAAAACCAAAATCGTTGCTATTGCTTATGTATCCAACGTTATGGGAGTAACTCATCCTATTAAAGAGCTTGCGGCTATTGCTCATCGTCATGGTGCAGTAATTGTCGTAGATGGTGCACAAAGCACACCACATATGAAGGTCGATGTGCAGGATCTGGATTGTGATTTCTATGCATTATCAGGTCATAAAATGCTCGCACCAACTGGGATTGGCGCTTTGTATGGTAAGAGAGCACTTCTCGAAGCCATGGAGCCTGTCGAATTCGGAGGTGAGATGATCGATGATGTGGGTCTTTATGAATCCACATGGAAAGAACTGCCTTGGAAGTTTGAAGGCGGTACGCCGATCATAGCTGGTGCTGTTGGTTTAGGTGCAGCCATTGATTTCTTACAAGAAATCGGTTTGGATGAGATACACCGCCATGAGAAAGCTCTTGCAGCGTATGCAGAGCAACGTCTGTCAGAGATCGAGGGTCTGAACATTTATGGTCCTCGAAATCGTGAAGTCGGCGTTGTCACCTTTAATCTGGGTGACGTTCACCCGCATGATGTCGCTACAGTGCTAGATGCGGAAGGCATTGCCATCCGCGCCGGGCATCACTGCTGTCAGCCGCTGATGCGCTGGCTGGAAGCCAGCTCTACAGCACGTGCAAGCTTTTATCTGTATAATAACGAGCAGGATGTAGATCGACTGGTGGACGCTTTAATCAAGACAAAGGAGTACTTCGGCTATGAACTTGGATGACTTATACAGACGCGTAATTATGGATCATTATAAAAGTCCTCGAAATCGCGGTTCATTTGAAGATGATGCTCTAAAAATTGAACTGAATAACCCAACCTGTGGTGACCGTATTACTCTTCAGCTTAAGGTAGAGGATGGAATCGTAAAGGATGCCCGTTATAATGGTGAAGGCTGTTCGATCAGTATGTCATCGGCTTCGATGATGACTGAGGCGATCAAAGGACAAACGGTTGAACGTGCGCTTGAACTGGCTGATAACTTCTCCTTACTGATGAAGGGTGAAGATGTGGATTTTGGAGATTACGAAGACATTGAAGCCCTTTCGGGTGTGAATAAATTCCCTGCGCGGATCAAATGCGCAACACTGGCTTGGAACGCACTTCGTAAAGGAATTGACGAAGAAGAGCAACATAAATAACAGTAGAACAAGGAGGCTGACACCATGGCTAAGAAAGCGCCTGATATGGAAGAATACCAGTACGGGTTCCGTGATGAGCATAAGTCGATATTCCAGTCTGGTAAAGGTTTGACGGCCGAAATTGTTAAAGAAATTTCAGCGATCAAAAATGAACCACAGTGGATGCTTGACTTCCGCTTGAAATCTTTGGAGCAGTTCCGTAAAATGCCAATGCCTACATGGGGCGGCAATATGGATGATTTGGACTTCGAGGATATTCAATATTATGTAAGACCTTCAGAGAAGCAAGGGAAGACTTGGGAAGAAGTTCCTTCCGAAATCAAAGAAACCTTTGATAAGCTGGGTATTCCTGAAGCGGAACAGAAGTTCCTCGCCGGCGTATCGGCACAATATGAATCTGAGGTAGTCTATCACAGCATGCAGAAGAGCCTTGAAGATCAAGGAGTTATTTTTACAGATACCGACACTGCATTGCGTGAGCACCCAGAGCTTCTGAAAAAATATTTCGGGACGATCATCCCTCCAACCGATAATAAATTTGCTGCACTTAACAGTGCAGTTTGGTCAGGCGGCAGCTTTATCTATGTTCCTAAAGGTGTGAAATGTGAAGTTCCTTTGCAGGCTTACTTCCGTATTAACTCCGAGAACATGGGACAATTCGAACGTACTTTGATCCTTGCTGATGAAGACAGCTTCGTGCACTATGTAGAAGGATGTACTGCTCCAATCTATAGCACGAACTCTCTGCACAGTGCGGTTGTTGAAATCTTGTGTATGAAGAACGCTCGCGTTCGTTATACCACAATCCAGAACTGGGCTCCAAACATCTACAACCTCGTTACGAAACGTGCGGTTGCAGAAGAGAATGCTACTATGGAATGGGTCGATGGTAACATCGGTTCCAAGCTGACCATGAAATACCCTGCGGTTGTTCTTAAAGGCCGTGGTGCTAAAGGTTCAGTACTATCCATCGCGGTAGCAGGTAAAGACCAGCATCAGGATGCGGGTGCCAAGATGATCCATTTGGCTCCAGATACAACATCCACCATTGTATCGAAATCCATCAGTAAACATGGCGGTAAAGTAACTTACCGTGGTCTAGCTTCCTTCGGCCGTCAAGCAGAAGGTGCGAAATCGAACATTAAATGTGATACGCTGATTTTGGATAATGAGTCCACTTCGGATACTATTCCTTACAATGAAATCATGAACGATAACATCGTTCTTGAGCATGAAGCAACCGTGTCTAAAGTTTCTGAGGAGCAACTGTTCTACCTGATGAGCCGTGGCCTCACAGAAGCTGAAGCGACTCAAATGATCATCATGGGCTTCATCGAGCCGTTCACAAAAGAATTGCCGATGGAATATGCGGTCGAAATGAACCGTCTGATCAAGTTTGAGATGGAAGGTTCAATCGGTTAATAAGAGCGCTTAGGAATGGAGGCTTGTCCTCCTAACGCTTATATATTTCTTCAAAGCATCCGTAGATATTTTTCTGCGGATGCTTTTTTATGGGCACAATTGAAAAAATCCCCGAATGCTCCGGGGACACACCTTTAATATTTTTAATTATCCATTTCCGGCAACGGCAATTCCACTGAAGGATCTGGCTCCCAGAGCTGCCGTTCTAATCGCTGATGCTACAATGGTGTATTGGATCTGGCCAGTAAGCACATCGGTCGAAGGCGGATAGTCGACAGCGGTTATTCCAACCATTTCATATTGGGTCGTTGTATTATTAATGTTTCCGGGGTAGGTTGTACTGAAAATTAATACATTATTGCGGTAAATACTAAAAGTAACATCATTCTGAACTATAATGCTGACATCAACACTAAGTCTGGCAAAAGCATTCAATGTGACTCTCACTAAGCCTGCATTGGCAGGGGTAACATTTACTGTCTGAAGTCCAATGTCACCGAAAATTGCACCTGAACGAACCAAATTAAGACTTTGTGCATCCATAGTGCTGCCCTGTGAAATCCGCATATCAAGAAACTGTATACTCATCCTATTCACCTAACCTCTCATTGTAGATCTTATATTTTATGAGAGAAAGAATAGAATGGCACCAAATCATTGGTGGGTTTTTTAATTGCGGTATTTACTGTTTTACCAGATCATTCACTTCTTTACTAAAAGCCTCTGAATATTGATTGAATTTACCTGCATCAAGTTTTAAGCTGTTATCGTTTGCTTTTGGAGGTGTCTCCTGGATCTGTTTATATAAAAGATCAATTTCTGGGGAAAGCTTGGCCCATATTTTTTTTATAGAATCATACTTAGTATCTAACTCGTTCATATATGTATCGTATTCTTTTTTCTCTTCCATGGCTTTGCCAAGCTGTTCGATCGTAAAGTCAATGTCCATGCTCGCTCCTGTACTGCTTGTACCACTTCTAGTGTATGAGATAACATCTACAAACCCAACATTCCAAATGTCAGCAATAACAAAATTGCTTATTTCTCTTAGCATTTTTTCAGGTGAGGGTGCTGTATCAGTTTTTGAGGAGATTTCCCCGAAATTAAACAAGTTTTTAGATTCGTTGATCGGTGTGTTTGCGTCCGTAGGGTTATTGTTATTTGTATTGCTACACCCTGAAAGAAGGATAATGGCGATAATACAAGATAAAATAAGCTGCTTTTTCAATATAGTTCCCCTCCATAATATAAGTAAAAAGTGTTGTATTACTATATTACGGTAAATTGTGGTAAAAGTTTTACATCTGAGACAAATTTAAGACGGCGAAAAAGTGAACTCTTCGTATCCCGGAATAAATCCCAATAATTATGCAAAAAACCGAATAAAGGTCCTCCTAATATTACACGATGATTACAATAATCTTGTAGATTCTTAATTCATCAGGATTAAGGAGGAAACACGAGCATTTTAAGATAACGAGGGTCCTTTATATCATGTAGATGCTGCTTTTTTCCGAAATAACCGCAAAAACGCGCAATTCTCCCCTTTGCCGCATTAAATTAGGGATGATACACTGCTTAAAGTCACTAAATTGTAAGCGCTAAAAAAAGCTGGCTTACGATGTAACATTGGCTTTATACAAAAAAATGCTTACTAAGTAAGCCTTAAGGAGGAGAGATATGGATGTTCTCAGGCAACTGCGCGGTTATTATCGGGAGAAGCTGCATTTTCTGATTCTTTCGATTATATGTTTGGCCGCTGCAACTGCAGTGGGGCTGATAACCCCCAATTTGTTAAGAAAGCTGATCGATGATGTTATTGTGCCACTTAAGTTTACAGAGGTGCCAGTGCTCGCATTGAGCGTGTTAGCTGTAGTAATAGTAAAAGCATGCCTGCAGTTTGCACATGGATTTTTTGGAGGACGGCTAGGTAACTTTCTTGCATACCGGCTGCGTAATGCTTGTTATGAGAAGCTGCAATTCCTATCTTTCCGTTATTATGATACCGCGAAAACGGGAGATTTGATGTCCCGGCTAACCGGAGATTTGGAAGCGATTCGTAACTTTATCGGTTTCGGTTTTGCTCAGTTGCTGAATGTCTTTTTTATGGTCATTTTTGGTTCGATTATGATGTTCTCACTCAATTGGCAGCTTACTTTAGTAACTTTGATTACGATGCCAATTCTGGCGTTTATTGCGCTAAAATTCGAGTCTAAGATTCACCCGGCCTTTCAAGAGATGCGTCTTGCACTCAGTTCTCTGACAACGGCTGTACAGGAGAATATCACGGGTGTGCGCACCGTCAAATCATTTGCGAGAGAGGCTCATGAAGTAGAGAAATTCTCACACCGCAACGAACGCTATAAGAATAACCAGATTTTTGCCGCTGAGCTCTGGAGTAAGTTTTTTCCGGCGATGGAGTTTTTAGCATCGATCAGTGCAGCTATTCTGCTTGGAGTAGGCGGAACGTTAGTTATTAAGGGGAAAATGTCATTAGGCGAACTGGTTGCTTTTTTCAGCTTAATTTGGTACATCATTGGACCGATTTGGGGTCTTGGATTCCATATTAATAACTATACACAGTCCAAAGCATCGGGAGAACGTGTATTGGAAGTACTTAATCAGAATATTGATGTGAAGGATAAAGAGAACGCCCGTGAACTGGTACCTTCTGAGGTTAAGGGAGATGTAGCGTTTAATCACGTCACATTTGCTTATGGGAACAAAATGCCTGCGGTTACAGACATTGATTTTGAGGCCAAATCTGGTGCGGTTATAGGGTTCCTTGGAGGTACGGGCTCTGGTAAATCGACCATTACACAGCTGATGATGCGTGCTTATGACGTTAATGAAGGCAGCATCACACTGGATGGGATGGACATCAGAGAATACAATGTTCGCAGCTTGCGTTCTCAGATTGCAACGGTCTTTCAGGAGACCTTCCTGTTCTCCTCCTCAATTCGCAACAACATCTCTTATGGGTTGAAAAATGTAAGTATGGAAGAAATTATCCGAGCTGCACAACTTGCCAAAGCCCATGATTTCATCATGGAGATGGAAGACGGTTATGACACTGTGGTGGGTGAGCGCGGAATGGGACTTTCCGGTGGACAAAAGCAACGGATTGCCATCGCTAGAGCCCTGCTTAAGAACCCGCGGATTCTTATCCTCGATGATGCGACCAGCGCTGTGGATATGGAGACGGAGCACGAGATTCAAGCCGGATTCCAAGAGGTCATGAAGGGGCGTACTACACTTATTATTGCCCATCGGATCTCCTCCTTGCGCCATGCGGATCAGATTATCGTCATGAACGAAGGTCATGTACAGCAGCGTGGTACCCATAAAGAGCTAATTGAAGTGCCGGGTCCTTATCAGGATGTATACCGGATACAGTATGCTGATTATCTGGCCAGAGCGACCGGAAGAGGGGAGGAGTGAGGCATATGAAACTTGAAGCCAAACCAATGACCGCTACGGGAGCAAAAAATAAAGCAGCCGAGCAGCAAGAGCTGGATGAACGTTTTGTATACAAAGATGATGATGTCATCGATAAGGCTTTTGACTGGAAGCAATTCACCAGACTGTTCGGGTACATGAAGCCTTATGCAAAGCAAATGCTTCCATTGGTGTCCATCATGATGATTCTTGGAACCATCACGAAGTTGACCGTCCCGTTCCTAACAAGTTTAGCCATTGACCGTGCGATTGCGCCAAAGGTGGGGAATCCCAGCTTATCACTGCTTTATTCGCTTACAGCAGGGGTAATCGTCTTATATCTGATTCAATGGATTGCGGGAGTGTACCGGATTAAATACACGAACATCATAGGCCAAAGAGTGATTTATGATTTGCGCTCAGATTTGTTCAAGCATATTCAGAAGCTCTCCTTTAACTTCTTTGATAAACGTCCGGCAGGTTCGGTATTAGTACGGGTAACCAATGATATCAACTCTCTGCAGGATCTGTTCACAAACGGGGTTGTCAATCTGATGATTGACTGTGTGCAGCTTATGGGGATTACCATTATTCTGCTAGTGATCAACTGGAAGCTAGGTCTTGCAGTAATGGTTACGGTTCCGATTATGTTCTTTGTTTCAACTAAGCTGCGCCAAAAGATTCGGATCGCTTGGCAGGATGTGAGGATGAAGAACTCCAGAATTAATTCTCATTTAAATGAATCGATTCAGGGAATCAGAGTCACACAAGCCTACACCCAAGAACAAGAAAACATGAATTATTTCGATGTTATGAATACCGACAGCAAAAAATCCTGGAACAAAGCCTCTGCGATGAACCAGGCGTTCGGTCCGATTATTGAGGTCACAGGTGGTTTTGGAACAATGATCCTCTTTTGGCTGGGGGCTTATCTGATCCAATCTGGAGAACTCACTGTAGGTATGCTGGTAGCATTCAGCTCTTATGTCAGCAACTTCTGGGACCCGATTAATCGCCTTGGGCAGATGTACAATCAGCTGCTTGTGGCAATGGCTTCCTCGGAACGGATCTTTGAATATTTGGATGAGCAACCGGCGGTGCAAGATAATCCTGGTGCTAAGCCAATGGGAACGATTCGTGGGGATATTAACTTTGAAAAGGTCATTTTTGAATATGAAAAAGGCCGGGCTGCATTAAAAGGTATTGATCTGGATGTTCAAGCAGGACAGTCGATCGCGCTCGTAGGTCATACAGGTTCTGGTAAAAGTACGATCATTAACCTGATTGGCCGGTTCTATGATATTAAGAGCGGCCGAATCACGATAGACGGTGAAGATATCCGCGGGGTTACGTTAGACAGCCTGCGAAGGCAGATCGGAATCGTGCTGCAAGATACCTTTATTTTCTCGGGAACGATTCGGGATAATATCCGTTTTGGCCGTCTGGAGGCTACAGATGAAGAAGTGGAAAATGCCGCAAAAGCCGTGGATGCCCATGACTTTATTATGAAGCTGCCCGGAGGGTATGAGACTGAGGTGGAAGAGCGCGGCAGCGCGTTGTCGATGGGACAACGTCAGCTTCTCTCCTTCGCCCGGGCGCTTTTGGCAAATCCGCGGATTCTAATCCTGGATGAGGCAACTGCCAGCATTGATACGGAGACGGAGCTGAAGATCCAGGAGGCACTCAAAATCCTGCTTCAAGGCCGAACCTCCTTTATCGTAGCCCACAGACTCTCTACCATCCGTCATGCGGATAAAATAGTCGTCCTCGATCACGGAGAGATTAAAGAAGAAGGAAACCATCATGAGTTGACTTCCCGTGATGGGGTATACAACGGTCTGATCGAAGCGCAATTCCGCTTCTTATAGACCGACGTACAGTACGGAACAGAACAGAACAACAGCTCATTCCCGTTGCTTAGGCAACTGCGGGGTGGGCTGTTTTTTATAGGGATATAGGATGTAGAGAATATTGGTGCCGGGGCTTGGTAGATCATAGTTGAGTGGAATATGGCAGAGGTATTACGGGACAAGGCAACGGAAGAACGGAAGAACGGAAGAATGGGAGAACGGAAGAACAGCTCAACATAATGCAGCAGGGTAAGATTTCTATGATTCAGTTATTTGGGGCGTTTGGATACCCTGCCCGTCACACGCAGCTCAAACATTTGTGCACAAATGTCTTGATGCCATTGTAGATCAGTTGTCTGTTCCGCTAATAGGATTTCATTTTGTAATCGGGCCATCTCATAGCAGTAGGTAGCATTAATTTGCAGGCACTGTTGTTGCTCCGTTTCCTCAGCAGCAGTAAGCTGTCGTCTACGGCTCAGGGTGAACAACTCGGCAAGGCGTTCATGGACTGGAAGCATGCTTTTTTCCTCCTACAGCATTTTAAAACCACATATTAGTCTCACCATGAGAAGAGAAATTCAAACGTTACGTCAGATAATTAAATTGAAGGGTCTTATTATGTTGAGGGTAGGAGGAACTATCTACAAAGCCAGAAGGAATCAAATTGAGGTGAAAATCGGGGGATGTTCAGGAGTAATCTGAAACCAATCTTTAGTTGCAGTTTGTACAATAGAAACCACCATTCTCGTTATAAAAATACTGTTAATTGCACTTTGTGCAGCTATTTTCGAGAAATGTGCTTATTTAGGGTATTTTCCTTAATTCTAGTTGCACAAAGTACAACTAAATCAGACATAAGCTCGCTAGACGTGGATTTAGTTGCACAAAGTACAACAAAATCCACAATTCAGCTCGGTAGACGTGGATACTGTTGCACAAAGTACAACAAAATTCACAATTCAGCTCGGTAGACGTGGATACTGTTGCACAAAGTACAACAAAATCAAAAATCGGCTCGGTAGACGTGGATACTGTTGCACAAAGTACAACTAAATCAGACATAAGCTCGGTATACGTGGATACTGTTGCACAAAGTACAACAAAATCAGAAATCGGCTCGGTAGACGTGGATACTGTTGCACAAAGTACAACAAAATCCACAATTCAGCCGCTAGACGTGGATACTGTTGCACAAAGTACAACTAAAAAATCCCCCGTAGTCAAACCGGGGGATTTAGTGTACGAACAGCAGCTCCGAAGCTGTTGCTAAGCACGCAGGACCTCAAGAAACGCCCTAGTCCATGTAGATTTCCACAATCGTAACGCTACGTTCGCGGGCTAGATCGACAAATAATCCATCGATCTTTACCAGCGGACGGAAAATATCAACCGGGTTGTTCATGATAATCACACCTGTATCCCCCGTGTTCAGTAATACTCGCTTGCCGATAAAGTTAGGCATTAAATGCTGTATAAAGGCTTGAACCGTTCTGCCGTTCAGCTTACCAAAGCTGAGGTCATTTAGTTCACGTAGGACAGAAATAAGCTCTTGCTTGGACTGATAGACGCGTTTAGAAGTCATCGCACTATAGATGTCAGCTACAGCAGCAATTTGCGCATAAGGATGAATATCGGATTTGGTTAGCTTATTAGGATAGCCAGAGCCGTCCTCACGTTCATGATGCTGCAAGGCTGCCAAGGCTGTATGTGAGTCATCCATAGAATTGCGGATAATTTCGTAGCCGTACTTAGTATGTAGTTTAACTTCTTCGAATTCTTCCGCGGTTAATTTCCCAGGCTTATTTAATAGTGCAGGTGAGATTCTACATTTTCCAATATCAATTAAATATCCAGCTCGTCCAATCTCATAGCATTCTTGTTTGGAATACCCAAGCCAGATTGCAATATAATAAGAGAGCATACCTACCTGCAAAGAGTGATTGTAGGTATAATTATCTTCGCGATCGAGCAGAAGCAGCAGGGAGACTACATCCTTTTGCTTGTCCAACGATTGAAGCGAAGGCTGAAGAATGTCGTTAACCACGGATTGGTTAAAGCTTCCTTTTAATAGTGCTTCCATATAAAGATTCTCAAAGCCGTCAATCATGGTATCAAAACTAGCGGTCACCGTCTGAATAATTGAAGGTCTGCTTAATGGGGCAGGTTCTTCCACTAACGTCTGGATATCAACATAATCAACTCCATGCTGCATCAGCTTGGCGATATCATCTATCTGGAGCAGCGATCCCTTTGGTAATACATGCAGACCTCTTGAACTATAAGCGTCCGAGTTGAGGTGATTACCAGGTTTTAGATCCGAGACGTGTACTCTCAATGCCTATGCCACCTTTTATCCGATTTTATCCAGAATATCAACAAAGTGCAGATTTTTCAATGAAAAAGGAGTGAAGATTAATTGTGGAGGGAATCGGCAGCCTTTTGTTCAGAGCCTACCCAGCGTTGGCCCGATTCATTGATGTCTTTTTTCCAGATAGGGACGGTCTGTTTCAGCAGTTCAATGGCCAGACGACTAGCCTCGTAACAAGTATCGCGATGAGGGGTAGAGACAGCAATGATAACGCTTGCTTCCTTAAGACCAACAAGCCCAATGCGGTGGGAAATCGCGCAGCGTGCATTCCAGCGATTCTGTACCTCGTCACCAATTTCTTTCAGCTTATTTAAGGCCATAGGAATATAGGCTTCATAGTCTAATGCTGTTGTGCGCTGTTCTCCGGTCATTTCGCGTGTAGTTCCTACAAATAACAGGGATGCTCCATGATTGGCATCGAGGACGGCATTCAGAAGCTTCTCAGCATTTAAAGGCAGATCCGTTATGCTATAGAGGCCGTCTGGAGTGCTCTCATACAAAGAACCATTCTCTCCCCCGGAAACGGGAGGGATTAATGCAACTTCGGCAGACTCGGTGATGAGGGCTTCATCAGGTGCATATTCCCGGTCAATAGCGACCAAAGAAGTTCCAATTAGGGATGCTGCATCCGGATAAGAGGTTGAAAGGAGTTCTTTTAACTTCCCAGCGGTTAAGGGATTCTCCGTCGCATGAAAGGTCAGAGAAGATGAACCGATAATCTCAGCCAAACCCGCGAACAAACGGATTGTGATATGCATACTTATTCACCTCTGAAATATGTTGTAATGTCTACAATATACCATAATGAGCCTGAAAATGTTATGCTAGGCACTGTAAGATCATGCATCGGCTGCTTCATTAAAGAGCGGCTCAACAGGTAGGAGGAATGTTGCTAATGGGGCATGTGCCGCAAAGACTGACCATACTTCATACCAATGATATACATAGCCATTTCGAAATGGTGAGTCCATTGGCAGCAGAAATCGGGAGACAAAGAGCTGCAGCGGGAGAAGAGCCTGTGCTGCTGCTGGATATTGGCGATCATATGGATCGTGCAGCCGTCGAGACAGAAGGAACTATGGGTCAGGCTAACATTGATGTACTTAACTTAACAGGATATGATGCTGTAACCATCGGTAATAATGAGGGGTTAACATTCTCACAGGAGATGTTATCCTCTATTTTCTCCGGTTTACAGTGTCCAGTGGTATGCTGTAATTTTGTGGAGACTGCAACAGGGGAACCTCCCCACTGGATGAAGCGTCATGCCATCTTGGAGAAGGACGGAATCAGAATAGGAGTGACTGGAGCGACAGCGGCATTTACTTCATTTTATTCCTTGCTGGGCTGGGATGCTCTGGATCCCGAGACAACCCTTCGGGAACAATGCCTTCTTCTAGCTCCTCAGGTGGACATTCTAATCATCCTTTCTCATTTGGGGCTTCCCGCAGATCGGATTCTGGCAGAGCGGCTGGAAGGTGTACATGCTATTCTAGGTGGACATACCCATCATATGCTGGAAGAACCGCTCATGATTAACGGAACAGCTGTATGTGGAGCCGGGAAATTCGGGCGTTACCTCGGGCGGCTTCAATTTGAGCGGAGAGAGGGACAACCTGGATTCAGCCTGGTGACAGGTGAATGTATTCCGATTGACTCAGGACTGAAGGAAGAGATTGTAGGTCCTGCCGCTACTATTCATTTGGAGCGTGGTCGTGAGGCTCTTCAGCAGACCGTTGCGATCACAGATCGTGAGCTTCCTTTGAATTTGCAGGGAGAGTCCCCTTTTGGCAATCTTTTAGCCCAAGCTGTACGTAGATTTACAGGCGCCAGTTTGTCGATAGTTAACACAGGTCAGCTTCTAGGACTTTTGCCTGAAGGGGAGGTTACAGCGGGAATGCTGCACGCCCTATGTCCTTCTCCCATTAACACCTGCGTAATCAAGCTGAAAGGCCTAGATATTCGCATAGCTTTGGAGCAGAGTCTTACTGAAGAATTTTATAATAAGGTGATTTTTGGGTATGGCTTTCGTGGGAATTATCTGGGCAGCTTAGCAGTAGATGGGATAAAAATCTTGTACGATCCGCAGAAGATACCGTATGATAACAATATTGCAGTTTTTGTCGAAGGAAACCCGCTGGAGGATGATAAGGAGTATAATGTTGGTACGCTGGACATGTTTACTTTCCGTGCAGGCTATGAGACGATCGCCAATGGGAAGGATCCTGTATTTTTGCTGCCTCATTTTTTACGCGACCTGCTTGGGATGGAATTGCAGCGTCCGGACAGTCTTGATGAATGTATGCTCACTCGCTGGCAGATCAAGTCTGAGTAAACCTGCAGCTCACAAGATATACTTTTTGATTCCATTTAGACAGTGCTAGATTCCCGAAAAATAGGAGGAGATTATGGACACGATTACAGCTATTATTTTAGCAATTGTCGAAGGGATCACTGAATTTATTCCTGTTTCTTCTACAGGACACATGATCTTGACCTCGAAGCTTCTGGGCTTTGATGAGCAGGATTCGATTATGAAGACATATGAAATCGTTATTCAGCTAGGGGCAATATTGGCGATTGCGCTTGTTTACCGCGAGCGTGTGCTTAATTTGCTGGGCATTGGGCGTAAGAACTCAGGAAGAGGCGGTGTGATGCCGGCGTCTCGTTTGAACTTAATCCATGTAATACTTGGGATTGCCCCAGCACTAGCTGTGGCATTTTTTGCCCGCGATTTTATAAAAAGTCTCTTTGGAGCCACAACCGTTCTTTGGGCGCTTGTCGCCGGAGGGATTCTAATGATTATCGCAGAATGGGTAAACAGACGCAAAATTAGAATTACAGCGCATGAGCTGGACGATCTTTCTTACGGACAGGCGCTGGCTATCGGGATGTATCAGATTATTTCAGTGCTTTGGCCAGGATTTTCCCGTTCGGGATCTACGATCTCCGGAGGGATGTTAAGTGGGGTTAGTTATAAAGCGTCTGCGGATTTCTCCTTCCTTATAGCCATTCCTATCATGTGTGCGGCTTCCGGATATGAAATGTTGGATTCTTATAAGAACTTCACTAGTGAGACAATTGGTTATTTTGTAATTGGATTTCTGATTTCTTTTGTAGTGGCTTATGTAGTGGTTATTTTGTTTATGAAATTGATTCAAAAGATTAGATTGACGCATTTCGCGATCTACAGATTTATTCTTGCTGCTATATTCTGGTTGTTTATTATGCGTTAATGCCCGAAGGCAAAGACCTAGATACACCCGTTGTTCTTCATGGTGCACCTGTCTGATCTTTACATAAACGGTATAGACAAAGCGTGTGACCCAAGGATTTCAAAACAGAATAGCATTTTACCGTTAAAGGCAGGAGTGAGCTAAGTGCGTTTAGTATCCGTGAATCAGCTTCAAGCAGGCATGAAATTAGGTAAAAAAATATATAATGATGAAGGTCTGACTCTCCTCGCGGATGGGGTGGAGCTTACTGATGCATTGATCAAGAGGCTTTCAAGAATTGACATCGGTTATATTTACATAGAGGACTCTGTCACGGACGATGTTGAGATTATAGGTATGCTTCAAGATGAGACACGTAATCAGGCACTGAAGGTGATTCGTAATCAGTTTCAGCAAATGACAGGCGCTTCAGGAATAAGCAAGGGATTCTACCATCTGGATAAAAAATTCTCAAAGATCATGGATAGCATCCTGGATGATTTGTCTTTACAAGAAGATCCGATGATCATGCTGCTTGATATGCACACCGCTGATAACTACTTGTACGTCCATTCTCTGAATGTCTGCTTGTACACTTTGGTGCTTGGCATTGCGCATGGGTACAGCAAAGAGGAGCTTCGAGTGATTGGTCTGGGTGCGCTGCTGCACGATATTGGCAAGACCCAAGTCCCGATAAAAATCATTCAAAAACCCGGCAAGCTCAGTGAAGATGAGTTTCGCCATATGCAGGCACACACTGAGATCGGGTATCAGATTCTCAAGGAAGAACCGAATATCCCGCTGCTCGCGGCTCATTGTGCGCTTCAGCATCATGAACGCATTGACGGATCTGGATATCCGCGGGGATTAAAAGGACCTCAAATTCATGAATATGCCAAATGGTTGGGCGTGGCTGATTCCTACGATGCCATGACCTCCAACCGGGTCTACAAAAAGGCTATGCTGCCACATCAAGCCGTTGAGGCACTTTATGTAGGTTCTGGTACATTGTATGAGCAGAAGCAGTTAGAGTTATTTAGAGACCGTGTGGCTATCTATCCTCTGGGTCTTACGGTGAAGCTCAGTTCGGGTGAAAGTGGAGTTGTTGTCAAAATAGATCCAAGTACGCCTCACAGACCGATTGTACGTGTGCTTACAGGGCCTGAAGGAGAGAAAGTCGTACCGTTCGAAAGGGATCTAGGAAAAGCCCTCTCCGTTGTTATTGTTGACGTCGCAGATCAAGGCGATACTGTGGGAACGCCAAAATATTTATCATAGCAGCGAAGAGAGAAGATTAGGCTTGTCCGCATAACTCGCGGAAGCCTATTTTTCGTCTCGCTGCTATTATTTTTTACAGTGAAGAAGCTTGTAAGGACAGTCCGAAAGACATCCGAAGTGCAGTTTTTCTGACTAACGTGGTATGATATAGGATAAGACACCGTTCAATCTTCATGATTATGGGTTAATAATAGGAATAAGATTTAAAGGAGCTAGTACAAATGAATGTTTTAAGACCATTAACATCTTCACCGAAGGAGCTGTCGCCAAGCTACGATCCATGGGATCCCATTACTTCTTTACGTAAGCATGGACGCCATGTGCTAACGAGTGTGGAATTCACAGTAACCAATTTATGTAATATGCGGTGTGAACACTGTGCGGTAGGTGATAGTTTAACCTCTAGAGAAGGGGATATGCTGCCGCTTAAAAATATGTTGGACCGTTTAGATGAGGTAGAGCATCTGGAGACTATTAGTATTACCGGCGGAGAGCCTATGTTCTTGGCTGGAACGGTGGATAATATCATAGTGCCGCTCTTAAAGTATGCCAAAGAGCGGGGGATTAGATCGCAAATTAATTCTAATCTGACGATGCCGTATGCTCGATATGAAAAGCTGCTTCCGTATTTGGACGTTATGCATATTTCTTTTAATTATGTGAACGGAGACGATTTTCATGAAGTTGGTTTTGCTAACAGCGGGCATGCGGTTTCAAAGGAAAGTGCATATCGGTTATATAATGCAATGATTGAGAATTCTCGACGGCTAAGTGAGGATGGTATGCTAATTTCTGCGGAAACTATGATTAATTACCGTACACATACTAAGCTGCCTGAAATTCATAAGTTGATTCTCGATATGGGCGCCAAACGGCATGAGGTACATCCTATGTACAACTCAAGCTTTGCTTCGGCTCTGCCAGTGTTGTCCTTGAATGAAATGCGGACGGCAATCCATAAACTACTGGATACCCGTGATCCGGAGATTTGGATGCTGTTTGGGACCCTTCCGTTTTTTGCTTGCAGTTTTCTGGAAGAAGACCAGAAGCTGATAAGCAGAATGCGCGCCGAGAAGAATGTTACCCTTCGCAATGATCCGGATGGCCGGAATCGAGTGAACGTAAACATGTTTACTGGTGATGTTTTTGTTACAGATTTCGCTGATATCGCAGCCTTTGGCAACATCGAGAACCAAAAGCTGGATGATATATTTATCGATTGGCAGACTAAACACCCGCTGAACCAAAAGGTGAACTGCCACTGCGATGCAGCAGGCTGCTGCGGACCTAATCTGTTAGTGGCTGATATGTATTATCCGGAAGTTGACTTCAAAACTAGAAAAGCGATCAATCTGTAGAAATGAGGCGTTGTTAAGTGGTGCATACGGAATTTGAAGTAGGGAGATTATTGCTTAATCTTTTGCTGGTTCTGGTGCTCGTATTATTGAACGGTATTTTTGTAGCAGCGGAATTTTCATTAGTTAAGGTCAGGCAGTCCCGCCTGACCCAACTTGTCAGTGAAGGTAATAAAATGGCTGGATATGCTCTGAAAGTTAATAAGAGACTGGATTCCTATTTATCCGCCACTCAGTTTGGGATAACACTTGCGTCGCTGGGCTTAGGTTGGGTTGGAGAGCCCGCGATTTCTGAGCTGTTGGTCGAACCTTTAATGTACCAGATGGGGATCACCGATCATACCCTGATTTCTACCGTATCTGTGATTATTGGATTTTCGATCATTACATTTTTACATATTGTACTTGGGGAGCTTGCTCCTAAATCGCTCGCGATTCAAAGAACAGAAGGCTCGGCACTGTTGTTATCTGCACCCCTGATGTTCTTCTATAATGTGTTCATGCCTTTTATCTGGGTGCTGAACGCTTCAGCCAATGCGTTACTTCGGTTAGTCGGTGTGGAGCCTGCAAATGAAAGTGAAGCAGCACACTCGGAAGAGGAAATACGTATTCTGATGAATCAGAGCGCCAAGAGTGGTGTCATTGACAAAGATGAAATGAAACTAATGGATAATATCTTTGAATTCTCAGATCTGCTTGCACGTGAAGTCATGCTGCCTCGTACAGATATGGATGTGCTTTACAGCAATCTTTCGTTAGAAGAAAATATGAAGATTATTACCGAAACGAGACATTCGCGTTATCCGGTTGCCTTGGAAGATAAAGACCGTATTATCGGTTTTATCCATATTACCGACCTGTTATTTGCTCCCCCGGAGCAGCAGAATGACCTTACAACTCTGGTTCGGCCTATCCTTAACGTTCCGGAATCGATGGAGATCAGCCATACTCTTCGTTTTATGCAGAAGAATAAGGCTCAGCTGACGTTAGTTGTCGATGAATATGGCGGCACAGCAGGTTTGCTGACAGCAGAAGAGATTCTGGAAGAAATCGTAGGCGATCTGCATGACGAGTTCGAAGATGAGCGTCCAAGTGTGGAACATAACGGGGAGTACATCTCTGTTGAGGGCCGGATGCTGATTGAGGATGTCAACGATCTTACGGGTGTTGTGATTGAAGACGATGAGGTGGATTCCATCGGCGGCTGGTTGTTTAAGGAGCTGGAGGGTAATCCAACCAAAGGAAAACGTGTCAAAGTAGAAGATGTTATTTTTGAAGTCGAGGAATCGACAAGATTGCGTATCACTAGAATTAATATCCACCGGGAACCACGTGTCGAGGACGAAGAAACCTCATCAGAACTGAATGAGGATAAAGAATAACCTATTAAAAATTGTAACGTATTGTTCCAGTTGATCAGGGATATAATGAACTCCTCCTGCAAGAGCTGTATGGCTCATGACAGGGGGAGTTTTTTGTGGACACATAAAGGACATAACGCTCGTCTATGCTAATGTTTATTAACTGTTTGAAAGCGGGGTCTAGATTGAAAAAGAAACTTCTTCTCGTTGAGGATGAAATTCGTATTCGTGAACTGGTATCTGATTATTTCTTACAGAATGATTGGGAGGTACTTGAAGCGGATAATGGAAGAGATGCATTGGTTTGGTTTGATTCACTGCTGCCGGATCTGCTGATTCTGGATATCATGATGCCTGCTATGAATGGCTTTGAAGTGTGCCGTGAAGTTCGTGAGAAATCAGCGGTACCCATCATTTTGTTAACCGCCAAGTCTACAGATGACGACAAAATCTACGGTTTTGAATTAGGAGCCGATGATTATGTTACAAAACCATTTAGTCCAAAGGTGCTAGTAGCCCGGGCAAATGCACTTATGAAACGGGTTGAAGGCACCCACCAGCCTGAATCTAGCATAATAAGATTTGGTTCCGCGATATTTAATACCTTAGCTCATCGGCTGGAGGTAGAAGATGCGGAAGTGGAGCTTACCCCTAAGGAATATGATCTTTTATGGCTTTTAATACGAAATAAAGGGATTGTCATTTCAAGGGATACGATCCTCAGTCGGATCTGGGGAATTGAGTTTGAAGGAGATTCCAGAGTTGTGGACAGTCATATCAAAAAGCTGCGAAGTAAATTGGGTTATGAATCACGTTTTATTCGTACGGTAATTGGCACAGGATACATGTTCGAGGAAGAGGCATGAGAAGACGGGGAATTACTTTTAAACTGTTTGTGATGACCGTTATCTTTTTCCTTTGCTTCTATGGCATGGTGATCCTAAGCCAATTGCTGTTGTTTGACAATTTCTATCAGAAGCAAAAAGAGCACCGCGTGGAGAAACACCTTAAGAGCTTTGCGGCAAGATATATAAGCGAGCCATGGGGAAGCACCCGAACCTCTCAGGAGCTTGTCCGGTTTATGCTGCGGAATAAAACACAAATGGTTATTTTGAAGCTGGATGGAAAGATGAATTCAGAAGATCCATTTCATATAAAGCTAATCGATGATGACGGGAAGAGTATGGTTGTTTCTTTATCCCTATTTATGAATCAGTACGGAGATTCACTGAGAGCAGCAAACATTAAAGTAGATGATCAATTGAGCGTGGAAGGCGAACTTCTGGATGAAGACAGTGCTTCACCCGTTATACTCTACCCCATAAGCATTACAAAAAAAGGGGGCGGAACAATAGGAGAGACAGGAGAGACTGGGACGATTCATGCATCTGGTACTGTTGCAGAAGTTGTACTGCCTGATTTAAAAATATGGAATCCCCGTCAGGGAATACTGTTTGAGGCTCTTGAGGAATGGTTTCCTTTGACACCAGCGCAGATAGAAGACTTTAAAAATTTGAAAATACAGAAGCAAGACTGGGTTGCTCCCTGGAGTGGGAGTCGCAATTCTGTGGTGATTCTGCCCCTGAAGCAAAGTAACGGAGAAATTGAATTATTATTCACAGTCACTTCATTACAGGAAGTTAAGGATTCGAACGATGCGTTACGTTGGTTCTTTTTATATCTGGGAATGGGTGGTTTTGTTCTGATTCTGGTGCTTTCTCTCTTTTTCTCGAAAATGGTAACGCGTCCGCTAATTAAGTTGAATAACATAGCCAAACGTATGGTTTCTCTGGACTTTACAGGGGACACATCGATTCGGCAGAAGGATGAGTTAGGCAGCCTTTCTAACAGCATGTTCACCTTATCACTAAGTCTGGATTCTGCATTACGAGAGTTAAGAGAGGCCAATCAGCAGCTAGTTGAGGATATGGAGCAGAAACAAAGGATGGAGATCATGCAGCAGGACTTTTTTGCCAACGCCTCCCATGAATTGAAGACACCACTCAGTATTATCAAAGGTTTTGCTGAAGGCTTGGAAGACGGCGTTAGCGCCGGCAAGCAGGATCACTACATTAAGGTGATTATTGAGGAAGCCGATAAAATGGAGTTTCTTGTTAAAAATATGCTAGATCTAGCGCGGTTGGAGTCGGGCACGATTAAACTTCGGAAAACTTCCTTTATGTTAAGTGAATTGACGGAAAAGGTGACGGACAAGCTGGTCCACTTGCTGAGTGAAAAACATTTGGAGGTCATCATTATTCCTGCAAATGAATTACCGGTCTATGCGGATGTGAACTGGATCGAACAAGTTATGCTAAATTTCATGACCAATGCTATCAGGCATGCGGAAGAAAGAAGTTCTATCACCGTCAATATTGAGAGTCATGCCCAGACTATAGTATTCACTATTCAAAATATAGGAGAATCAATCCCTGAAGATCAGCTGGAGCAGATCTGGGAACGGTTCTATCGGTCGGAGCCATCCCGCAGTCGAATGACAGGCGGTACGGGTCTGGGGCTTTCCATCGCGAAGCGAATACTAGATATGCACGCTTGTCTTTATACAGTGAAAAATACGGAGAACGGTGTCAGCTTTACTGTGACCTTTGAAGGTTAAACCGAATCAACAGAAATACTGCTATGAAAGGGGTGAAATTGTATGAAATTGAACTGGTTGCCTTCAACGTGCACACTAGGAAACTTGGGACTAGGATCACTATCCTTGTATTTTACGATTCAAGAACGATATAGCCTAGCTTTATTAATGATATTGCTTGCGGCAATATGCGATGTACTGGATGGATTACTGGCAAGAATATTGCAATGTACTAGTGAATTCGGTAAACAATTGGACTCATTGGCGGATATTATATCATTTGGTTTAGCGCCTACCTTCCTTATCTTGTTGTATAGGTTAGAAGATGCCCACTGGATTGGACCGGCAGCTGCAGTTTTCTTTTTGATCTGTGGCGCACTTCGTTTGGCCAGATTTAATCTGTCGGCGCCTTCCAAAGGGTTCGTGGGGATGCCCATTACTGCTGCTGGAGTCATTCTGTCGATGATTTCTTTATTAGATGAACGTATGAAACCAGGACTGGTCATCGGATTAATGGCATTGCTGTCCGTAATGATGATCAGCCGTATCCCATTTCCGTCCCTTAAAAAATCCTTCAACAGGAAGTGATACAACCATGCCTTGGATTATAGAGTTCATTTCACAGTACGGATATTTAGCCATCTTTGGCCTTATGGCACTTGGGATTATCGGACTTCCTGTGCCTGATGAGGTGTTAATGCTGTTTGTAGGCTATTTATCCTCCGTTATGGTTTTGGATTTTTCACTTTCTGTATTGGTTTGTTTCATGGGATCCATCACAGGAATGCTTATCAGCTATACCATTGGTCTAAGGCTAGGGCAACCTGTGGTAGCAAAATTCGGCAAGTGGGTTGGCCTTACACCCAAGCGTTTTACGAGTATGAAAAAATGGTTTTTGCGGTTCGGAAACTGGGCGATTTTTATTGCTTATTTTATTCCCGGTCTGAGGCATGTATCGAGCTATATCTCTGGAATCAGTGCTATGTCTTTCAAAAAATATATACTCATAACGACTGCAGGAGCGCTAACCTGGTCACTTCTTTTTGTTTCCATCGGCTTTTTTGTGGGGGCTAAGTTTTCCTTTTTATAGCCATTGAAGTTTAACATTATTAATCGCAATTGAATGGAGCAAGATCAATGAATGTATTCAAGCGATTCTACGCGAATAGTACTACCAGACGCTTTTTTATTCTCGCACTTATTGGGTTGCTGCTGTACATGGTTCGAGGAATGCTTAATCTGGTACTGCTGACGTTTCTGATTGCTTTTGTCATGAACAGCTTTCAGATTGTGCTCAGCAAACGAATTGGTAAATTCATGAAGGTTAACAGTAAGGTGATTATTGTCATTTTATACCTTGCTTTAATCGCATTGATTGTACTGGCCCTTGCAAAATATCTTCCTAAAGTATTGGAGCAGATTAAGCAATTAGCCATCTTCCTCACCAATCTCAAGTCTGAGGATCTTCCGCAGAACAAGATTACATTATATTTGTATGATATGCTCAGGGACCTTAACTATCAGTCCTATATCAAAAGAGGCATCGATTATGTGCTGCAGGTTAGCAACTGGGGTGCAACTTTCGTTCTATCAACCATTTTAAGCTTTGTGTTTATTCTGGAGAAGAACCGGGTCGTCAGTTTCACTTCTAGGATGAGAGAGAGCAGGATTGCCTGGTTTTATATAGATCTGGAATATTTCAGCCGAAAATTCATCGTTTCCTTTGGGAAAGTAATTGAAGCGCAAATTCTCATTGCCATGTTCAATACCTGTCTTACTGTTATTGGCTTGTGGCTGCTTAACTTCCCGTATTTATTTGCCCTAGCAATTTTGATTTTTCTGCTCAGTCTCATTCCGGTGGTTGGTTTTTTGATTTCGCTCATTCCGCTTTTAATAATTGGTTACAACATCGGCGGTCTGATAACAGTTACTTATGTGCTGGCGATTATTGCGGTGTTGCATTTTATCGAAGGCTATTTCTTGAATCCTAAGCTGATGTCCACAAAAATGAATTTGCCAATGTTTTTCACCTTTAGCGTGTTGTTGTTTTCTGAGCATTATATGGGTGTCTGGGGACTTATTCTTGGTATTCCTATCTTTGTATTTATGTTGGATATTCTTGAGATTACCCACGAAGATTCGTTCAAAAGAGCGAACCCCTAGGCTGAATACTAAAAGACCTAAGTTATAAGCTGTTTCCGGTACTTTTCCGGAGACAGCTTATTTGTCATGCACATTGCACAAAAAAAATTGCTAATGGGCTTTTTTTGTAAATAACGTTTTATATTGTGTCCTGCTGTCATAAGTTAGCTAAGGGAGTAATGTTCAGAGTCTTTAAAGAAGGAACAGGAACAAAGGAGGTACAAAAAAGATGGAATCACAGCTGCGGAGGTATACCCCTTTTAGGGGCCCGTTTGATCCTTGCCCACCGGTGCCGTTTAAGACGTATGTAGTTCCACCCAATCAATTTATCACCTTTCAGCCACCCGATTTGCCACAGTTTAGTTTGCAGGAGGCTCTGAAGTATGGAACGCTCTGGCCAGCACTATTTAGTCCGTATGAATCCAAGTGCAAAGGAGGAGGAAAATAGATTATGGAGGCAAATCCTTGCGACCAACGTTATTATGAATTGCTTGAACAGTTGCAGACCCTTGATTTTGCCTTAGTGGAGTTGAACTTATATCTAAATACGCATCCTGACGATCTGAGAAGTATTGAACAATTTAATCAGCTTACGCTGGAACGAACTAAGCTAGCGAATCATTTTCAGGAGCTGTATGGTCCGCTGCAGAATTTTGGCCGCGCTTATTCTAAATGTCCATGGGAATGGAATCAACCCCCTTGGCCTTGGCAGGTGTAAGAGGAGTATAACCGTAAGGAACTATTTTTCTAGAGGAGGGAAGTTCCCGAATGTGGATATACGAAAAAAAACTGCAATATCCGGTACGGGTGGGTAAATGTGATGTCCGGATGGCGCGTTATTTGAGTGAGCAATACGGAGGCGCAGATGGAGAGCTCGCCGCTGCACTACGCTATATGAATCAAAGGTACACGATTCCAGATAAAGTTATTGGCGTGTTGAACGATATTTCAACCGAGGAATTCGCTCACCTTGAGATGATTGCCACGATGATCTACAAGCTGACGAAGGATGCTTCGGTATGCGAATTAGAGGAAGCTGGATTAGGTCCACATTTTGCAGCGCATGATCATGCCTTGTTCTATAATAATGCCTCAGGCGTACCGTTTACAACGGCTTATATTCAAGCTAAGGGTGACCCGCTGGCTGATCTTTATGAGGACATTGCGGCTGAAGAAAAGGCTCGGGCTACATATCAGTGGCTGATTGACATGACGGATGACGTGGACCTGCAGGATAGCCTTAAGTTCCTGCGGGAGCGGGAGATTATCCATGCGATTCGGTTTAAAGAAGCCGTGCAGATTATTATTGATGACCGGAATCAGAAGCGGGTGTTCTGACTCAAAGAAGAAGTCGCCATTTTGGCGGCTTTTTTATTTTTCTATTAGATAGTTACTTGGTTGGTTAAAATTTACTGTGTTAATATTAGCGAATATAACTAGAGGAGGAAAATTATTGAAAAGTAAAAGAATTTATACCTTATTAGTATTAATACCTGTACTTCTTGTACTGGCAGTTTGCAGCAGTGGTAATGCTAAGGTCTCTAAGATGGAGCCGGATACTTTCTCCAACCAGGATATGGCCATTTACAAGGTAGATAACAGCAGGGAAAGAGTCAGCTATGGCATGAGTCGTAAGAATGCGGAGAAGGTTCTGGGGACTGGAAATGAAGGAATTTCCAATTGGTATACATATGATTCAGGAGTGAGTGTAATCTACAGACATGATAAGGCTGTAGCCATAACATTGGAAAGAGAATCTCAGGGGGCATATAAAACTGCCCGAGGAGCTGAAGTTGGTACGAACAAAGAGAGAATTAAAGAGTTATATGGAGAGAAATATGCGATAGAGAATGCTTCGGAAAGTATGAAATCTTTGAAATATTTGGAGTATTATTACGATACAGAAACAAAGAAACTAGTAAAAGAAAATACGTCAGATTTTAAATCGCTCTCCAAAAAAGAACTCAGAGCCAAATATCTGCTTTCAACAACCTATAATGAGGACGGAAAGATCGGGTTGATCATCCTGACGGATGCGCAGGCAACCAACACTTTTGAATGATATGGAGATTTATTAATATGCTCTTCCAAAAGGGTGCGAACGATGTTAGGAGGAGAGATTAGGATTCGGAATTTTGATACAGTTTTGAAAAGACATAAAAAGCCGTTCTCTTTTATAAGAGAACGGCTTTTTATGTTAGAAAATATGGAGGCTCCGCAGGAATTGATAGAAGAAATACCCTCCAAAACCGATTAATACAACACCTGCGCTGATAGTCACCCATTTAATAGCCGTCCGGTTCATTGCTTTTCGTGTGGTGGATACAATCGTCATCAGGCCAATATCATGGAGCAGGATACCAATCAGGATACCTAATCCTACGAGCAAAAAGCTGCCCGTATTAGTACGGTCAAAGGAGTCGGACAATACGGTACCAAAGACACTAACCCAAAATACCAGGTTTCCTGGTGAGATCGCCACTAGCAACCCATTTTTGTAAGAAGAGAACAGTGATTTGGACGTCTTCTCTCCTCCAACGGAAATATCATGATCTGCATTCTTGATGCTGTCATAACCAACGTAGCATAGGAACAGAGCTCCAACTAACCACATAATTACTTGTATGATAGGCATGGAAAGAATAGAGGCTAGACCCAGGTATAAGCCTAGAATTAGGAAGAGGTCAATAGTCATTCCCCCGAGGCCAACAATCCAACCATGCATAAAGCCATTTTTTAAGCCTTGTTTGGTCATTTCAATGGTAATGGTACCTACGGGCAGAGCGATGGAAAAGCCGAGCAAAACGTATGTAAGAAATAAAGTCATTAAAATTAAAAGCCCCCTTTATCAAATTAAACGAAAGTATATTTTACACCATGAATTAATAGGGGGCAATTCTTTTGAGCAAATTTATCTATTACAAATTTGCTCTATAATTTTCGACGCTCTAATAGGCCGGTCTTTTTTATTTATTTGAGGATCGGTAGAGATGAATATTAATGGTCTTGATTTTCTTTACCGATGAATTATGGCTCGAAAATTAATATACAATAGTTCATATGATTAAACTATTAAACCTAAGGAGGCAGCCTATGGACAGACAAGAACGCTTAAAAAATCTGGCTGAGGAATTTGGGGAATGCAGTAAAGCTCTTGCAGCCATTGGAGATGAGACACGTCAATCCATCATTATTGCTTTGATTGAAGGTGAAAGTGATTGCGAAAAAGGAATTAGAGTTGGTGAGCTGACACAAAGAACCAATTTATCCCGACCAGCCGTATCTCATCATTTAAAGGTATTAAAAGAGGCTAATTTGATTGGTTTTGATCAGGAAGGCACCAAAAATTATTATTATTTGGATGTACTTAAAAGTGATATTTTCAGACTCAAAAGGCTGTTTGACCATATCGATGAGTTCATCAAGGATTCAGCAGAATCAGATCCTAAAACTATAAATGATGATGAAGGGTGACATGAGATGAAAAATGTGATTTTGTTAGGTGGAAGTGGTTATATCGGAACACATTTGTCGGAAGAATGGCTAAGAAAAGATCCTAAGGTGCAGATCATCAGCGTATCCCGAAACGGAAAGCCTGGAAAGTTATTATCGAGCCTCGTTAATCACAATCGGATAAAATGGATGTCTGTCGATATTTTTGATATCGATTCTTACATTAGTAAGTTACCTCAACAAGCGGATGCCATCGTTGATATGGTCGGCACTGCTACAGCAAACAGCAAGGAGGATTTTGAAAAGCTAAATGCTGAGCCGGTAAAAATTATGGTTGAGCTTATGAGTAGATTGAACATACCCAAGGGATGTTATATTTCAGGACGGATGGGAATGCCCTTTAAAAATAAACCGTTTCTTGAATCCAAGCATAGAGGAGAGAATATCGCCCTTACAAGCGGCAAAAATATCGGCATTGTAAAACCAAGTCTGGTTTACGGGGATCGTCCTGATGCGGTTGTCATGGTTCCTTTTGTACAAGCTGTAGGTCTTTTCAACAAGGATCTAAAACCCATTAAAGTGAATCAGTTGGCTCAGCAGATTATACAAATATGCATTTAATACTATAATATTAGTGATTTATGGACTAGTATATAAGCGATTATTTGAAAAGAAAGAGCCTCATTAGCTTCGGCTAACAAGGCTCTTAATACTATTACGAGTTTTGGATTCCATTATTTAATTGTTATCTTTATCGGTTTGTTTGATCAGTTCATAAGCGATATACCCGATCATTCCCAAGAACAGCCCTGTGCCTGCAATAATGTAAACGATCGTAAATATTTTTCCAAGTGCTGTCTGGGGAACAAATGTTGGATGACCTAAGGTACTAAGCGTTGCAACGCAGAAATAAATAGCATCCAGGACAGACAAACCTTCTTGTTTGACATAAAAAATGGTTCCAGACAACAGCGTCATCAAAACTAATAAGAATAATGCTTGGAAATTTTTACGTTTGAGCGCTTTCCATAAGCCCGAGAATAAACGTTTTAAAGTTAGTAAAAATGATAACATGCAGCTCCACCCTTCATTTATATTAGAGCATACATAACAAATCGTAGTCAAACTATTGAAACCAAGCAGCCTCTTACGAGGTTGCTTATTTGTTTTGAGAAATAGTTAGAGTCAGCAGCGATTTCCTGGTTCTCTCCCAAGTTAAATTCCTTCTAAGAGCATAAGTTTCCTTCAATTTGATAGAAATATTCTGATTCATAGGATCTATTATGGAATGTTGATTTTAAATTAAAGCTTTGAAATCTTCTATTTAGAAATGGAAGCGGACAGGAGTATTGGATAACCTTGAAAAAGTAAATGTGCCAAATGTCTTAAATTAAACTAGAAGAAAAGTACGATGAGGTGACCTTAGAACTGGATCTATATACACTAGTAATTTTACTATTATGAAAATAATGGTTATTTATTGGGGATCTTTGAACCATTTTAGCAAAAAATGTTATGGAAAATATAAACTATTCAGTCTCCAAACCGATAATGCAGTATGTATATCCTAAATTGGAAAATAATTTATAAATTATTTAAAATTTACACTATTATTTCTTGTTAATCCAAAATTCCTATCCAGTGGTGATGAAAAAGATGAGTGCTCAAGAAATGCTAACCAATCAGGTACAAAGAACCCCTCGAATTAAACCAAATTACCCGGAAGGTGAAATGGTTTTGGAGGATCCTGCCCGGCCATCGGGAAAACCAACCTTCTCATGGTTGACGATTATAGTCCCCCCCATCGGGATGTTAGTCATCTCTATATTTATGTCAACATTGACCAGGTCATTTACCATGCTGATATCAACCATGGGTATGACTGTTCTGACGGTCATGGTTTCAATTTTAAATTATAAATCCAGTGTGAAAAAACATCATGAACAGAACAAAAAACTTGAAAAGAAATATCTCAACTACTTATTTCAGGTTCGTAATGATTTACAAAGTGCCGCGAGTATGCAGCGAGAAGCCTATACATATATCCATCCAAGTATTCAATCTTGTGTTGAAATCGTACGGGGGAGAAGCAAGCAGCTGTGGGAAAAAACAGGAATTGAAGATGATTTTCTGAATCTCCGTGTTGGTGCTGGAATCCAGCCGATTGCTCTGGTGCCAACATATAGCTCAAAAGCGAAAGCAATTGATGACGACAACCCACTTGAAGAAATCGCCAGTAAAATATGCGAAGAGATGTATTTTGTACGAGACATTCCAGTCTACATACCGTTAAGGAGTATTAATACGCTCGGAATATACGGTAAACAGCAGGAGGTTCGTGATTTCCTCAATGCTGTTCTGGTTCATTTAACAACACACCAAGGCTACGATGATGTAAGGGTAATATGCGTGATGCAGCCTGATGATCTGGAACACTGGGAATGGTTAAAATGGCTGCCCCATACATGGAATAAAAATCGAAGCCAGAGAAGTTTGGCTACAACATCCTTTGATGCCTCCAATATTGCGGATGAATTACTTCCGGAGCTTAGAAAAAGAGAAGAAAACAGCAAGAATGGTTATGGACTACAGCCAATGCAGGCCCCACATTATGTTTTTCTGGTTTTTGCTCCTGAACTGTGGGACAGCACGGATATGATGAAGTATTTGCTCTTGGGTAATGCTTCACTTGGGGTGACCAGCATTTTTACATCGGAAAAGATTGATGTTGCGCTGCCGCTGAATTGCCAAGCTATTCTGGAAATTAAGGACGGTAAGGGGATGGTTCGCAAAGATACTAATCAGCTGTTAAGTCATTTAGCTGATTATTTTACTGCCGATTCCCTGGATAAAAAAAATTCGGAGTTTTTTGCCCGTTCTTTGTCTCCACTCAGAATTAAAGAAGGTCAAAATAACAGCTATATCCCACCAATGGTTACTTTTCTGGAGAGCTTTGAGGTTGAGCAGGTAGAGTCTCTAAACGTAATGGAGCGCTGGTCAAAAAACCAGGCTAACCGTACCATGTCCATTCCTCTGGGCCTCGGGGCAGGTGGTAAATTTCTTTTGTTCGATATGCACGAAAAAAGCTATGGTCCACATGGTCTAGTAGCCGGCACCACCGGATCGGGGAAAAGCGAGCTGCTTCAGTCACTACTTTTGGGTCTGGCGGTAAATTATCATCCGCATGAGATTGCTTTTGTACTGATCGACTATAAGGGTGGAGGAATGGCTAATGCTTTTCTTGGGCTTCCACATCTGGTGGGAACAATCACCAATCTTGGTGGTAATCAGATCAATCGGGCCCTTGCCTCCATCAAAAGTGAGCTTTTACGGAGACAACGACTGTTCAGTGAAGCCGGAGTGACCAGCATTGATAATTACATCGTTCTTTACCGCAATAAGGAAGTTAACCTTCCCTTGCCGCATTTGATCATAGTGGTGGATGAGTTCGCAGAACTTAAATCAGATCAACCGGAATTTATGAAAGAGCTGGTCAGTGCGGCACGGGTCGGAAGAAGCTTGGGGATTCACTTAATATTGGCAACACAAAAACCTTCTGGCGTAGTCGATGACCAGATCTGGAGTAACTCCAGATTCAAATTATGTCTGAAGGTCCAGACACCTTCGGATAGTCAGGAGATGCTAAAACGCACGGAGGCAGCAGAGATCAAAGAAAAAGGCCGTGGGTATTTGCAAGTTGGTAATAATGAAGTATTCACTCTGTTCCAATCCTCCTGGAGCGGAGCGCCTTATAAGGCAGGGGAGACAGATCAGGCTGGAAGTCCCAAGATGGATATCGTTTCACTAAGTGGTGAACGCAGAGCCCTGATTCCGAAGGGGAAAAACAGTGATGATGCCTCGCAACTGAGTGAGCTGCAGGCTGTGGTTAATCATATAGCTGCCATTTCTGTTGAGCAATCGATCGGAGAGGCCTTTCAGCTGTGGCTGCCTCCACTTCCGGAGACCATGACTTTAGCAGATGTTATGGATCAGAATCAGATCTGGGATGGGCAATCATGGAAGCAGCCAGATCAGAATCTTATTGCCACCGTTGGACGAATTGATAATCCGTCAGATCAGGAGCAATACAATCTGGATATTAATTTTAATCAGGACGGACATTTACTGGTTTATGGAGCACCGAGCAGCGGTAAGACAACGCTGTTAAAGACCATTATCATGTCCCTCGCCTTGAAATATGAACCTGATTACGTTCATTTCTATATATTGGATTTTGGTACACGAACCTTGGGAGTATTCCACGAGCTTCCACATGTAGGGGATATTATTTTTCCAGAGGATGAACAAAAGCTTGGAAAACTGATCAGTTGGTTGTTGTCCCAATTGGATGAACGCAAACGTAAGTTTTCTCAGCTTGGAATCAGCAATTTGGTCTCTTACAGTGCGGCCACTGGAGAGAAGGTTCCTTACATTGTTATTCTGCTCGATAATTACACAGGATTCTCAGAAGCCTATGATGACTTTATCTTAGAGCTTTCCAAGTTGGTGCGTGAAGGCGGTAATTACGGGATATACTTCGTGTTCGCTGCCAATGCTGTAAACTCTTATCCTTACCGAATCAGCCAGAATATTAAGCAGGCTCTAGTATATCAAATGTCTGATAGATTGGATTATTCCAGTATTCTGGGCAGAACAGAAGGGATGGAGCCAACGAATACCGTAGGCCGCGGACTGCTCAAAGATAACCGGATTCTGGAATTTCATACCGCGCTTCCTGTGGATGGCAGCTCGGATGATCAGATAGCTGCCTCTCTTCGCCGGATTAGTTCGGAGATGAAAGCAGTGGCAGGTGTGAATAATCCTGTAGGAATTTCAGTGATCCCGGACAAGCTTTCACTGGCAGAGCTTCTGGAACGCGTGCCTAAAGAACAACCGCAAGGGAATTATCTGGTTCCGCTTGGGCTGGATTGGGATACTACACTTCCGGTAGAGATTAATGTAAAGCAGGTTAGCAATTTTGTAGTGTCTTATAATACTCAGAAGCATGTGGACTTTAGATTTAACGCCCTAATACAAGTTCTTGATAAATCGGCAGGCGAATTAACCATGGAATTCCATCTGTTTGACAGTGGTGTTGTCAGTATACCAAGCCTGAAAGTTAGTTCAACGATTACCCGCTATATGAGTACGGCTGAAGAGTTTTTACAGCTCACACAATCCTTAGTGGATCAGCTGCAACTAAGGAAAAATGATGCCCGGCAAGCTTTTGCAGATGTCCAAAACCGCGAAGAATTTGACGAGGCTG
This sequence comes from Paenibacillus sp. FSL H7-0716, assembly GCF_038002705.1. Classification (NCBI taxonomy): domain Bacteria; kingdom Bacillati; phylum Bacillota; class Bacilli; order Caryophanales; family Paenibacillaceae; genus Paenibacillus; species Paenibacillus sp. FSL H7-0716. Next base: position 62,362 of record NZ_JBBODA010000027.1, read on the forward strand.
AGTATATTCTGTCTAAGTACCCGCTTCTTGTCATTGTAATGCCTCATCTTAAGTCCGCTTTTGATCTGATGGAGAATGATTCACTGGATCATTTGGAGCGTATAGCAAGGTTTGGAGGTGGACTTGGTGTAATGCTGCTGGTCGGCAGCGATTCGTTTGAACTGAATCAAATGCATTTGGTCACTGATTTTGCGGGTGAACTGATTAACAGTGGACATGCATTGTTGTCCGATGGAAGACCCAACGATCATTTGTCTTATGCTCCACTACTCGAGGGTTTGGAATACCATGAGCTGAACGAGGTGTTGGACAATACTGAAGCGATGCTGCTAACAGAGGGATCCATTTCACGCCTCAAAATGATTACAGAACTATAGATAAGCAGGTGAAGAAAGCGATGAAGCCGGCTCGTGAAATATTTGAATTGCATCCTTTAGAAATTATCTATTTAACTGCTTTAATAGGAGGAACCAGTTTTCCAGGTCTGGAAATCGATCTTAAAAGCGAATCGGAGCGCAATTTACGCTCCCTAATGGATACACAGATGAGGTCGCTGGAAGTGAAGGGATATTTAGAGGTTGATTTTGTGGGGCTCGCCAAAGTGAATGAAGTGCTTCATAGAGGTATCGCTGTTGCATCCAGTTGCAAATCTTATTTTTGCCAGCTTATGCATACAAATCAGCAGACTTGCAAGGTCTTCTATTTTGTTCAGGATGAAGTTTGGTTTGAACTTGAGCAACAGCCGGAAAGTAACACCTATAAGCTTCAGGAGATTTATGCACTACATGAGCTGATGTATCAGGTCATTGAAAGAATCCCTTTAGTGTGGGAATTGAGCGATAAAGAAAAATTACAAAAAGCGATAAATAAAGAAGTAGATCTTGAAACGTGGGTGGGGAAATCTCTTCAAGCAGGTGCATTCATAACTTCCTTGGCAGAAATCCAATGCATTACTGAGGAGGCACAGGTGATTCGCGAACTGAACCTGTTGATTCATGAAGAACAAATGTGGCTGCTGCGTGGGGTGGAAGAAGACGTCAGTCAAACCACGCAATCCTTGCCTGCAGTAGTAAATGAGTTATGTAATTGGCTGCAAGAAGCTTAACAAATCTGGGGGATCAGACTATGTCAACTGCACTGACTACTTTTGTATTTAAAGGTGAAAGAGAGAAGTATTTGGATTTGGAAGTCTCTCTTTCTATTTCTACAGGGCAATGTATCGAGCTACTTAAGCAAGCCAACTGGCTTCCGGATAACTGGGAATTTAAATGTGAAGCCAGCCGTACGGGCGAAGAATGGATGGAGTTGGGGCCGCATGCTGTTCTCGCAGAGATTATACAAGGGGACGGAGCCATAGTTCGTATTTTACCCTATTGAGCTGGGAGATCGTAAAGGAGGATTCCTATGAAAAGCGTACACTTAGTCTGCTCGCCTGAACTTATAATGCTGCTATCCAGGTCGCTGGAGCATGAGGGTTATGTAATTTCCGGTAAACATTCTACATTACATAGTTTTATAAGTGGTTTCAGCAGCAAGGAAGTCGATCCTTCATCCATTGTAATTATGGAGGGCGGTGCGGGGCTGGGCACACCGGTCAAGGCTGCAGATATTATCAGTTTCATGACACTGATCCGGAAATATCTTAAACATACGCGGCTGATTGTTCAGTTAGACCCGGTGCTGCAAACGGATATTGAATTTATACGTACCCTTGTAAATATGAACATACATGATCTTCAGTTCACTACGGAATTCCAGGGCGATGATCTTCTGAACTGGATCAAAGAGAAAAAAACTACTAGGGATTATTATCATATCCTGGGTAAAAAGAAAGGCCTTTTTGCATCGTTTAAAGGCTCATCATCAAGAGCAGCTTCTGACGCGGCAGTGGAAGAGGCACCGTCTGCTCCTCCGAGACCGGTGGAGTCGCTTACCCGTCCACAGCCAGTGGCGGCCGGTTCCAGAACTGTAGCAGATGCCGCCAACAGGAGACCTTCCGTTGCTCCTCGCTCTTCAGCAGGATCAACCCCGCCTAGACTGGGGCCTCCGGCCAGAAAGGAGACCCCGTCATTAGCCGGAGCGGAAACGCTGGAGAGTCTGGAACAATCTATTCCGGTAGAAGAAGAGTCGATGCCAGCAGCAAGTACGAGAATTCTAGGCAGCAATGTACCACTTGTCATCGGAGTTTGTGGTGTCGGAGGGGAAGAAGATGTAGGTGCGGCGGCTTTTCTGCTGGCTGCGGGTCTGGCAGAACTGGGCTGGAAGCCTCTGGTGTGCGGAGATGACAGGCCCGAAATCAGTTCGCTTGAACAGATTGTTTTTAAGGGTGAGAAAGAAGATTCGGTTTCTACCATGTTCGAATATGAAGGAGTCACTTTCTATCGCAGAGGGTATTCGTGGGATATTTCGGAGCTTTTGGCCAGTGAGTTCACGCATATCATTCTATGGGTGGATATCCATCGGGAGCGGAAGGGCACTAGCGGACTCGAGCTGTGGTGGAACTCGCAAATTCCTATTTTGGTAGGCAACGGGGCTATGTGGAAGTATGAACTGCTGAAAGAGAAGCTGAACACCCTTAACCCTTATGAGCGCAAGCGGTGCAGGTTACTGCTGGAAAATGGACATCAGGAAGTATTACAAATGTTGAAAAAGGATTTTGCAGAAATTCAAACGACTCTGATGCCTGCACATCAAGATCCTTTGTATCCAGATAAAGCGGCTGTTGAATGGGTAATGAAGCTGCTGACCGTTCAGAAAAAGCTCTTTCGCAAGCAAACGTTGCTCTGGGGAATTGTTGGAATGGTCTTATTTGTGACCTTGTTGTTAATAGGCATAGGATTTTCATTCGTTCCGGAGAGCAGGTAATTATAAATCAGGAGGCTGGGTATGAATTCAGGTATGGTTAGAGGCATTGCTTTTGATTGCCATCGACTTCTCTCCCCTGCCCAGGAGTGCAGCGATAAGATGAGAGCGGCAATCACTGGAGTGTCTGGTTATTGGGTAGATTTGGGTGGGGAAGAGTTTAAGCAGCATTGTGAGGAATGGATTAAGAAAATGAACGAATTTAAAGCTGCCATAGCCCAAATTGAATCAAATATGATGAACTATGCAGATAAATTGCAGGTGGAGGAAGAGAGAGCAGAGGCAGCCAGAATTAAGGAAGCTGAAAGACAAGCCTCCGAACGGGCAGCAGCGGCAGCGGCGGCCGCAGCCGCAAAATCGACAGGGAAAATTAAATAGGGATGGAAATGAGGTCTTGAAGTGGCAATACGTAAGCGGAAAAAAATACTGAGATATACGATCCTATCAGGTTGTCTTGTTGCCGTTGCCACATCCGGGGTATGGTTTGCAACTTATCGCCATTATAACGCTAAGCTGATCGACGAGCGGGCAGCTTATGAAGAACAGCTGAATGATAAAGATGAAGTCTTGCAGCGCTATATGGACCAATCCCAAACAGCCTATGTATTGATATCTCCAAAGCTAGCTGGAGAGGTGATTACTGCTGAGGATGTAATGGAAGAGAAGCTACCCAAATTCTCCTCACCGGATAATCTGATCAGCGAGTCTAAAGCAATTGTTGGTAAGTACTTGAAGATTGATGCATTATCAGGCACAGCGGTAACTACTGAAATGGTACGTGATGAAGCGAGATTGGAGCCTTCAGAACGAAAAGAAGAGACTGAATATATTAAACTGCCGCTTCGGTTAACGAAAAAAGATGTCGTAGATATTCGGATAGTTTTCCCAAATGGCGAGGATTACATAGTAGTAGGAAAGAAGTCGCTGAAGGACGTAGATTTAGCGAATCAATATACATTTTTTAATGACAATGAAGAAGAAGCACAGCTCCTGCAAGCTGCCCTGGTGGATGCATACATAAATAACGCAGAGCTTTATATGAAACAGTACGTAGAACCGGAGCTTCAGCCTGAACCTGTAGTCAATTATGTCCCTAATCTGGATGTACTTGGAGTAATTAAGGATAATCCGTTCATTATAGATCAGGCCAAGTGGAGTCTTGCTGCCAATCTTCGTAAGGAACTGGAGAAACGGCTCGAAGTTATGGAGGATGAAGATAGAATTCGTGTGGGAGCACAGGCACCAAGCGGCAGTGGTGTGATCCAGAGAAAGGCTGTGCAGGGAGCGGCGGCAGCAGAGGAGGCTGCAAAAGTTGATGACAGCCAATCCGTGAACGGAGTGATAGATCGGACCAATCAAGCGCCGATCGATTCAAGTGCAGACCAGAGTTCAACGGGTGTGACGAATAAAGAAGCAGCCACAGATGACAGTCTTCTGAAAGGAGAGTGACCAATTTGCACATTGTTGTTGCAGGGGATTGCGAGAAGCATGATTTCATACTGGCAGCGGCTATTCTGTTGAAAAGTTATTTCAACAACGATGTCATGATTATTTCGGATAACAGCAGGAATTATCAGTATTTTGAAGGCGAAGTGTCTGGTATAAAGATTGCAGATTCAACCGTAGCTGACAAACCGGATATCGTTCTGTATGACTGGCATCATGGGTATCCTGAGGGTCTTGAGGAGGAGATTATTGTCTTCGCGACCACCTATGACCGTCAGGCTATGGAGAACGTAGATAAGTTGCTGGATCAGAAACGGATGCCTACTGTACTGCTTGTCATAGAAGAAGAATGCGGACTTGGGCTGAAGTATGTGGATAAATATTATCCAGTAATTACTTCGAAAATCAGTTACATCAGTAGTCCGGAGCGAAGAATTAATTGGGTCCATGATGGAAGGGTGGATCTTAAGGTAGATAAGGATTTTGCCGAAGCTGTAAATGACTTTTTGATTGAAATTTGCGATGTTCCAAAGCAAGACATCAAGAAGCTGTGGCAGTATGCAAGGAAACGGGGGTAGGTAATTGTGCTAGTGGCTTTCTGGGGACCTGCTCAAGGGCAGGGGAGAACAACTTCGAATATGGCAGCTGTTGCGGCTACCATAGCGCTAGATCATCATATCCGCGTGTTAATGACACATACGCATTTGGAGCAAGGTGTGCTTGAGCATTTGTTCTCACAGACAAGAACAACGCTTCAGTCTGCGAAGACCACAGGTGGTATGGATGCGATTGAGAGATTAGTGCAGTGTGGAATGCTTACACCTGAAGGCATTAGAGATCATGCAGAGTCCATTCTTAAAGATCGGTTGGAACTGCTTAGTGGATCTATGAGTGCTGAGAAACATGAGACAAAGCTCTTGCTTCCGCATATCTTCAAGGATTATCGCAGGTTTTATGATTTGTTATTTGTGGACCTCTCCTCCGAAGATGATCCGGAGGTTGTGTCTCTGGTTATGGAGCAGGCAGATTTGATTGTGGTTAACCTAAATCAGAATCAGGTAAGTCTGGATTCCTATTTTTTGAACAAAAACAAAGCTCCTGTGCCGAGTCATAAGCCCGTCCTCTATTGTATTGGGGCTTATGAGCGCAGCTCCAGGTTCAATAAAGAGAGAATTATTAAGCTGTATGAATTGAAGAAAAAAGCAGTAGGTGTTATCCCACATCATATTGGTTATATGGATGCTCAAAATGAACGGCGCTTTGTTCAGTTTTTATTGAAGGCAAGAGAAGCTAAATCCCGTTTTCTGGAGTTTAGTGAGGACGGAAGCTTCACTGAGGCGGTACGACATATGGGACAGCTTATTCTCCGGATGCTGGAGATTTCTCCAGTATCGGAAGTGGATGCTGCGAATGATTAATCTGATTCTGATCTTTGTAGTCCTGATAGCTATTGGAGTGTTCCTGTACTTATGGCTGGGCAGACGTAAGGATGCTGCTCCACCTTCCGTCCAACTGAAATATGATATGAATGAAATCGTGCAGTTTCTGAGAAGGGCTTTTGAGGAGATTATAGCTGCCTCTCTTTATGAAGGAAGCCCAAGTGAGGAGGAATACAACCGTCGGAAGGCGCGGAGAAGGGAATTGCAGAAAGCGCTCCGAAGTTGCATGCACGGCGATCTTTCCGCTAAGAAATATGTGAAGCTTTATATGAAGGATCTATTAGTTCAGACCTACGGTCTGGATGAAGGAAATGTAGATAAGATTATCAGCTTCGGCCATACGAATCGATTGACTTCACAGGATTGCTTCGATATCTTGCTTTATGTTTTCAAAAAAGATCATGGTCAGAATGCATTTAATGTAATAGTAAGCAAATATAGCCTGGACACACTGCAAAAACTGCCTGATGGATCTAAGGGGTATAAGATCACCGAAGAACAGATCCGCCATATCTATCAGTCAGAGCAGCCGAGATTGTCCATCCAGGACAAGATTGAAATTATTGTTCAGAGAGCTTATCAAATTTATAAGGGGCTCGGCGTTATTGATGAGCTTCGAGATCAGAACATCGATGGAGTTAATGGAGGAACAAGTGGCATGCCTCCTGATGTCGTGCAGACTACAGATTTTCTGGAATATACGAAGCAGCAGCATTTTATTCCACAATCCTATGATGCGGTGTGGACGTTCTACCGCGGAAAGTCGCTTCACCTGGAATTCTTAAGTTTTGGTTCTGAGAAGGAGCTTAAGCGGGTTTGCCAAAATATCTATGGGTTTGGTAATCCTGGGCAATTAAATGAATCGAAGGGTTATATCATCAACGATATGGCTGATGGCAGCCGGGTCGTGGTTGTGCGGCCCAAAATGGCTGAAAGCTGGGCTTTTTTTGTCCGCAAATTTAACGATTCGCTCGTGGAATTGGATCAGCAGATCCAAGATCAAGGGGCACAGCTTGCGATTGATATGCTTATTTTTCTCATCTTGGGCCATCAGGTCACTGCCATTACTGGCAGACAGGGCTCGGGGAAAACAACGCTGCTTAAGGCACTGATCAAATATATTGATGCGAAGAATATCCGGATCCAGGAGACCTCCTTCGAGATCTGGGCGAGAAAAATGTATCCGGGTAAAAATATTTTATCCTTTAGAGAAACACCCTCTGTTAGTGGGCAGGATGGGCTGGATGTGCAGAAAAAAACGGATGGCGCTGTGAATATCGTCGGAGAGGCGGCTACTCATAGTGTGGTCAGTTATGTGATTCAGGCAGCCCAGGTAGCTTCTGAATATACATTGTTTACACACCACGGCAAAACACTGCCCAATTTGGTCAGCGCTTTGCGCAACAGTCTTATCGCATCGGGAGCTTTCAGTAATGAGAAAATTGCTGAGGTTCAGGTTGTTGAGGCGCTTGGTTTCAACGTTCATCTGGTACTACGTGCTGGGAAAAGATATATCGAACGGATTACAGAGATTATCCCGGCAGATCCCCAGTTCGAATATCCTCAGAACTACAAGGATCCTGAGAATATTACGGACAAGCTGGATGCTTTTATGGATACCGTGACCGAATATTTTGGCCGGATGACAGATCGGCGTTCCTATGATTATAAGGATGTCATTGTGTGGGAAGCCGGAGAATACGTGGCCAAACATCCGATCAGCAGCCGTAAAATCGATGAGATGCGCAAAAATATGGATGAAGAGGATGCACTAGAATTCACTGCATTTCTTGAGAAGTATTGGGGGCAATCCGCATGAATCTGCAAAACCTATTGTTGATTATTTTGGGAACCTCAGGAGTGCTACTGCTTGTCCTGCTTGTCCTGCTTAATATAGTGCAGCGTAAATTGAAGGGAACACAATATCAAGAGCAAAGGCGGCTAAAGGCTCTGCTGCCAACGAGAACTAAGGAAAAAAGATGGTTGGAGCAGGCCCATAAAACTTATCCGGTACTTGATGAACTGCCATTAGTGAAGAAACTTCTTCACCGGATGCGCTCGCGTCTGACCTTGGTTCATGCAGGCAATGAAATTATGATCAGAAGTCGTGCGGCTGCGCTAACGTTAATGATTGTTGCTTGTATTCTGATCATTTCGTTGAGTTCATTCCTCTGGACTTCATCGTGGGTAAGCCGTGCGACTATTATGCTAGTCTCAGTTTATCTTGGAGGTGTCCTTAGCGATCTCTTCATTGGGCGTTTAGTGAAGCAGATGTTATATGACCAATCGTCCATGATTCTGGATATTCGCCATGAATATCATCAGACACATATGGTGCAAGTCAGCTTGGAGAATTCTGCGGAACGTTCGAAACCAATGGTAGCCGTGCATGCTCGGCAGATTGCTGGAATTCTGGCAGCGGTGGACCCGGAAGATGAACTGCAGAAATATTATGAGATTGCCCCTAACCGTTATATGAAGCAACTAGCTGGAGTGAGTTACAAAATAGGTGAATATGGTGATGCGGATATCCATAAAGGGGAGCGTTCGATTTATCTATCGATGCTTGGCAATATCAGAGAAGAGATTCATATGGATATTAATCGCCGTGAGCGAATCGATCGTTTGTTATACGGTATTGTTTTTGTAGCCATTTCGCCGGTATTCATGCTGGATCCAATCCGCAATTGGGCGGAGGGAATGTTTCCTATTGTATCTAATTACTACAATTCGGCCTGGGGGTTATATTCTTTAATCTTACTTTATATCACGTTCATAATATCGTTTATTGCCCTGCGGATTCTCAAAGGTGTGGATGAAGACACTCAATCTATCAAAGATGAGGGGAAGTGGTTAAATCGGATCCTGAAGAAAAAATGGATTTTCAAACTGGTGGATCGGATCACTCCGGCAGAACATGAGCCTCTTCATTTCAAGGTAGCCGGCAAATTGAAGGATGCTAACTCTGGGCTGTCGCAACATGCCTTCTTTTTGCAGAAAACACTAGCGGCAGTAGTTATCTTTCTGCTGATCGTATCGCTTCAATTTTCCATCCATGCCAATATCAAGCACAACATTTTGCACCCCAATAAGCAGATTACAACAGGGGGCAATCAGACAGAATCTCAGAAGCTGCTGAGCGAGGAACGGTACGCTTTTGAGCAGACTTTAATTGGAGAACTGGTAGCGAAGGAGATTACACCGGATCAGATGTTGCCCTACATTCAGGAGAAAGCGGAGAATAAGTCTTTCCTTCAGAACAATCTGAACCAGAATGCCTATGCTGCACAGTTAATGAACAGGGTAGAGCAATATCATGAGGAGTACTACAAATGGTATGAACTTTTGCTGGCTTTTGGGCTGGCGGTGGCAGGGTTTTATCTTCCGGATGCTTACTTAATCATTCGTACCCAGCTGCGAAAGTGGGAAATGCAGAATGAGGTGGATGGCTTCAACACGCTTTCAATGATGCTGTCTCAATTTCCGAATATCAGCGTGTACGAAATGATAGAGTGGCTGCATCGTTACAGCTACATTTTTGAGCGGCAGCTGCTGCGCTGCATGCTGGATTATGAGGCTGGAGGCTGGAGCGCCATTGAGAATCTGAAGGAGGACGCACGGTTCGTTCCCCTTGAACGGCTCGCAGACCGCTTGCAGGTTGCAGCCGATCTGATTCCGGTGAAGAAGGCGTTTGATGATATGGATGCGGAGAGGGCATTCGCGATGGATCAACGCAAGGAGCACTATGAGAAGGTCATCAGCAGGAAAAGTACACTGGGTAAAATGTTTGGGTTCTTGCCGATGCAGGCAACGTTCACCTTATATTTACTGCTTCCCTTCGTCTATATGGCCTTCCAGCAGCTGGGTGACCTGACTGTTGTAACTGGCAAAATGTGAAGGAGATACAGGCATGGAGAATATAGCAAGCTTTTTGAAAACAACGATATCGATTCTGATCACGCTGGCCATTATATCATCCGGTCTGTTTTTGTGGGGGAAGACACAGCCAGTTGTCGAATTGGCGAATAGCCAGGCAGCGGCACAGGCTAGGGAGCTTTCGGAGCAGCAATATTCTGCATTTGACAATCAGATTGTCAGCGGCTCCCAGATTCTCACAGCTTATCGGAGGTACGAATCGCAGCAAAGCTTCTGCCTATACGTTGAGAAACCTTATGCCAATGGTCAGAATGAGGCAGAAAGAAGATTTAGCATGAATCCAAGCGGAGAAGGTTATTGCCGTGCGTTTGATTATTCCGGAGCGAAGTTCAAGGAGGGAGCCGAAAGTGGTGTAGATGAAGAAGAAATTTCGAATGCTTCAGGAAAATATTATATTAGTCCGCAAGCTAGATATAGAGCGAAGCTGATAAAAGATAAAAATGAGCGGATTGCAGCTATTTTTTTCGTTGCGGAGTAGATGCGTTAAGAGCAATAAAATAAAAATTAGCTTCAAATAAGGTGAGGAGGAAACATCATGGAGAATATCTCGACCGGACTTAAATGGGTGATTGGCATTATTGTTACCATTCTGATTATTGCCGCAGGTGTCAGTATTTATCTGGTTATCAACAACTACTTCATCCGCGCACAAGAACAGACTCTGGCCCAGACCCAGATGATTAATCAAGCGGAATTCAATAGTTATGATAACAAGGATGTATCCGGCCAAGATGTGATTAATGCGGCAATGCGGTATAAGGGACGTCCGCAGTTCGCGATTAAGATTTATACAGGGGAGAATAAAACTGAAGGATTTTATGCGGAAAATACTTATGGAGCTCAATATCCAGTTCCAGCTTCTAGTGGGAGTGTAGACTTGTCTAAAGATGGAGATGGAGTTGGAGGATTCAGAAGTGTTTCTCAAATGCTGGATATAAAAAATGATGATTGTAACATTAATACTCTGGGACGCTTCCACGCTGAGATTTTCAGAGATAATAACGAAGAGGTCAGGCTAATTGTATTTACACAGCCCTAAATTTATTGTATCTATATTCGACTTTTAAAATTTAAAAATAAGCGGTAAGGAGAGCCATCATGGAGAATATTTCGACCGGATTGAAGTGGGTGATTGGTATTATTGTCACAATTTTGATTATTGCCGCAGGTGTGAGTATTTATCTGGTCATTAATAATTATTTCATTCGAGCTCAGGAGCAGACCCTGGCCCAGACTCAAATGATTAATCAGGCGGAGTTCAACAGTTATGATAACAAGAACGTCTCTGGCCAGGATGTTATTAATGCAGCAATGAGATATAAGGGACGTCCGCAATTTTCCATTCTGATAAAGACTGGAGTAAATACGAAAGGATTTTATGCAGAAAATACTTATGAAACTTATTATGGCATTCCAACAGTAAGTGACACTAATCCTGAAGGTGGTTTTGTTAAGGAGTCGTCAGTGGAATCACATAGTGTGTCTCAGATGCTGGATCAAAGCGAAACAGGTGTTGAAAATGCTGAAAATTGCAATGTAAATACGCAGTCTCTTTTTAAGGCAAAAGTATTTAGGGATAAGAATGGTGAGGTTCGATTAATAGAATTTAATCAGGATGAAGCCACTAAATGAAAACTAGCACTCAATTTCTACTAACCCTCTTTGCTTGGATCTTGTTTGCTGTCGGCGGATTTACGTTTTTGCGGCTGGAGATGGAGAGTGCTGTTCCAAACAGGCACTATGAGCTGCCGGCAGTTGCAGCAGCACCTTACAAAGGGACAGGTGATTTGAACAAAATTAGCGGTGAGCAGGTCATCGGTATGATCCCTCCAGCACTGGAGGGGGAATATATTTTATATATCGATGGCATTGCAATTAATGAGGAAACGGACCTTACAGCAGTGGATTTGCGTGGAGTGCCTGATGCTGCTTATCAGTTAAGAGTCACGCGAACCGATGAGATGATTACGGAAATCTCCGCCACCCGCTAGAAAGGAGGAGCCGCATGGCAGACGCGCTGAAAGGTGTAATTATTATAATTTTGTTGTCATTTGTGTTCGGAGTCTATCCGGCATTCCGTCAATCCGAAGTTGTAGAGAGGAATACTAAGCTCGCGGTCAATGCGGCTGTGGTGGAATTCGTGGATACCGTTCGTGCTAAAGGATACGTGGATACTTCCGATTATGAGCTGTTTCTTCATTCTTTGGATGCTTCATATGGTGTTTTTAAAGTGCAAATGGAGTATTACAAAAAGAATTTACAGCCCTTATATACGAATCCTGATGATTATTCTACATTCCAGAACAGCTTTAGTGTCCGATATGACGGATATTTCAGCAAGGATATTTTGGAAATCTTATATCCGCATTCAGGAACTTTACTGGCTGCAGATGATCCAGGTAGAAGGTTTACCATGCATGTAGGCGATCTGTTCAATGTCCGGTTAGAATCTGAAGGGACGACACTTGCCTCACGGATGCGAGCGTTGCTTTTTCATAGTGAAATGATTCCGGTCAATTTGAAGTATGGGGGGATGGTCCGAAGTGAAGCCCCTTAGTGTTGTGCTTGTTTTTCTAATTCTGGTCGTTCCTCTTGTTCTTATGGGCGACACTCGAGAAGATCTTCAGGTCTTCAATCAGGACATGTATAAACGCTATTCGGATGATTTTCAAGCCGCGGTGGATGATGCTGGTGATTATCTGTCACGACTGGAACAGCAGCCTACTACCACAGCAGTGCACTATGGGCGGGAACGCCAACTGCAACTGGATCAGGATGTGCTAAGTGTTTTTTACAGTGATTTAGCTTTGAAATTTGGACTGGAGAACAACCAGACTGAAATGAACAATTTAAAAATGCATATACCCGCACTGGTGATGTTTGGATATAGCGGCTATACGTTGGTTACTTTGGACGACACGGCTAGTAATAGCGGGAAGGATGAACTTAAGCCTGTGAGTTGGCCTGAGCGTCCCTATTATTACAAGCTTCAGAATGGCAATTTGCTTTATTTCACTTTGGATGACAATGCGCGGGTGTATGATACTAGCTCTAATGAATTCTATGAGGGGGAGTATACAACCCTAGCGGCTGAGACCAATCTTAATCCTCTGACCTCTATAGAACTATTTCACGAAATCCGGCAGAGTACGATCACATCACTCGTTGAAAAAGACTTGGCAACAGCCATTAACAGACATTTAGAGCTGGTGAAACGAATGGGCTTGTCGATTCAGTTCACCCTTCCCCGTGGCTTGCAGGAGCAATCCATACAGGATGTAGGGATCATGGCTTTTATTCAAGGTTATCCACTTCCTGGGGGAGAACTGCTGGATGCATATTCCTTAGGTAGTGGGGCAGTAATGCGACGAAAGGTTCTGATAGGTACCCGGAATTCAGCAGGGAGACATATTGCTTACGGAGAAAGCTGTGTACCCCCGGGGGTTACTGTTATAGAAAGTCTGTTCGATCCAGAGGAGGCTGCTCGAAAAGGGTATTTTATTGAGGATTGTGCGGTTAGGTGATAGATGTTGGAGTAAAAGATTTGATTTGGATAAATATGGAGAATAGGGTCATCGGATTAAAAAAGTTTCATTGTGGAGGAGTGAGAACATGAGGAATTTTAAGTTTAATAGTCTATCAGCAATTATTAGATCAAAGAAGGCAAGAAGAGGCATGACTATAGTCATTTGTGTGTTCGCAAGCTTAGTGTTGTTAATTACTACAGCGGGAGCGGCAGGAACAGCTGCCAAAGCAGTGAACGTCATCATGGACGGCATTAAATATCCACTGACAAAGGGACATCCTTATTCAGAAAATGGGACGACTATGATCCCATTCCGCATGATTTCAGGAAAACTCGGCACACAAGCTAACTGGAATGCAGCAAACAAAACGTTAACTCTGCAGCAAAAAGAAAACAAAATTGTACTGACAGTAGGTTCTTCTTTTGCAAAAGTGAACGGGCAACCAGTAGCGCTTGGTGCTATGGTTGTACAAAAAGATGGAATGACGATGATTCCATTAACCGTTGTCTCTAATCTGTTATCCGCAGAAGTGGAGGTGGACGAATTTTCTCAAAGTGTGCACATTCACACGCCGGGTAAAGATTTAGGGGAACTTGATTATTTTGGAAGGAAAATACGTACGACAAACCTACCTAAGAACTATAAAGATTATCCATACATTCTGGAAGACATCCCGAATGAAATGTACGAAATGAGGCATACCATAAACTACTCTGCTGGGGATGCTGAGACTGGAGCGCAGGTGTTTAGCAAAAAAGAGTTAACGAGTGAAGATATGGCCAAAATCATTAAACGTATGAAAATTGGGTTTGATCTACGGTTGAACGTGGATTATAAAACGATTAATCCGGCAAGCTATGCGAAAGAATCCTTTAAGTACGAGAATCAATCGTCTTCTATCCGGGAGAAGGAAATTGAAGAATATGCCGAATGGGTGAAGAAAAATAAGATTCAAATTGAAGGGGCAATTGACCCTGAATCGTCCGTGTTGTATTACCCAGGAACCGGGGATTACCGTGTTCGATCCATGTTCCGATTCAGAATTAATAGTTTTACAGAGTATAAGGATTTATTTAATGACGTATACTTCAAACTTGCTGAATTCAGACTTCACGAGAAATTAAAAAAAGGGGTCTGGTATGAGGGTTATGCTGATTTAAGTATCTCTACGAATTACTATAATCCTATAGTAGGTGAGCATTTTAATATAGATGCACTCTCAAGCTTGTTTGAAAACACTACCCTTCATGAAGTGAAGTGATGAAAGATGCGGCGTAAATGCCTCGGTTGTCTATTGTTAATTCTAATAAATTCTTTATTGTTTTCACCTTTTATAAGTCTTGTAGAGGCTGCCTTTATGGCCAAGTTTAAAGATGGGGCATTTCTTTATACAACAACTTCCAATGAAGCCTCTTCGAGTATAAGATTCCAGACGGTAGGTTGGTATATTCATACCCAACCAACGTGTGCATCCTCTGGAGCCTATGGAGGTGAAGTGCAATGCGACCCTACCTCATTGCCTTCTAATCAACGTATTAAATTACAAGATAATGGCGGGGGGCATGTGAAATCAGAAACTATTGTAGATGGGATAGTGACTACAAACTTCGAATGGACTAAAGCAGAAGTGCTCGCCGCTATTGGACAAGCTAAGGCGGAACAAGTCATCTCTGAAGGCACTCCATTATACGCTAGCGCCATAATGCGAGTAGTGACGGGTTCCAGAACGAACCCAATCCAAGTTTCTGGACCCTATCATACGTTGTATGATATTAAACACTCAGAGAGTTGGGCTCATCCAGAAGATTTGAGACAATATTTCGATGTCACAGTTCCCTTTCAGGGAGAAAATTATCCGGTTAATATGATTCTTAAACTTTCGAACGGAATCGTGGTGAGCGATCAATTAATTGGTAATTATAAGGCTGGTTATAACATTGTAAAGTCTTTTCCCCTGACCGTTCAATACGAGGGAGAGGAATATCAAATTAACCAATCTTGGCTTTCTCCGATTCTGAGGCCAAGCGATCAATTATATATTCAAAGTAAAGCTTCGAATGATCCCAGCTTAGTTCAGCGTAATTTTAAGGTTTATGTAGGTGGAGTCAAAATGGTGGCCAGTTACAAAAAAGTTGGTGGCCCTCCCACCGAGGGAGAAGGCTCAGGCGAATGTAAGTATACTATTGATCCGCCAAACAAGATCGCTGCTCCGCAAACGTCATTTATGGAACCGGATGCGAACGGGGCAATTCTAGGTGATGATACAGCAAATGGACGCCATTTTGATGCACCGGTGGGGATCCCCACCTCTGAGAATTTATTTTCCAATGTGTGGGCAAAGAACTATTTGTTTGAACATACCTTCGCCAATATGGCAGGTCAGATTCGTTATTCCTGCAGTGTTAAAGTTACATATCCGACGAAGTGGGAGGAAGCGCAGCCGAATCTTCCAGGACCAAATGGAACATCGATTCCTCAAGCTCCGCTTCCTAAAACAGGGAAATTTGATAAGACCTATACCTTTGACTTGACTCCAAAAGAATATACTTACTGGCAGGTAGATCAGTTAGCTGTTTATCAAATCGATCGTGCCCAGATGGAGAACTATGCGCTGCCTGGAGGAGAAGTCACTCTATATTCTAATAATTATGGTTCGCCGACGCTTGAGCTTACCAATAGTACAGAAGTAGAAGACCATGTTGTTCCCCAAGATACGGGAGGGATAGAATTCAAGCCAGAAGTGGTAGATGGTGGAGACCACGAACCGGGTCCTGACGATGTTGATGATACAGACGTGCTCACAGACCTTGCGGAAATGCAGACCAAAGATCCTGAGGTGCAGAATGACCGACTAGTATTTAACGGGGAAACGATTATGGATGATACCGTTGCTAACAAGACCGGGCCCACCCCAGGGAGGATTCCTGATCCGCAAATCATCGGAGACGAGGTGCTTTACGAGGGCCAGTTGATGATCAATAGTGGTTTACTCAATCGGCAGAATACAACCAGCACGGGTACCATTTATTATACGATGCTGTCGGAGAACGTAGAGGGAAACGGAGATCAGGAATTTTTGATCTCTCCGATTAACTCCGTCACCGTGCACACACCGGTCGTCAACTACTCGCTACTTCCAGACGATAACCGCCCATTCGATCAACGTATGACACCGGACATGACTAGGGCAGTGCTGATCTTGGATCGGCCGTTCACCATACATTTTACGGAGAGTGGCCAGCATCTCAATATCCCTGGGTACGGCAACCGGGATTATGCCAAATACACGAAAAACAAGCGAATTCAATTTCCGTTTGGTGTGTTTCAGGGCAGCCAGTATTACCCAGAGAATACCTGGATCTACATCCCTGTTGGAACACCGTCCATGACCTTTACTATGCCAACCTGGGTGAATGAAGGCGACTATACCATTTATACGCAGTCTTGGGCTATAAACGCCCCGTCAGATGGATCGGATCTTTGCGAGGAGAACTTGAACGGTAATTTGACGAATTACTGCGCTTCGGAGAGTTTTAATATTGGGGTCGTCGGTCGACTGTTCGATTTTCGGATTTGGGACATCGGTGATTTTCGGTTTGAGAAGGTGTTTCGAACTGGCGTGGGGACACTTGAGCATAGCAACACGATGTACTATACGGGAGGGAATGATGAGAATGGCATACCGACCGCTTTAAGCGGACAACCACAGTGGCAGCTGCCGATCCGCAAGGGTTCTCATCCTACGGAGCAACGGACGGTACCGCATAACGGCTATTCCTTCTTGTTTGACTTCCGGACCATCGGGAACCTTTGGCAGCCGGGCGAGGGTATCCGGATCGAGCCAAGCTTCTATTTTATTCCGAAAAACGGAGGTGCAGCGACACCTGTCGATCTTTACTATGATATCTCCGGTTCGAATAATAAAATGATCGGAGTCGGCTCTTCCAAGGATAAGCTGAGTTATTCTCGGACCTACCGTTTGGCGGATGGCTTGCGAAATATATCGAGTGGTGAATTATCGACGGCAGCAAGCTATGAGTACAATTACATACTGTCCGAGGCGGAGCGGGAGAACACCTCTTGGCTGAAGTTCTATCAGCAATATACAAAGCGCAAAACTAAAATCGCTACAGGCTATAACCTAGAGCTTCTACCTTATAAATCGAGAACCTTAGTAGGGCCGACTGATATCCCTAATGGAGTGAATCCGATAGCGGCGGTTCGGAGCGTTCAACACTGGTACGGAGAATACAACCTGCCGATAGCCCCTTACATCCTGCATAAAGGAACAGACATTGTCACCCTGGCGAATCATTATGGAGGGGCACTAGATGGGCATGAGCAGGAGTTTATCACTGGCGGCTATATCCTGGTAAATTTCGAAATTTATACGGTTAAAAATGGGGATGCCGACACTCGTATTTTAGGCTACAAGGCACCTATTGCTAACATGTGGGCGATTGAAGGTCAGATGACTGGGAGCACAGATGAAATGGGGCAAACGTTCTCTTTTTCCTCTGGGGATATCATTCTGTTTGAATCAGATTACTCTGTACGAAATGATTATCAGGGGCAGGCAAAATAAACTTTAGAAAAAAATAACTTAAATGTTTTATTTATCTTTAAATGGATTTAAATATAAACTTTATATCATTGAAGACCGATAATTATATAAAGGAAACCGGAGCTATAATAATGAACTTGAAAGATCTTTTGGGGTGTTAAAAAGTATTTTTTAAGTTCATTTTTATATAAAAAAATCACTTAAAGGAGAGGTTAATAATGGCAACAACCAAAGTTACATTGAGTTATGATGGATTAGCTGGACAGGCGAAAATAATTAAAAATTACGGTACGGAAGTAGACGGTTTAATTAGAAAAGTTATGACTACGATGAAAAATCTTAACAGTGTTTGGGAAGATGATGCAGCAAAAGATTTTACAGATAAGGTGGAAAAATTGAAGCCGACATTTGATAAATTTGCAGAGTCGCTTCAGGATCTTGGAGATCATATGAATAATGTATCTATAAAGTATAAAGATCTTTCCGCTGCGGTTAAGAATTCGCAAAAATTCTAATATAGTTTTAAGTAAATCAAACTTCATGAGCCCCACTACATAAGAATTGTAATTAGCTATGCAGAGTGCTGCATAGCTAATTTTATTAAAAGCAAGAAGGGGGAATCATATGGCGTCAACGAAGCTTACATTTAACGT
>NZ_JBBODA010000028.1:0-77174 GCF_038002705.1 Paenibacillus sp. FSL H7-0716
CGGCATCAGCTTCGGCTTTGGCTCCGGCAAAGGCGGATACGGCGCTCCTGCGTCCGACTCCTCCGGCGGCGAAGCGCGGGGCGTGGACGGCAGCACGAAGTTCCGCAGCCGCGAGGATCGCGGGGGTAACTTTGGCGGTGGAGAAGGTCGTAACGGCGCTCCTACAGGCAAAGGCCGCCGCAAAAGGAAAACCAAAGGCGGCGTGTTCATCGGCCAGTCCGTGACACCAGGCAACGTAGAGACGTCTGAGCAAGTCACTTCTAAACGAAGTGACAATATTGGAGGCGCTCCAGAAGGAGCACCACGTAAGCGTAAAAAGAAATAAATGACGGTTACGCGTTGCGTAACTCTATAACGATACTTAGCACCGTCCCTCTTGGGGCGGTGCTTTTTAACTAATCATCAACTTGGTTAATTGCACTATGTGCAGTTAAATTTGGGTTATGTAGTAAAAGTGGTAGTTAGTTGCATTTTGTACATCTAAATCTGATGAGTTACCTCTAATTGGTCTGATTTCACTTTTTTAGCTGCAGAAACTGCAACTAATTAGTTTTTTGGCGGTGATAAGGCTTAAATAGTTGCACGAAATACATTTATATATAGAAAAACGTAGGTGATAGCAAGTGAATAGGTAGAGGATAGGATAGGTAGAGGATAGGCACAGTATAGGTAAAAGTGGCACTATTTGAATAGGCGTCGAATAGATGTATATCCAAGTAGGGGGAAGCGGATAATTGAGAACAAATAGGTAATAAGTAATTAGGGTAGATGGATATAGATATGTGGAGATTAGTGGATAACTATCTGTTAATTAAGGCGCACAAGTAAAAGGGTAACATCGCTATTTGCTGAAAAACTCCAGATCAACTCAGCTTAATGCTTTTTTGTAACAAATGCTAGATATTGGGTAATGTTACTGACAACTATATGACAAATTAGGTGAGGTATATTTGGTGGAAGGTTCCTTGCGCTCACTAGATTCCATTTGTTACAATATAGATCAGACGTTCGATGGCTGTGTCGTTTAAGATTAGACAGACATGGTTACTTTAACTTATGAATATGATTCAAGGAGTGATTCTCATGGGTAAAAAAGCAGACGGGAAAGTACTCGCCCAGAACAAGAAAGCTTCCCATGATTATTTTATCGAGGATACTTATGAAGCTGGCTTGGTGCTGACGGGTACAGAGATCAAGTCGCTGCGTAATGGCCGCGCTAATATTGGAGATGCTTTTGCTACGATCCGCAATGGTGAGATTCAGATTCACAACATGCATATCAGCCCTTTTGAACAAGGTAACCGTGCCAATCCTACTGATCCCACACGCACACGTAAATTGTTAATGCATAAGGAGCAAATTCATAAACTGCTGGGCTTGTCCAAGCGAGATGGGTTTACGATTGTGCCACTTAAGATTTATGTGCGGAATGGCTATGCGAAGCTGCTGATTGGTCTTGGTAAAGGTAAAAAAGAGTATGACAAACGTGACTCGGCTGCCAAGCGAGATGCTCAACGTGATATCCAGCGTGTACTGCGTGATAAGCAAAAGATCGCCAGATAATCTGGGAGAACTAGACGATTCAAATGAGTTCCAGTTTCAACCTTCAATTCCTTTAACCCACGTGTTAAAGTGTTGATAAATGTGCTATACTGAGTAAGTAAGTTAGTTATTGCTTCGTTACAGTTTTCTTGAATAA
The DNA here is from genome assembly GCF_038002705.1 of Paenibacillus sp. FSL H7-0716. NCBI lineage: Bacteria > Bacillati > Bacillota > Bacilli > Caryophanales > Paenibacillaceae > Paenibacillus > Paenibacillus sp. FSL H7-0716. Next base: position 1,700 of record NZ_JBBODA010000028.1, read on the forward strand.
GAAGCTGTAGATTGGATCTCTCTTGCTTGGAAGATCCGCTTGATCCGAAGCGCCCTTTTTAATGAGGGGCCGTTCTTGGATTCGACGGGGGTAGTTCGAGCATGAGTAGCGAGTAGTGGGGACGCGTCCGCTTCATCAACGCTAAAGCCTATTAAACGGCAAACAACAAAACAACTACGCTTTCGCAGCCTAAGAAACTGTGTGCGTGCTTCTACTCTGCATCGCCCATGTGACAGGGATAGGGGCTAACAAATAGTGGGATACGCTGTCTCATCTCCGCCTGCGGTGAGCTGAAGAAGACAATCAGGCTGACCCAACGTATAGCCGGTTACGGGGCGATACTCGGGTGACATCAAAACTGTGACTACACTCGTAGAAGCTTATGTGCCGTTATCTTCGGACAGGGGTTCGACTCCCCTCGGCTCCATATGGAGTTTTAGAAAAAGCGACCTTAATTGGTCGCTTTTTTGTGTAGAGTAAAAAGGAGAATTTGCGGTTGGTTACATTTTCTATCTCTCATGAAATTGAAAAGCATACTAGCGTTGGTTAGCTTGTGTGACAATCCTTACAGCAGAAGTAGCAACCATCATAATTTAATTTGTTTGTATCTTTTTTGACTCGTTGAATAGCAGATTGACAATTATTTTCGTAACCAATTAAAATTCGATTTGTTGAGTTGGGAATATAGGAACAGTCTTCTGTATGAACCTCATGATTACCCTTGTTATCAGTATATTTGTTGTAGTAATAAAATTTGGACACTTGTAGTTCCCTCCTAATATACATAAAGGTTTTTAGGCTTAGATCGTATTAAAAGTTACCTACTTCTGATGTTATCTTGATGTATACCTCTATTTGGTAAGTTCTATTAATATATTAGCAAAATTATCAATGAAAAACAAGAACATTTGTTCTATTTTTTATAGAGGTTTCTATGTTGTTCCTGCTGTTTTAAATCTAGCAAATAGGAAAGACTAGTATTGTAGATTTGAAAGGGGGATAGGGAATGGGAGCTTGTCGTATATCAATGGTAAGAATGGACACAGTGGGAAAGCATTTTTCGAAGAAAAGAGAAACGTTGTCTGAATTTGCAGCACTAGAAAATGCCTATCTTGATGGAATGAGAGAAATACTGAGCGAGGTAGCTGCCAGAAGACATCTTGAGATATGGGGAACGCGTTCTAACAATCCGCATATCAGAAAAGCTAACGATGATTCATCTTATCCAATCGATCGCCTACACGGTAGTTTAAACGAGACTCAACGTGAATTGTACGGATTCATGGAGGAGGCTATGAGCAAAGAACAGGGTCTTGAAGAAGAGGAAGCATTTGTGGTTGGATTTCTCGAGGGATACCGCTTTATAAAAGAGCTCCAAAGATCAGGCGGAGGTATGATTCTGGTTTAGAAGATACCACCCGATATGCTATAATAATAGTAATTATTTAACCGGAGGTGTCCAAGATGCGATGGGATGAAGTTCAGGAGCGTTTTCCTAATGAATGGGTCGTTCTTGAGGCGACTAAGGCCTATTCTAAGGAAGGCCAGCGTTTTATTGAAGAGATGTCCGTGATCGACTCCTATGAGGACTCTACCAAAGCATTGAAGCGGTATAGTGAACTGCACCAGGATGACCCTCACAGAGAGTATTGTTTCTTTCACACCTCCCGTCCTGAGGTTGTAGCGCGAGAACGATATGTCGGGATTAGAGGGCCCAGATGAATATAACAGAAAGCTATGGGCTTCCCTTTGTAAGCATGACAGTTGTGTTTAGAGGGAGAGAATTAAAGTTGGAGAAGGTATTGCTTGACACAGGTTCAGCCAGCACACTTTTGAATGCGGATATTGTACAAGAAATAGGTATGGTCCCTGAAGGGAATGATATCGTTGATATTATACGGGGTGTAGGTGGTGTGGAGTATGTGTACACCAAATACCTGGACTCGATTATAGTCGATGAAGCAATACTTAAGGATTTTCAAGTTGAAATCGGGAACATGGATTATGGCATGGAAATCGACGGAATCCTCGGCTTTAACTTTTTGAAACAAGCAGGGGCTGTGATTGACACTGGAGAAATGCAGCTAAAAACTGACGTTTGCTAAACGGCTATCTCATACAACTCCAGCAGCACCCCTCGTCGAATTGTGGCTCTGTACGTCCACGCCTCGGCTCCATCGTGTAAACCCGCTGAATTGGCGGGTTTTTTGCTGTTTAGAACTTGAATTGTAGACCGAAGGCAGACAAGGAATTATGAGGAACTAATATATTCATTTTTGTAGACATGTTGTCTACATATTCACTTTGAAGTTAATAATTAGTGGCATATTTTCCGAAACTACATCTATAAGAGCTCTAACTGATATAAGATTAAATTATGGCATTAAGCATCCAAAAGCAAAAATATTCGGAGGAATTACTATTATGAGTTTTACTATTGATTATGTTAAAAACAAAAACAGAATTATTGTTACATCGGACGGTATGGAAGTTGAGGATGCCTTTGCGTACGCAGAACAATTTCCGAAAGTACTGAAGAAAACTAAGCGAGGGTTTACAGGTATGACTGTAATCACTGGTGGCCTGGTATTTAAGCAAGAGGTGATGGCGATTCTTGCTCCAACTGGTGAAGATGCTGTGAAAGCTGGAATCTCTACAAAACACAAATGGGTGTATGTTGCGCCTACAGCTTTCTACAAAACGCAAATGAATCGTATGTTTAAAGATATTGCAAACTTGTACGAATCGATAGAAGAAGCTGAAGCGTATCTTGATTCTGCAGGGAATTAGCAATTATAAAAGAACTTTAGTAAACCTTCTGGTAGTATACATAAGGTTCATCGTTCTTCATTCAACGTTGTGGTTGGTGGTCATAATTGTTGCTTGGATCCAGCCATCATCTGTAGCGCCAAAGGTACTTTCTGCATATTGAAGAAGCGCTGTTAAGAACCGATATATTCAGGATTAACTTATATAATTGCATCACTATACTAAGGAGATATTCCTATGATCAGTCTCCTTAATCAGAATGACTTATCAAATATTGGTTAGAATGCTTCTAGGGGAATTCAAAACTGTAACTACACTCGTAGAAGCTTATGTGCCGTTATCTTCGGAGAGGGGTTCGACTCTCCTAGGCTCTATTCGAAAGACCCGCTGACAAAGCGGTTTTTTTCTTGTTTATGGACTAAATTGCAGTCAAGGGATAAAAGGCTAACCTAAGATGTGATGAGTAAATAAGGAGATAAATGAAAACCAGTACACTTATGCTATAATTTAATAAAGTGCTTCTGTGCTTTTAGAAAAATTGGAATAAAGGATGCATTGATCAACCATGTATGAGAATCAGACTTCTATGCACCACAAGCTGTTTATTATCGGCGCAGGTGCTGCCGGACTAATGGCCGCTGTTACTGCGTGTGATATGGGTATCGATACTGCCATTCTGGAGAGTAACGACCGGATTGGAAAGAAGATATTAATGACAGGTGATGGCCGCTGTAACATTACAAATGAATCCACTGCAACGGGTACAGATGAAGCAATTGCTTTATCGCGCAAGTATCACAGTAATCAGGCCGGATTTCCACTTGCGGTATTGCAGCAATTTGGCATCCGTCAGACCATAGATTTTTTCTCTTTTCTCGGGCTTCCGCTTACAAGATTGAAGGAGGGCTTGATGTATCCAATGTCGCTGCAGGCAGCAGCGGTGCTGGATATTTTCCAGCTTGCGCTGGAGGATCGGAATGTTCCGGTGTACCTCAATAACAAAGTGTTGGATGTTACTGTTTCGAAGAATCATCCGCGCTTCACGATAACATGCCAAACGGAGACAGAGGAGCAGGTTGTTTATACTAGCGACTATCTACTTCTATCTGCGGGTGGCCTTGCCGGTCCAAATGCGGGAAAAGAACCTCCTGGGTATACACTTGCCGAACGTCTGGGACACACCCTGATTAAGCCTTTGCCGGCGATTGTGCAATTGAAGCTGCAATATCCGAATATGAGGGCACTGTCCACTATCAAATCTCAGGGACAAGCTCATATTATTGTGAACGGTAAAGTCATCTGCAGTGAACAGGGTGAAATTGCCTTCACGGATTATGGTATTACCGGCCCACCAATTCTTCAGCTAAGCAGGAAGGCTGCGTATCATCTTGCAAGAGGAGAACAGGTAACATTGTCGGTTGATCTGATGCCGGGCCGCACGGAGGAAGAGTTGGTTGAGTTTTTAGAAAGGCTCTGGGAGACCTTTGGACACCGGACTGTAGCGGATTGCCTTGTTGGCATCTTCAATAAGAAGCTTGTTTCTGTCCTATTAAAAGAGACTGGCTTAGATCAACAGCCCGAGCTGCTTTGCCAGGATCTATCGATGAAAACCAAGGGGAAATTTTATCGAATCTTGAAGCGTTGGGAATTTAAAGTGACGGATACCAATGGCTTTACGAATGCGCAAGTGACAGCAGGCGGCATTGATACGTCGGAACTTATCGAAGGAACGCTGGAATCCAAGCTGGTGCCTGGGCTGTATTTGGCTGGCGAAGTGATGGATGTGGACGGAGATTTCGGCGGCTATAACCTGCAATGGGCCTGGAGTTCCGGATATGTGGCCGCCATGGCGCTAGCTAAGTCAATTCAATAAATTTATTAGGAAAAGGGATGCATCAATTAACATGTATAAGGATCAGACTTCTAAGCACCACGAGCTGTTCATTATCGGTGGGGGTGCTGCAGGTCTAATGGCTGCAGTTACAGCGAGGGATCAAGGTATTGATACAGCAATTATTGAAAGCAATGACCGGCTTGGGAAGAAAATAATAACGACGGGTAACGGGCGTTGCAACATTACGAACCAATCCACCGCCACCGGTACGGATGAAGCGGCCGCTTTATCACGCAAGTATCACAGTAATCAGGAAGGATTCCCAATACATGTATTGCGGCAATTCGGTGTCCGCCAAACGATCGAATTTTTCTCCTCGCTCGGGCTTCCTTTTGTAAGCTTGGAGAATGGCCGGATGTATCCGATGTCGCTGCAGGCGGCTTCGGTGCCGGGTGTATTTAAGCTGGCGCTGGAGGATCGGAATGTTCCCGTATATTATAAACATAAAGTGTTGGATGTTACCGTTTCGGCGGGACATCCGCGGTTCGCGATAACCTGCCAGACGGAGACAGAGGAACAGGTTGTGTATACCAGCGACTATCTTTTTCTATGTGCAGGCGGCCTTACCGCTCCCAAAACGGGAACGGACGGCTCCGGTTATACGCTTGTCCAACGTCTGGGGCACACCTTGATCAACCCGGTGCCAGGCATTGTACAATTGAAGCTGGATTATCCGTATTTGAAGGAACTATCGGGCATCAAATTTGAGGGAGAGGCCCATGTTATCGTAAATAATGAAGTCATCCGCACTGAGTCTGGTGAGATTCTTTTTACGGACTATGGTATCTCGGGCCCGCCCATACTTCAGCTCAGCAGAAAGGCTGCGTATAATCTCGGAATAGGAGAATCGGTGACCTTGTCGGTTGATTTAATGCCGGAGCGCACGGAGGAAGAGTTAATTGATTTTCTGGAGATCCACTGGGGGATCTTCGGACACCGGACGGTTGCCGATTCCCTTATAGGTATCGTCAGCAAGAAACTGATTCCAGTTCTGCTGAAGGAGGCTGGAATTGATCAACAGTTGCACCTGCTTTGTCAGGATCTTTCGTGGAAAACAAAAAAAATATTTTATAAAATCTTGAAGCGTTGGGAATTTAAAGTGACCGATACCAATAGCTTTACTAATGCACAAACAACAGCCGGTGGCATCGATACGACGGAGCTAACCGAAGGAACGTTGGAATCTAAGTTAGTCCCTGGACTGTATTTGGCAGGTGAGGTGATGGATGTCGATGGAGATTGCGGCGGCTATAACCTGCAATGGGCCTGGAGCTCCGGCTATGCCGCCGCGATGGCGCTTGCTGATCGACGTGCTAGCACCACGTAAGGGGGCAGATGGTTGCTGACTCTTAAACGATCACCTATTACTATGGCAGAGGTTTGCTGTAACAAGTCTGGTTTTATTAAGTGAAAGCGATGAGGATTGTTTCTCATCGCTTTTTTGTGATTTTTTAAAGTTTGGTGCTCATTTAAAAATGATTGTTGGGGTTTAGCGAATTATCAATATTCGTTGCTTAACTCTGCTGTCTTCATTTTACCTCAACTTTATTGTAGTCCCTTTATTAATCCTTAAGTTTATCAATTAGAGCTAGTATTCGTCTATTTTTTGTATCTTCCTTTTTAGCAAGCTCAATATAATTAATCTGCTCTCGTTTAATGTAATCAGGCTGGTTTAGAAATGTATTCAGCATGTGGTACTCTTCAAGGTTTGTAGTAATGTAATCTGGCACAATCAGTTTACGATTTTCCTCGCATTTCTTAAGTATTATATGTAATGTATCACCGAGCTCTTTTTGTAATGCTCTTCGAATAAATTCGTTATAAACAAAATAATGCCCATTCTTTGACGGCAATAAAGTATGGTCAAATTCGTGCCCGTCAACAGAGATTTGAACAGGTACTTTACCATTAGTATTGAATATCTCCCTTACTGAATAGGGGAAATAGACTACTTTCCATTTCATTTTACCTTCCAGCAGCTTTATCTCACTATCAAATTCATAAACCATAATAAATAACACTCCTCGTGGTAAAGAAGCTGATTTCGGTCACTCATTTTATCATAGCCACTTTGCTGTTTCTAGGTGATTCGAATTCAATATGCTGTTGCAATAACCTATATGATGTTGAACATGCCTTATCTGCATGAGGATAACATCAGTTTTAGTTATTTCTTCGTATAGTACACATGGTTCCAATAATCTGCAGTCAGTAAGTTCATCAAAAAAATTACGAGCCACACTCAATATCTCCTCTAGGTACGTCGTCATTTCCTCCTTAGTAGGGTAGTCAGAGCACTCCTTATCTAAGTCTTCTGTTATATCTTTACCGAAGTCAGGTATTTTGAATTCTTCATCCTTCTGCTGCCTAAACCAAAATTTCATGCTGGTTGTAGCGTGGAATATATGCTTCCAGTATTTATGCTTGGCATTCTTCCAAAAATGATCAGGACATACTTCGATAAGATTCTTCAGCATTTCTACGGTTGGATCAAACTGTCTTCTTAAAACAGCCACCATCTTATCACTCATGTTCATCAACTCACTTCTTGAATTTTAGAATCTTAACTTTATTCTTGTTCTCAGCAACAAAACCTTCCATTTTACGATGGTGCATTTGGAAAAATTGTGAAATATGCTCAATCATAAACCCATAAAATGTAAAAATGTCACATCATAATTTAATGACACAGAACAGCACGGAGTGCCCTCTGATGAAGGTGTTCTAATCGATTTGAAATTAACGCATCAACACCTGGCGGATATGACAGGAACGGCGCGTGAGACCGTGACAAAATCATTGCTTGGATTACAGGATGAGCAGTTGATACGTATTGATCAGAGGAAAATACATTATGATGCGGCTCCATAGGTAGTAAAAGAAAAGACACCTTGAAAGGTGTCTTTTTACGTTATTGCGGCTTGAAAAGAAGATGCCAACATTATCCCCGACTTTAATGAAAGTTCCCGGTTTCATTTTCCGTGAATTTGCCGTCGCTGTCATGCTGAGACTGCTTGCGGCGATCATTACGGGCTTGTTGCTGCTGTTGGGCTTCCAGGCTGTTTACGGGCGTAGCTTCCAAATCTTTTACAGTGTTGATCAGATTCTTGTCTGGTTTATTTGCGCTCAATTGAAAATTCCTCCTTGTTTACCTAATGGTTGTGAATTTTATTATGTGCTGGCTACTGTGTGGCTATTCGTGTTGTATGATCACAATCCATTCGCTGTCCTATAATCATTAGCTCAGAACACGGTTAGATATGGGAGATATGAGTAAATGATTGTTTCGGAACCTTTTTTAGTTTTGATATGTTGAACGTGTTCTGGTTCCAGAATTTGTATTATTTTCGAAGGGATACAGGGGCTAGATGCAGGATCTCTTTCTAAATATTTAGGAGGTGAAAAGAGAAACTTCATTTTTTGCAAGCGGTTACAATAATATCTGCAACAAATTAAAATCGGGAGGAAATAAAATGAAAAAAAGAGTTGCAAAGGTAACCAGTATTGTTGTGTTGTTTTCTCTTGCTCTTTCTTTAATAGTAGGTGGATGGACAAATACGGTGGTGCATGCTGCTGGTCTTGCGGTAACAGGCAGTGGAGGCTGGAATGAAACGGCATATGTGGAATGGTCACCTGTAAGCAATGCGACAGGGTATAACGTTTATGTTAAATTGGCAAGTGCAGCGGATTCTGGGTATCAACAAATTAATAATGAGTTAATCCGCAAATATTCTTCCTACTGGAGAGCAGATGCTGTTGGGCTTGCAGCCGGTAATTATGTGATGAAAGTTGAAGCTACCTTGTCAGGGGGTGGGATGGTAAGTGCGGTTTCAAATCCACTATCCGTAACGTCATATGACCGCTCAGGATTTGCTTTTTCGACTAGTTCGCAATATGGTACAGGATCAGGGGCTTATAATGAGAATGGAACCCTCAAGAATGGTGCTCAAGTGCTGTATATAACCTCTCAGAATGCGCAAACCGTAACCCTTGGTGTGAAAATCAACAGCTCCGGCGCTGTACAAACAGGGGTTGGCCTGGGTGGTATTCTGACACTGAGACAAAAAGGTTATGATACAACTCCACTTGCGATCCGAATTATCGGAAAAGTTACAGCTGCTGATCTGAGTGGACAGCTTAACAGCAGTGGGTATCTTGAAGTCAAAGGTAAAAACAATTATTCGGAAATGAATATTACTATTGAAGGTATCGGAAATGATGCTTACGCATACGGTTGGGGAATGCTTCTAAGATATGTAGGTAATGTGGAAGTAAGAAACCTGGGTGTAATGTTATTCCCCGACGATGGCATTTCAATGGATTCCGGCAATATGAATGTCTGGGTGCATAATAATGATATTTTTTATGGAGCTGCTGGAGGCGATGCAGACCAAGCCAAGGGCGACGGTTCCACAGACCTTAAAAATGGATCCAACTATATTACAATCTCTTACAACCATTACTGGGATTCCGGAAAATCTTCGTTAGTTGGTTTGAGTGAGCCGGCTGAATTTTTTGTTACCTTCCACCACAACTGGTTTGACCATTCGGACTCCCGTCATCCGCGGATTAGAGTGGCATCCGTCCATATCTATAACAACTTTTTCGATGGTATCTCCAAATACGGTGTGGGTGTTACTACAGGTGCTTCAGCTTTTGTAGAATCTAATTATTTTAGACATGCTAAGTTTCCAATGATGATCTCCTTACAAGGTACAGATGCTTTAGGGGAGGGCACGTTCTCAGGCGAAAATGGAGGTTTAATTAAAGCCTATAACAATCTTATTGTAGAGGCTTCAAGTCTCATCTATGCGAATTCAAACACAGGGACAGCTCCTGCGAATGTTACCTCATTTGATGCTTACTTAGCTTCGTCAAGAAATGAAACCGTCCCAAGCTCATACAAAGCATTAAAAGGCGGAACAGCCTATAACAACTTCGACACGAGCGTAAATACAGGAGTGAACGTATCTAATATTGATAACGTAAGTAATGTTGAACAGATTGTTATGGCAAAAGCCGGACGTCTGAATGGCGGAGACTTCACATGGGAATTTAATGATTCAGTGGATGACGTTTCGTATGCGCTGAATACAGCGCTGATGTCTGCAATCAGAAGCTACACAACGGGACTTGTCTCTGTAGGGGGCAATTCAAACCCAACGAACCCGACTCCGACTCCATCAGTAACACCTACGCCAACAGTAACTCCTGTGCCAACAGCGACCCCAGCTCCAACAGCGACTCCAGCACCGACGACAACGCCAGTGCCGACAGCGGGAGCGACCGTTCACAACTTTACTACGGATGGAACAACAAGCAATTTCTTCAATATCCAAGGCAATCTCTCAACAAGTAAGGGAACTGTGGCATATCAGGGTTTATCTCTAACCCAATGTCTAAAAATCGAGAGTGCAACCAGCATTCAATTCACTGCTGCTAAAGCTTCAACGCTAACCCTAGTGTTCAACACAGAGGGAACGAAAATCAAAGTAGATGGAACAAGTTATCCTATAACCAATGGCATTGCTACTGTCTCTCTAGCCGCAGGTGCACATACCATTACAAAAGATAGTACGGCGAATCTGTATTATATGAAGCTGGAATAGGGAATTGACTGCCTCGACTATAATATGGAGTATCAGAAAAGCAGAAAAGCGACCTGTAGGGGTCGCTTTTCTGCTTTTTCTTATGATTTTATTACTTGAGTTGTTGTCGATTGAAAAACTATCAATTTTGTGTTGATTTGATTAATCTTTATCATCAACCAAATCAATAATCTCACGAATATCCTCAATATTTAAAGCTTCTGCAATTTTTCCTATATGACTAAAGTTAGTATTCTCCCTTTTTCCATTAGCTAACTCACTTAATGCGGCATGTCGGACATCGGATATTCTGGACAATTCTCGTAGGGAAATCTTATGTTTTTTGGTCAATTCTGATATTTTTACTATAACTCTCTTTCCCACTTCTAATCCCCTCACTAACTCTGAGTTTTCATCTTGACTATACGCATAAGACGGATTTTCTTTTCATGAGAATAAACCTCTCAGTTTTTAAGAAAGCTGCTGTAAGTAAAGTAAAAGACATCTTAACCGTGTCTATTACTTTACTATATAAGCAAGTTCCAGCACTTCAGGATAGTTGACCAGCCTATACTAATTCTCGGTTATTCCCCATACCGGTCAATCGCCATAGCTGCCGACTTCAGCATGCGCCGCTTAAGATGCTCACCCTCGACGATTTTTACGCGGAGGCCAAGAAAACGGATTTTGGACAATAGGAATTCGCTATCGTCTCTCATGTAGATGACTTTGATTCGATAGATGCCCGAATTTTCATCAAAGGACACGGATTTATCAAAACAGGAAAAGGCGTACAGAATTCGGGACAGCTCAGCATTAAAGGTGGGAATGACTTGAATCCATGCACATTCTTTCTGATCCTCTAATAATCGCGTTATTCTTGCTTTTAAGTCATCAATCCGTTTGGCAGGGAAGGGAGCTACTTCAACAGAAACAATGTTTTTTAGTTTAGTGGACATAAGAGAACGTTGCCGGGTGCTGTACCATTGCAAATACCACTCCCGCTTATACATGTTGTATTCCAGCTTATGAGGGAACCCGGTTCGGTCAGTTCGTTGGCCTCCATGCTTAATATGGAAAGTAATAAGGATCGCTTGATTCTGCATGATTATACGGCGGAGTGTACGAAGCATTGGATGATAGACCTGCCGCTCTTTGCTTTTAGCTTTCTCCATAATAATTCCCTGCACTTCTGTGGACGCTTCTGCCTCCAATATGGAGTTCAATTTACTTAAGGTATCCAGTGTAAAAGCTGCTTCTGAGGCCGGGTGCATTAACATGGTTTTCAGCCAGGAACGTTCCTGGGAGGTCAGCGCTAATGAACCCACTTCGTCGAGGCGTGAGATGATTTGGAAGTTAAATATTTTCTCAAATGGATTCATAATAGCTGTGAATCTCCTTCCACTCCGCGATAAATTGCTTACGCAGCCAAGGGGGTTCTAATACCTCGCAGCTCGAACCAAAGCTTCGTAACCACGGCTTAATTTCATAAATACCATTCACTGTGATCTCATAAAGGAATGTAGAATCGGACTCTTCCGTAATTACTCCCCACTGTCCCTGCGCTTCAACCCGCTCCCGAATAAAATTAACACCCGGGCGATTGGGGTTATAAAATCTCGCCACCACTTTAATCGCACGGGTGGTATCTATAACCCAGCTGTTTGTCATCTGCTCTTCCAGATTGCTGAGTTTCTGAGCAAACTCTGCTTCTTCCACAGTGTCGCCCTCCTCAATTTGAGTAAGGCCCTCCATTCGGAATTTCATGATGCCCATACTTGAATTATGTCCGATTAAATACCAGCGCCCATATTGATGGTCATAGATGACGCGGAGCGGAAGAACGGTTTCTGTGATGCCCCTTGTTTCCCGCTCAAAGAGAGGATTGGTATTCTGAGAGGCGTAGTTTTTGCCCTTTTTAGGGGATAGATATAGAAACTTGATTTTTTTTCGTTGCTGAATCGCTGCAAATATCGTATATAGGTGTGCCTCATCAAGAATACGTGAATGATAATTATATTTGTATCTATGGGTTTCCGTAGCTTCGAGGTTATAACCCCGCTTCCGCAGAACCTTTTTTAAAGTGTCGCGCAGCAGGTAACCTTGCACAGAAGGAGTCTGCGTGTTGGCGATGACATCAACATAGTCGTAAAGATCCAAGAGCTGATCGCCGGATAATTGATCAATCAGATCGTTAGCAGCCTTGTATCGATAAGGGCGGCCTTCGTTTACACGAAGAATAACGCCAACTTCCTCAAGGTATTTCAGATCTCCACGGATGGTCTTCTCATCAGGCATTGGATAATGGGTTGGCATTTGCTCACTGCAGACATCCTGTAAATCCTTAGCCGTTAGCTCCCGAGTCTGGAGCGCAGTTAATAATAGAGTAAGCCGGATGCTCTCCGTTTCCTTAAGCGACTTCGCCCGGAACAAGAACAGGAGCAGCGGGTCGGCAGATTCATAGTAATTATAGCGGAGCCACTCAGAGAGTTCTGTTCCTTGTTCTGTAGGCAGGTCCTGTTGTAAGACGGTTACCATGCCCTTCAGGTTGCGCAGCGTTTTGTCATAGGTATGTACAGAAATGCCGAGACGATCGGCGAATTGCTGTCTGCTGTAAGCTCCCCCCGCTAAAGAGAGCATGCGAAGAAATTGAATCTCCTTGTCAAAACTTTCCCGGGCCATTTGTATTCCTCCAGCCTGTAGCGAATCCATTAGAAATAGTAGTACTCATTATATTAAGCACCAGAGTTGAATAAAATGGAAGTGTTTTTGGCTGCCGCCATACTTTCGCCCTGTTCGTTACAGGGAAGATGAGCGAAGATAGATCCATGAAGCCGAAGCAATTCTGATGAGGCGTTCGAATAGTACCAAGGGTAGAGAATAGGGAGTAACCGATCTGGAGGGGTGAAGATGGATCCTATAAACAAGCTTATCCGTGAGCAGCTGGAACAGATTGAACAGGAGGAGCAAGTTACAATATTGTATGCCTGTGAATCAGGCAGCCGGGCGTGGGGATTCCCATCGCAGGACAGTGATTATGATGTGAGATTTATTTATCTGCATAAACCGGAATGGTACCTATCTATTTTTGATAAGCGGGATGTGATCGAGCGTCCTATTGACAATATGCTTGATATCAATGGCTGGGATTTGCGGAAAGCACTGAATTTATTCCGGAAGTCTAATCCACCGCTGCTGGAGTGGCTGCAATCACCCATTCAATATGCAGAAAAGTACAGTATAGCAGAGAAGCTTAGAAGCATCTCCCCGTACACATTTTCGCCTAAGTCTTGTATGTACCATTACTTAAACATGGCAAGAGGGAACTACCGTGATTATTTGCAAGGCGAACAGGTCAAGATCAAAAAGTACTTTTATGTACTTCGTCCCGTTCTAGCCTGTGAATGGACTCACCGATATGGAGAGATGCCGCCGATGGAGTTCGATGTACTGGTAGAGCGGCTTATTCCGCAGGATGAAGAGCTGTGGCAGGTGATTCAGCAATTGCTGGCACGAAAAAAATCCGGTGAGGAACTAGACTACGAGCCGCAGCTAACCGCGATTAACGATTATTTAGAAGAACAGTTCCAAGTGTTGGATAAGGTGGCGGCATCCTTGAATGCTAAGGAGAACAACAGAGATCATCAGCTGGATGCTCTATTTCGAGAAGCTTTACAGGAAGTATGGGGACGGGCCCTATAGAAAGATTGATAGGAGGAAGATGGTAGTGGCTATTGTACAACTGAAATCTACGAATCCAAACTTCACTTTTTTAATTAAAAAAAATCCAGTGACAGGTATGCAGCTTCGTCCGGTTCGTCAGGGATTGGCTTATGGATGGTATTCTGATGAGGCAACTTATAACGTTTATTTTAAGGATGCAGATAACGATATATCCTACAAGCAGAACGGAAGCGAGAGCTTTGAGTATTTAAATGTCTCCCGGTTTAATACACCTCTATTTCCGCTTAATGCGGTCAATGAGTTTTTCGCTACACCCTTCAAAGCCCAGGATGAACGGGATGCGGAAGGATATGAGCATTCTTTTTTCATTAATATGGTTCAGGTTGAGCGGATGCACTATATTGAATTTTTCCAAAAGCATTTAAAGGGATATACCTTCTCCTTACAGCATCAGGCACATAAGAGCTATTCGCTGACGATTACCACACATAAAAGCTTGTATCACCTCTTACATGTTGTTGGTGTGCTGTCCTTGTTCTTATCCATATTTGGGGATGAGTACATAGATATTTCGGATGCTATTTTGGATAAATATATCCGTAGCCTTAACGTCATTGATGCACCTTTTTATATAAGAAGTCTATTTGCAAGGAATTTCCTTACCTCTAAGGAACGGTTCAAGCGATATAAAGCCTCTATCGAACAAACGGACCAGTATTCTATTGGGCTGGAGTATGGCGGTACTGCGATGCAGCGGCGTGCTTTTATTTCGAGTGTGCTTCCATTCAATAAGCCGATTCTGGACATCGGTTGCGGAGAAGGTTTCTATGCGATACCGTTTGCCGGGAAAATAGAAAGTACCTATTATGCGGTAGATATAGCCGAGGAGCTGCTGGAGGTTGTGAACCGGAAAGCGAAAGCAAAGGACATTGATAACATTGCAACCTTTGGCTCACTGGACCATTTTCTGGAGTCGTACAACGGGGAGCAGGTTGATGTGATTCTAACAGAAGTTGTAGAGCACATGAGTGAGGGTGAAGCGGTAGAGCTTATTCAACAGATAATCGGTAATGTGAATTTTCAACAGCTTATTGTGACCACACCGAATGCTGATTTCAATCGTTATTATGAGCTGGAAGGATTCCGGCATGAGGATCACAAGTGGGAAATGGGACAGGAAGCGTTCGGGCAATGGGTTTTGGATACGATTCCAGGTTTAGCAGTCGAGGTCGAATATTTGATGGTTGGTGACCGGGTTGGCGAGATCCGTACGACGCAATGCGCTATTGTGCGAAGAAAGGAGGAATAGACAGTGGAAATTCAAACGCGTGTACATACCATATTTCTGCTTGTAGGAGCAACGGAATGCGGGAAATCAACTTTTGCTAAAGAAGTTCTGATCCCGCAGTTAAAACTAGAGGATGCCTCCAAAGGTTTACGTACGAATGTGCAGTACTTATCCTCGGATAGTATCCGTCAGGAGATATTGGGCTACGACTATGATAAGTATGATCAGGTTATGCTGGAGGCCAGTTCGCATACCTTTCAATTATTGTTTGAGAAATTAAAGTTAGTCACTTCTTTTCCGATTAATGCGGAGTTTGTGGTGATGGATACCATTGGGCTATCCGAAGATTATCGTAGTAAAGTCCGTGAGATCGCCGGGCAAAATAATTACAATCTGGAGGTTATTCTGTTTGATTACCGTAAACGGGAGGATTACTACGTCTCGGAGCGCTCGAAGAAGCTGATCTCCAATCATTTAAACCGGCTCAGAAAAGAAGTCCTGCCTGTTCTGTCACGGGAAGGTTACAACAAGATTCATAAAGTGCGTGCTAAAGATTTTATTCTCGAGGGTGAAGGGATACCTAACCCGGACTACCGGGTGATTATACAGGATTGGGATACTTACGCATCTACGATACTTCAACAAGCACAAGAATATATTGTGGTTGGGGATGTTCATGAGTGTGTCGAAGAGCTTCAGGGACTATTACGTAATTACGGCTACCGGGAGCACGAAGGTAAGTTAAGTGCAACAGATAAGCTTAGTAACACACGAGTCATTCTTGCTGGTGACTGGATTGATAAGGGTAAAAAAACGCGGGAGACGATTGAGTTCTTATTTGATAACCGCGAGTATTTCCTATTTGTTATGGGCAATCACGAGAACTTTGTATACAAGTACGTAAAGGGGGAGATTCAAGGAACCGATCCGGAACTGCTAAGAACGTACTTTGATTCCACCCAAGTGCTTAAGGAGGACCCCGCGCTTTTTAGTAAATTTTCGGATTTAGTGGAGCAATCCCAGCCCTTTTACCGCTATATCGGTATGCAAGGTCCTTCTTTTTATGTTACTCATGCTCCTTGCCGTAATAAGTACATTGGTAAGCTGGATACGAATTCACTACGCCATCAGCGTAACTTTCGGCTGGATCGTGAGGTTTCCTTTGAGGAACAGCTTGATTTCCTAAAGCAAGAGGCTGTTAGTAATCACCCCTTTCATCTCTTCGGACATATTGCAGCCAAGCAGACTTTTCGGATCAAAAACAAACTCCACCTCGACACAGGGAGTGCGCAGGGTAATGAACTAACTTCTGTTCGCATGTCATTTAAACCTTTCTATAAAAGTCAAAAATCGCATGTGACTACGGTGCACGAAGAGCTACCTATCCTGTTCCGGGAAAAGCCAACCGTATCCTTGTTGGAGCTTGATTACGAGTCTGTGCGCAGACTGCAGTATTCCTCGCAGAACCGGGTCAACTTCATCTCCGGGACGATGTCACCTGCGGATAAGGATGTGGCTGCCGGTGAGCTTGAGTCTCTGCGAAAAGGGTTGGATTATTTTGCCGAGCGTCGTATATCTGAAGTCGTCCTGCAGCCTAAATATATGGGATCACGCTGTAGTGTGTACCTTTATCGGGATATAGAGCAGTGTTACGCAATTAGCCGGAACGGCTATAAGGTTCAGGCGGTCGATCTGACGCCTATCTACGAACAGCTGCTTCATAAATTCGGAACCTATATGGCTGAGCAGGGGGTCCGTGTGCTTTTACTGGATGGCGAGCTTCTGCCATGGAAAGCGCTTGGGGATGGGTTAATTGAGCGTCAGTTCCGGCCGATTGGCAAGTCGCTGGAGACAGAGCTGGATTTCTTAAGACAATATGGATTTGAGGAGTCACTGGGTAAACTGATACAGGATTTTGAAGCAAGCGGCTTTGAACAAGACCAGCACCATTTGTCGAAAGAGGCGCTTAACAACAACTATGGGTCTCATGTTTACCAGACTTTTAAGCATGTCCGTGACATAAGAGAATCGTATGTAGATCTTGACCAGCGTGAGGAAGCCTACCGAGTATACAAACAGCAACTGGAGTTGTATGCAGGTGATGCGGAATTAGCGTACAAACCTTTTGCAATCCTGAAGGAAGTGCTGGAGAATGGCGATGAACGGTTACCTGACGGCAAAACCTCGGAACTATACAGGTTCTTAAATGATGATGAATTTCTGGTTCTGGACTTGAAAGAGCCTGATGCTTACATCAGAGCAGAGGAATATTTCGCAAAGATAACGGTAGAGAAACATATGGAGGGAATTGTAATCAAACCGGAGCAAGAACAGCAGGGGGTAGTCCCTTATATGAAGGTCCGCAATCCGGGCTACCTGTCGATCATCTACGGGTACGACTACAAGTTTCCACATAAGTATGCCAAGCTGATGAAGCAGAAGAATATCGCTCCTAAGCTTCGGACGTCCTTAATCGAACACCGGCTAGGCAGACAAATGCTAGAAGTGAAGCTGGATGAGATCTCGTCTGACAACGAGGACTACAAGCAAATTGCAGCAAACTTGTTATTCGAGGTAACGAAGGAGAAAGGGATCGACCCGAGGTTGTAGAGAATTGTTACAGGCGAAGAAACTTGGTTTGCCAATTATGAGAATGAGTTCAGGCTGTCGGGAAGGTCCCGGCAGTTTTTTTCGTTCGGGGAGGTAGTGGAAACAGCTATCTTGCAACAAACAGACAAATTAATGCAAGAAAACGTAAGATAGTGGTCATAGGCCTTTTTTGATAATAATATGAGATCTGAGAGGAGGCAGCACAACTTGGAAATCATTTTTGAAGAGGACATAGAAATGGATCGAGGTACTACGAAAGTAACAACCCACCCGGCTGAAAAGGAACATTGGGCAAATATCGAAGTAGCTATACAAACATCGGAAAAACGGATCGTGGTCATCAACGCCAAAAATGATCGCAATGTCTCGATTATATCCAGCTCAATCGCGGTCATAGAGCCGGAAGGCCGTATGTGCAGTGTACGTGTAATTACGGGAGAAATGTTTCTTCTTAATACACGATTGAAATTTGTTGAAGAAGTTCTGAATTCACCTCAGTTTATAAAAATTAATAATCAGACCATAATCAACACCAGCTACATAAAAGAGTTCTCAGCAACGGATAATGCAAGAATAAAAGTGATTCTGACGAATGGTTCTTGTTATTTTGTCAGCCGCTATTATATTAAAAATTTCAGGAGGAATTATCA
Organism: Paenibacillus sp. FSL H7-0716; assembly: GCF_038002705.1. NCBI lineage: Bacteria > Bacillati > Bacillota > Bacilli > Caryophanales > Paenibacillaceae > Paenibacillus > Paenibacillus sp. FSL H7-0716. The sequence continues at coordinate 20,183 of NZ_JBBODA010000028.1, forward strand.
TGGTTAATCAATTAAAAAATTCATTTTTTCAGGTGTTTACTTTAACTTCTTTATGGATAACGCTACTGTTAACTGTGTTTTTCAAGGATCAATCTATTGATATGTTATATCTATGGCGTATTGCAGGTATCGCTATTATTTCCGCGGGGATATTCGGAGTGATGTACAATGTGTTGTGGAACTATTTCACGTTAAGACCGCTTTGGAATATTCTGATTTCTTCGACCTTCAGTATATTTGGCGGAATGGGAATGGTGTGGTTATTCTCAAAAGAAATGTTCAACTTCATAAGCCCCTGGTTGCCTGGAATGTTGTTGTTATCGGTTATACTGCACACTATAGCTTTCTATTTCTATGCCAGAATTAATAGCAGGAAACAAGCTGAGGAGTTAAATAAAATTCTGAAATAGCCTCGTTCTAATTGTAAAAACAGGAGGACGCACCTTATCGGTCCGTCCTCCTATCTATTCCTCATAAATACGCTTTAACCCATAATAACGAGCACGTTGTTTTCTGGCGCCATTTTGGCGACGGGGATCAGGTTGCCTTGAATTTGTTCACCGTTAATAACGATAAGGGTAACCCCTTTTTGTACACCTTTCTTGTTCTCCACCTGGATGTGCAGCTTCTTCCCACGGAATTCCCGGACCATGGAAAAGTCTGTCCAGTCGGAAGGAACACACGGGTTGAGGCGAAGACCATCAAATTGCGGTTGAACCCCCATAATGCCTTCCACCAAGGAGACCATCACGGTTGAAGCGGTGCCGGTCAGCCAGTGGACATGCGCCCGGCCTTGATATGGGCTGTCCTTGGACTCGACAAACTGGCCATGGACATAAGGCTCGAGTTTGCGGATTTCAGCCTTATCGTTCATGCTGGCCGGACTGCAATTCAGGAAGTATTCGAACGCGCGCCCACCGTTGCCGATCATAGTTTCCGCCAGAATGAGCCATCCCTGCGGCTGGCTGAAGATGCCGCCGTTTTCCTTAGTTGAGGCGTTGAAAAGAGCCATCAATGCTACTGGCAAACCGTATTCACGGAACGGAGGGTAGAATAACATAGTGCCGTAATCGGTCCGCAGATTCTCATACACTTTGTCCATGGAGAGCTTAGCCTGATCCGGGCGGGCTGCACCGCTTAATACGGCCCAGCTTTGCGGATTGAGCCAGATCTTGGCTTCATCATTCTCCCAGGAGCCGATGGTATAGTTGTCTTCGGTAAATCCGCGGACGAATTGATCTTTCTCCCAAGCATGTTTTTGAATGTTATCGTCCAGCTCATCAAGCAGGCCCTGCGCCCATTGAATATCTTCAGGCTTGTTCTTATTTTGTGCAATTTCCATGAACACCTTGAATGCCATATACAGCTGGAATGCGACGAACAACGACTCACCCTTGGCTCCAAGCCGTAGACAATCGTTCCAGTCGGCATGAAGCCCAACCGGCATGCCGTGTGCGCCCATGCGATCCAGACTGAACTGAAGCGCCTGGCGCAAATGCTCGTACACAGTGCCTTCGCCTTTATCCGAATAAGGGATTATTTCATCTGTGAAATCCCAGTTGCCACTTTCATTCAAGTATTTAATGACGGTTGGGAACAGCCATAAAGCGTCGTCGGCCCGATAATGGGGGTGACCGGTTTCCCGCACGTATTCTGGATCATCCGGTGTGCCCTCATGCCCAGGATTGTGGTCAAATTTCACCAACGGAAGTCCACCGCCGTTGGAAACCTGGGCGGATATCATCAGTCTTAGACGCTCAAGGGCCATCTCATGATCCAGATGAATGATGCCTTGAATATCCTGCACGGTATCCCGATAGCCGAGTCCATTACGAAGACCGGAGTATTGGAAGGAGGCTGCACGTGACCAGATGAAAGTGATAAAGCATTGATATGCATTCCAAGTGTTGATCATGTTGTTCAGATTATCGCTTGGTGTCTGGACTTGGAAGCGGTTAAGTTTGCTGTGCCAGAATGCTTTTAACTCTTCAAGTTCTTTATCTACCACGGACAAGTCCTTATAATGGCTGAGAATCTCGGAAGCGCCTTTCTCATCATACTGTCCCAGTAGAAATGCGATTTCTTTCTCTTCTCCCGGCTGCAAATCTACGTTAATCTGCAGGGCCCCGCAGGCGTTAGTATTGTAATTTAATGAATTGGAGCATTGGCCGTTCTCAACAGAGGCCGGATTGCCATAACTGCGGTAATCGCCTAGGAACGTATCCCGGTCACCGTCATAAGCGGTAACTTCTGCACCTGCAGCGCCGAAGAATCTCCAGGTTTGTTCTTCGGGGGTGTTTTCATTGATGACTTGAAGGATCATATTATTTTTATAGTAGGTCCGTGAAATAAACAGAGTGTACTGAAGGTTGACGGTATCCTGCTCATAGTTGTTATTGTTGGTTAATTCAACAAATCCGAAGAGAGCCAGCTTGCGCGCTTTCGAGTCATTATTGCGCACCTTCATGCGCCACACCTCGTAGGTTTTGTTCAGCGGTACATAATATAATGATTCTGTATGGATGTTATCGTAATCCGAGACGATGTTCGTGTATCCGGTTCCATGATGGCATACCGACTTATATTGCTCCAGATCTTTACCCACTGGCTGCCAAGAGCCGGACCAATAATCCCCGTTCTCCAAATCTCTCACGTAAATATAGCGTCCGGGCTCGTCCTTAGAGTTGAAGTGGTAGCGGATATGCCGCCCATTTGCGCCAGACTTTACAAAGCTATAGCCGCCTGCGTTACCTGAGATGATCGCACCGTATTCCGGCGAGCCAAGGTAATTCGCCCAAGGGGCAGGCGTATTCGGCTTGGTAATGAGGTATTCCTTGTTTTTTTCATCAAAATAACCATATTGCATGACCATTCCTCCTATTAAGTGGTTAATGGGCCGATCTATAAACGCGCGTTCACAAAGGGGTGAAATATCCATGTGTAATTTTATTATAAGATACTTTTAGTAAATCGATAACCCTATATTTTAGCGAAAAAACGAACAAAAATGCTAACTTTTTTAGTAGGGTGTAAAGCGAAAGACACCTTTTAAGGTGTCTTTTTTTATTTTAGCAGCAATGTCTACTCCACTAAAACACCATTAACAAACGTCATAGTTTTATCTTTGAATTCAAGAATAAACTTGTTTGGAAAATCTAGATCGGTATGAATCTCCGTCCCCAACATAACTTTTTTGCCTACATCATCAAAGGGATTATGAAGTAAACCTCTAGGCGTATACCTGGATTCAGAACCGATTACATTATTATTCTCATCGCGGATAAATTTGGTTTTTCCTGAGAACACGAGGTCCTTGCCATTTTCCAAAGTTAGATGAACTTCCAAACGGTCCTTTGTCTTCTGATAATCTATGACTACATCTTTAGAGGATACAGGGAAACCGATAACAAAAAGTCCAATAAGGGCTGTAGCCAGTATGAGTACCGATAAGACGGAAAAAATGAGAGTTTTTATATTCTTTTTTTTCACTTTTTTAAAATAATTGAGTTTGTTAACTTCCTCTTTATCAATCATAGGCGCGCTTAGATTTGCTGTGGCGGTCATTTCATTATAGGATTGAAGGCAGCTTTCACAGGATTGCAGGTGTTTTTCGATTTCTTCGTTACTATGTACAGAGGTTAGCTTTTCAATATAGGAAGGTAATAAATCCTGAATGATCTCGCATTTCATGAAGATCTTCCTTTCATTAATTTTTGTTTTCCACGGTAAAAGGTAACTCTTGCCCAGGTCTCATCTCTGCCAAGAATTTCGCCAATTTCCCGAAAACTGAATTCTCCGGTCAAACGCAGATATAATACTTCTTTGGTATTTGGATCAAGTAAATGAAGTTGTTTAAATAAATCCATTTTGTCCTGAGCAAAAATGAACTGGGATTCTGTTGAATTTGCGTTAGCCAAAGGAGCGTCTTCTAATTCCTCAGACTTCCGCTTGCGCTGCTTGTCCAGCTCCTGATACCACACATGTTTAGCAATTTGACAAAGCCAAACGTATACTTTGCAGGTCCCATCGTATTTATCTATCGATTTTATAGCTCTATAAAAAGTTTCTTGGGTGATTTCTTCTGCCAGCAAGTGATTATGACAAAAGCTAAATACGAATTTATATACTTGGGTTGAATATTCCCTGTATAATTGCTCGTTGTCCTGCATCCATTCACCTCCTCAAGTTATATATCCGTAAAAAGCTATAAACGTTACAAGTTTTTTAAAAAAATTTGATTTATACAAGTATCGCGTTCAACCCCGGTATGTGAGGGAATTAAGGAGGTTCAGTGTTAAGGCTGGTTTCACAGTTGGTTTACCCTTTATAATTACATGAGATCTTATTGTACAAGTTACAAGGGGGTTCATATATGATAACAAAGGTAAACCGGCAGTTAAATGAGGGTCCTAAAATTCAAAAAGAACAAGAGCTTGTTACCAAAATGATTCGTATATATTGTAAGAAAAAACATCATCATAAAGGCTTTTGTGAGGAATGTCAGGAATTAAATGAGTATGCGCGGAAGAGGTTAGCCTATTGTAAGTTTGGTGAAGAGAAAACAGCTTGTGCCAAATGTCCTGTTCATTGTTACAAACCGGATTATCGCCAAAGAATTAAAGGGGTTATGCGTTTTTCGGGTCCGTGGATGCTGCTCTATCATCCCATTGAGTCGATTAGGCATATTCCGCTACCCAATAAATTGAGAAAATAAGTGAAAACCGGACATCATTTGATGCCCGGTTTAATGTATTTTTAGTTATTACTCTCCCAGCTTTTCAGCCTTCACCAAAATCTCTCGCAAAACACGGGCAACCCGGCTTTTTCTTCTCTTTACTTTTACACTTATCCGTCTTAACGATTCTTGGTATACGGCGGTATCATTGGGTTCATAGAGTTGTTTGGCGGCAATCCGTAACGTCCTTCTCATTAATATTGCTGATGAACGTGTTGACTTCGTTCGGTATCCTCTGCGCAAGACCCGTATAGTATGTTTGTATTTCTCCAGGTCTTCGTTTGGAGGAACAAGGGCGAACAGATTTAGGGAGGAGTCATTGAACCCGTAGCTTTTGAACATGATTTTTAGATTCTCAATATTTAATAGATTTCCTCTGAAGTGGGTTGGATGTTCTTGGTGAACTCCGACAACTTCTTTGATGCTGTGAAAGGGGATTTTTAATCGATGCAGTCGATACCCAAGATCCCAATCTTCGAGTCCATAGAGAATAAACTGTTCATTAAAACCTCCAGCACGAGTTAATTGGCTGCGTCTTATGGATACACAACGTGTGACGAGTAACATCCAAGGAGCTACATCTGTGCTGGCAAATTGCTTTTTGGTATTTGGAGGAACTCTTGAGGGAAAGGTGACTTTTGATAATGTCTCCGTCTGCTGTAGGATATCATTGGGTGTGATTAATGGGATGATTTCAGTCGCTGATTCGAAGTCAGGATTCCATAAGTTAGAAGGCGAAAGTGTATTGCGGCAATGTTCTTTTTCTTCAGGAGAAAAGTCTGGGTAGTAGTGGGTATAGGCGTCATCCCAAGAGTGTGGAATACCTGAAATTATGGACTTAGGATATTTACGGTGATACTGGTTTACGATCCTAATGAATTCAGGGAATACCAGAAAATCAGCATCGCAGAAGATGACGTATTTCCCTTTTGCCTGACTCAGCCCCAGATTTCTTACGGCAGAACGGCCGCGTTGTTCCTGTTGAGCGACATAAATAAGCGGATAAGAAGTTTGAAAGCTTTCGACCATTTCTTTAGTACCATCTGTAGAACCGTCATCTGCAACGATTACCTCGAACCGATCCTTCGGATAGGTCTATGTCTCGAATGAAGTGAGTGTAAGTAGCAGCTGCTGAAGTCGGTTATAGGTTGGAATTATGATGCTGTAACGGATAGCCAGAATGATCACCCCCACCAATTAATAAAAGCCCTTAAATAGGATAAATAATAACAATATATTCAGGGACTTTAGCCTGGTCTAGTCAAACGCCTTTAAGGGTGGAAATAGGCAGGGGACAGGGGCCAATATGGGATGTTATTTTAAAAAAAGACAGCCCCCAAAGGAGATCTATCGATTCCTTTAGGGGCTGCTCTTTTTTATGTTCTATTTTCCACTAGGCAATAATTTATTCAATAAGATCGCTGCCAATGAAGCAGCTAGGATAGGTGAGCCTAATAAATACTGCACGAATGTAGGTAAAGAGTTCAAGTAGTCACCAGGAATGAGTACCAACGCCAAGGTGATGATCATAGGTAAGGCAATAATGTACATTTCTTTTTCGCCGATGGTTACATTCTTCATTACTTGCACACCATTAATTGCGATGATGCCGCAGATGATGGCGAAGACGCCGCCGATTACAGCGGATGGAATGGAAGAGATCAAAGCAGCGAGTTTACCAGAACAACCAAAGAGGACAAACCATCCTCCTACAGCGAGGAAGACCCGGCGGCTGGCAACACCTGTGATGGAGATGATCCCTGCATTAGTTGAATAACCTGTAACAGGCGTCGAACCGAGCACAGAAGCAATAAGACAGCCAATCCCTTCTCCAATTACCCCGCGGTTAATATTTTTGTCTGTCAAAGGTTGATTGATTACATTGCTGACCGCAAACCATGTGCCTGTTGTTTCAGCAAGCAGCACGATATAAATAATAACCATGGTGATAATAGCTGAAAAGTTGAAGGAAAAGCCGAAATCAACAAAAGCGATCCGCGGCATGCTAAACCACTTGGCGTTGCTTATCGCTGAGAAATCTAAAACGCCCATAATATTAGCGGAAATACATCCGACTACTAACGCCATCATTACGGAAAGAATTCGGAAGATAGATCCTTTATTACGGAACAAAGTACCGAGAACCACAAAAACAAGCAGTGTAGCGCCTGAAATAAGAGCTAATAATACATTTTGATTAATTGAAGCGCCGGAGGCTCCGTAGATATTATCTCTGATCGCAACAGGCAATAAAGAAAGACCTACAATGAAAATGATTGTGCCGCCTACGATAGGCGGGATAAAGTTTTTGACGATTTTATTAAATATCCCCGCATAGCCCAAAATAATAACCAGGATAGCCCCGATTAAGCTGGCCCCTAACACGGAGCTCCAACCGAGCCCCCCGCCACCACTAGCTGCATAAATACTGACGATCGCACCCAGCGGAACATAAGAAGGACCTTGAGCGATAGGCAGCTTCATACAGAAATAGGTTTGTACAATCGTTGCAAGTCCTGCGGCAATAAAGGTGGATTGGATTAACGCGCTGGACTGATTGGGCTGTAAGCCGATTAACATCGCAATAAGGAATGGCACTACATAGACATCCATAGCCAATACATGTTGAAAGCCGAGAATGACGGATTTACTAAATGAAACTTTTTCATCGGGTAGAACAGTTAGTAGCTGTGATTCTAAATGTGCTTGCTCTTGTACGTTTGCTTGTGTTTTCACTCCGATGCCCACCTTAAGTTTTCTAGTTTAATTAATCTTTAACGCGAATGAACTTTTTCACCTTGTACCCAGACTTCACGGATATTTTCAGGTCTAGCCAGGTACATTATCTTTTGAAAAATATCTTGCAAATCCTCGTTCTCATCAAAGACTGGCAATTTCGCCGAGGGTACCTTCGTATCGATTATTTGAACATCCCATGCATAACCTTCTAGTAACCGGCCGATAGGTAAGCTTAAGCTTTCTCCGCCGCCAGCGGTAGCAAGATAAAAGGATTCATGGATCGTAATTCGTGATCCGGGTACTCCGCGGTTTTGTGCAGAAAGTGAGGGATTCACACCATCCTCCAGCATTCTTGAAGACATTACGGCTTGTCTAATGTTATCGAAGAGACTAGGTGAAAAACCTCCGGAAATATCAGAGCCTAAACCAATCTCCACGCCTTTGGCATGGAAGTCAGCGATCGGAATGACACTATTGGCAAAATACGCGTTGGATATCGGACAATGAGCAATAGCTGTTCCTGTCTCTGCAAACAAATTCACATCATCTTCATCTAAAAAATTACAATGAGCCATGACAGATTTATCACTGAGCAGACCAAAATCATGCAAGGCAAAAGCATCGTTCTTCTGGAACCGTTCTTGCACATAACCGTGCGCCCAATCACTTTCACTACAGTGCGATTGAACATACGTATCATATTTAGCGGCTAGTTCTCCCAAGCCTTGTAAAGCCTCATTAGTGCAGCTTGGAATGAATCTTGGTGTCACTACTGGATAAACGCCTTGTTTAGTAGATTTAGCAAGTTCTTGTACAGCTAGTATAAATTCTTCCGTATCCACTAGTGCGGTGTGGGTGTCGGAGTCGCGGTAATTCTCAGGATTTCCCTGCGGATCGTCCATAACCACTTTTCCAACGAGTCCACGTTGCCCTTTTTCCGCACATATTTTAGCTAATAATAAACTGGCCTCTTTATGCACCGTTGCAAAATAAAGTGCTGTAGTTGTTCCGTTTGCGAGCAAAGTACCAACCACGTCATCGTAGACTTTTTTTGCAAAAGCCAGGTCTGAGAATTTAGACTCCAGTGGGAAGGTATAAGTATTTAGCCAATCATAGAGCGGGATATCTAATGCAGTTCCAGATTGAGCCCATTGTGGCGCGTGTACATGCAGGTCGATAAAGCCGGGCAAAAAATACTGGCCTTCAGCTAATACATGAAAATTGTCCTGACCTTGATAAGCATCAAGCAAGGGTTGATAGTCGGGGTGCTCCGGTGCAACAATCATTTCTATCATCCCATCCGAATTGATACAGAAGAGATGGTCCTTTAAAATTTGAATTTCTTTTGGGGATAGGCTAGAAAATGAAGTGCCTAGGAATATTTGCATATAATTTCTCATGATTTCCGCCTTAATGTTCGTCTTTTGGTGTGCATTCGTTATTATAATCCGTGAAAATGGATAAGTCCAGACCAAAAGTCGAATAAAGGCGTAATTGACGGATAGGAAGAGCTGAGGAGTTGAAACCGAATATGACGCATAGACGTCGCTTCGCTAGGCTAGAATACAGAAAAAGATAGGGGGAAGTAAAAATGCTCGTCGGCTTCGAATCCTTTACGGTTATAGAAAATGAATGCGGTTACTATCTTGTGATATAATAGATGAAATCGATCAATAGTTTGAGAAAATTGGATTAGGAGTGTTGCCTGGATGAGAAGATACAACATTTGGCGCCCGTTGATGTTAATTATTGTTGCTGTACTTACAAAAAGCTTGGTCACTAACCTGTGTATTTTGTTTGGTATGCAGGCTGAATCAGCAAGTAGTATGGGGACGCTGGGCATGGTCATTGCCGGTTTAGTGATGTACAATCGCATGACAAATCGCCGACGTAAATAAGCTGGCCGGATAGATTATAAACGTCTGGTTATTATGTTATAGTAAAGGTTGAAATAAAACTTGTATCGACCTGAAAAGGAGTACTTCATGACACAGTTTGTCTACAAGCAAATTATTGATGACTTAAAAATGAAAATTTTTGCTGGGAAGTTTCCCGACATGAAATTACCGGATGAACGAACGCTTAGTGAAACTTATCAAGTGAGTCGTAGTTCTATTAAAAGTGCTCTGACTAAAATGGCAAATGCCGGCATTATTTTTAAAAAGCGTGGCTCAGGGACATTTATAAATCCTTTATACATAAAAAATGAATCTATTTTTAACTACGAAGGTTCTAATTTAGGTGTCACCGACAATTTTCAAATGAATGGGAAGAAGCCAAAGATTAAAGTTTTGAAATTCGAGGTCATTCCACCAACGGATGATTTGCAACGGGATCTGTTTTTAGGACCACATGATTTTGTATACAAAATCGTTCGCTTGCGTCTTTTTGATGATGAACCCTTTATGATTGAAACAGGTTATATCCCAATCAAAATTGTACAGAATTTAAATCAGACCATTATTGAAGGATCTATCTTTAATTATTTGGAGGATTCACGAAATCTGGCGGTAACCAAATCCTTTTTATCGATATCCGCAGAACCCTCTGAGGCTACGGATCAAGAGTTGCTGCATTTGCAGGCGAATGAGCCAGTAAGCATTATGGAAGGGATTTTCTTTTTAGATAATGGCACGCCATTTGAATTCTCCCATATGCGCTTCCACTATAAATACTTAAAATTTAATACCTTTGTGTCCGTTCATTAAAAGTAAGACTGGGGAATTTTTCTCGGTCTTATTTTTTTTATTTTGTGCAAAATAGATGAAGGACAAGTAGCAAATATCCCCGAAAACTACAGCCCATATTTTTACATATATATTAATATTGACGTATTTTTACAGACAATTGACACCGTTTTTCATACTATGTTCATATTTTCACAAAATTGGACCGTATCATTTGTTGAAAAGGTTGAATTAATTTTTCGCGGCGGTATGATGTACTTGTGGAAGAAATTACGGCAATGTAGACACAGAAAAAATTTTGGGGAGTGGAAGAAATGGTATTATCCATGGATGTTGATTACTCATCAAAAACTTATTTAGAGAAGCTTGATGCATACTGGCGCGCAACTAACTACATCTCTGTAGGTCAACTGTATTTGAAAGATAATCCGTTGTTAAGAGAACCGCTGAAAGAAGCAGACGTAAAGATTAAGCCAATTGGACACTGGGGAACTATTCCTGGCCAGAACTTTATTTATGCCCATTTGAATCGGGTCATTACTAAATATGATTTGAATATGTTCTATATTGAGGGTCCTGGTCATGGCGGTCAGGTCATGGTTTCGAACTCCTATCTCGATGGTAGCTATACTGAAATTTATCCGGAAATCACACAAGATATCCCAGGACTGAAGAAATTGTTCAAACAATTCTCTTTCCCGGGTGGAGTTGCTTCCCATGCTGCCCCTGAAACACCTGGATCGATTCACGAAGGTGGCGAATTAGGTTATTCTCTATCCCACGGTGTAGGTGCAATTCTGGATAATCCAGATTTAATCTCCGCTGTTGTTATTGGTGATGGAGAGGCTGAAACTGGCCCATTAGCAGCTTCATGGTTCTCCAACCGGTTCATCAATCCAGTTACTGATGGTGCAGTTCTGCCGATCTTGCACTTAAATGGTTTCAAAATCAGTAACCCAACGATTCTGTCTCGTCAATCCAAAGAAGAAATTACTTCATACTTTAAAGGTATGGGTTGGGAACCGTTCTTCGTTGAAGGCGAAAATCCTGATCTAATGCATCCAGAAATGGCTAAGGTGCTTGATACCATCGTTGAAAGAATTGAAGCGATTCAAAAGAATGCACGTGACAACAATGACCTTACGCGTCCGGTTTGGCCAATGTTGGTCTTCCGTTCTCCTAAGGGCTGGACGGGTCCAAAGCAATGGGATGGTGTTCCGAATGAGAACTCGTTCCGTGCCCATCAGGTGCCGATTCCAGTGGATCAAAAGAATATGAAGCATGCTCCAGCGTTATTGGCGTGGATGAACAGCTATAGACCAGAAGAATTATTTGATGACAATGGTCGTCTGAACGCTGAACTTGCTGAGATTCTGCCAACTGGCGACAGACGTATGGGAATGAACCCAGTTACTAATGCTGGCAACCAAATTAAAGATCTAAACTTACCGAATTTCCGTAAGTTCGCACTTGATAATTCCAAACCAGGTGAAGTAATAGCACAAGATATGGCCGTTCTGGGTAAATACATGAAAGATGTTATCTCTCTGAACGAAGAGAACCGCAATTTCAGAATTTTCGGACCGGATGAAACAATGTCCAACCGTCTGGGACCTGTCTTTGAAGTAACGAAACGTCAATGGTTGGATCAAGTGATTGAACCGAATGATGAATTCCTAGCTTCTTATGGCCGTGTTATCGATTCCCAGTTGTCTGAACATCAGGCGGAAGGTTTGCTTGAAGGTTACGTATTGACAGGTCGCCATGGTTTCTTTGCAAGCTATGAAGCTTTCTTACGTGTCGTGGATTCGATGATTACTCAGCATTTCAAATGGCTGCGTAAAGCAACAGATCAAAGCTGGCGTGCGGATATTCCATCATTGAATGTGGTAGCAACTTCAACTGTATTCCAACAAGACCACAATGGTTACACTCACCAAGATCCAGGTTTGCTAGGTCACTTGGCTGATAAAAAACCAGAATTTATCCGTGAGTATTTGCCGGCTGATGCCAACTCCTTGCTGGCTGTCTTTGACACCGTCTTAAATGACCGTCAAAAAATTAACTTGATTGTTTCTTCCAAACATCCTCGCCCACAATGGTTCAGTGCGGATGAAGCACAAGAGCTGGTGGATAAAGGACTGAAGATTATTGACTGGGCAAGCACCGATCAAGGTGGAGAGCCTGATGTTGTCTTTGCTTCTGCAGGTACAGAACCCACTATCGAAAGCTTGGCTGCCATCTCTATCCTGCATGAAAAACTGCCGAACCTTAAAATTAGATATATTAACGTGGTAGACTTGTTGAAACTGAGAAGTCAAAAATTAGATCCGCGTGGCTTATCTGACGAAGAGTTTGATCAATTTTTCACAAAAGATAAACCAGTTATCTTCGCTTTCCATGGATATGAAGGCCTGATTAAAGACTTGTTCTTTGATCGCCATAACCATAACCTGCACGTACACGGATATCGCGAGAATGGCGATATCACAACACCATTCGATATGCGCGTATTGAATCAAATGGACCGCTTTGACTTGGCGAAGGAAGCTGTTCTGAGCTTGCCTAATGCTAACGACTATAAAGCGATCGCAGATGAAATGGATGCTATCGTTAAGAAACATCACCAATTCATTCGTGAAGAGGGTATTGATTTGCCAGAAGTAGAGAACTGGGTATGGAAAGCTTTGAAATAAGCGCATAGCCAGTACCATAGGAAGTAATACAAAAAGACACCTTTTGAGGTGTCTTTTTATTTGTTTAAATAACCATACAAAACAATTATAATCATTTTTTCATCTTTACCACTGTAAATATATGTGAGTAAATAGGTGGGTAAAGAAAGGGGAGAAATGTATGACATCTATTGATAAACTTCCCAAGTCTATAGAAATACAGCTTACAGAACAACCTTTATTTCACTCTGTATCTGATTTAATGAAGGATGGGCAATTCGGTGAGCAGTGGCTTGTATTGACTGAGAAGGAGGTTTCCGTTTGGGGGACGGACGGGAAACTGGTCTCAAAGCTTCTAGTCTCGAATATTACCGATGCCCGGGTAGTAGGCGGGGTAGGCGGCGGCTCGTTGCTTGTGGATACCCAAGAGGGGCCTATTATACTTATACGTTATACAGCATCACTTACCTCTATATTCGGTTTTGCTGCTAAATTAATTGGCGCTGTAGCTAAAGGAGAGGAACGGCCAACCGCTTCTGAAAAAGAGTTTCCAAGGAATTGTCCAAAATGCCGCAATCCACTGCCGGAAGATTCGCAAGCTTGTCCGGTGTGCAAGAGTAACGGCAAGGTTCTATTTCGGATGCTGAGCTACGCCAAGCCTTATAAGATCCAAATGATCGCTGCGGCGATTATGTTGATTTTTACTACATTGGTAGAGCTTGTTCCACCTTTTTTGACGAAGATGATCGTTGATAATGTGTTGACAGAAAAGGATATGGGCTCAACGCTTCTATGGATTGTGATCGGGCTAGCAGCCACGTCCTTAGTAATTACTTTAATGCAGACTGTACGTGGACTTATAGGGGTATGGATTGGTTCCAAAATCATGGGTGATCTTCGTCATGATGTGTATCATTCCTTGATGAAATTATCGTTATCTTTTTTCGACCGAAGACAATCTTCGCAATTTATTGGACGGGTGAATAATGATTCAGAGGCGATGCGGCAATTTATGACTGACGGTGTAATCTGGGTCTCGGGTGAATCGCTGCGGGTAATCGCTATTTTCACTATTATGTTCAGTATGGATTGGAAGCTGACGCTGCTTGCTATGCTGCCTATGCCGCTTATGGTGGTGCTGTCGACTGTGTTATGGCCGATGATTGGCAGACGTTGGTACCAGCAGTGGAGATCTATTTTTAGATTAAACGCTTTGGTTGGCGATTCTTTGCAGGGGATTCGTGTAGTCAAAGCATTCGGCCAGGAAACAACAGAGATGTCACGTTATACGGTCGCCAATAAGGAGCTGGTGCGGCATAATATTCGGATCGAAGGTTTATGGCAGGGGATGTTTCCTGCTTTTGCGTTGGTTGCTGGTGTGGGTACGTTATTAATTTGGTTTTATGGCGGAAAAACGGTGCTAGAGGGTCAATTATCCATCGGTACGCTAATCGCTTTGGTGACCTACCTTGGGATGCTTCTCGGACCTTTGCAGTGGGTGAGCCAAATGATCAACTGGGCCAGCCATGCGATTTCAGCAGCAGATCGGGTCTTTGAGATTATGGATACACCGTCAGATGTGCCTGATACAGTAAATCCAGCAGCCATCGGCCGCGTAAATGGTGAGGTTGAGTTTAAGCGGGTTACTTATGGATACGAAAAACATCATCCTGTGCTCAAGAACGTGAATTTAAAAGTGGGTGCGGGCGAGATGATTGGTCTGGTCGGACATTCAGGTGCCGGTAAGTCGACGTTCATTAATATGATCTGCCGCTTCTATGACACAGATGAGGGAACCATTACCATCGATGGTGTGGACATCCGAAATATCAGCCAGTCAGATCTGCGTAGTCAGATCGGTGTAGTGCTGCAGGAGACCTTTCTATTTGACGGAACGATTGCTGAGAATATTGCCTATTCTAAACCGGACGCTACGGAATTAGAAATCATGCGTGCAGCAAAAATCGCCAATGCCCATGATTTTATCGTTCAATTGCCGGATGGCTATGATACCAGAGTCGGAGAACGTGGCCATAAATTGTCCGGTGGAGAGAAGCAGCGAGTGTCTATTGCCCGAGCAATAATTCACGATCCACGAATTCTAATCCTAGATGAAGCAACGGCTTCTGTAGATACAGTGACCGAGCGGCAAATTCAAGAAGCGATCTCGCGACTGGTAAAAGGCAGAACGACATTCGCGATTGCCCATCGATTATCCACGCTAAGAAATGCGAACCGGCTTGTAGTGCTTGAACGCGGGAAGATCATTGAAGTGGGTACACATGAGGAATTGCTTGCAGCAGAAGGTGCTTACTTCAAGCTAGTTGAGGCACAGAAGGAAATGTCGCAGATTAAGGGGGTTGAGATGCATGAGTGATCCGAATCTTGTTAACGGGGAATTGAATCCTAAAGATCCCTATGAGATTAACATTCTTGAACCGGGTGCAATCTCTTTTAGCCGCAGTCAAGGTGGCGTGTTTCAAGGAGTAGTGGAGGGTCAAGTCTATGAGGAATTAATTCTTTTTCGTATATTTCCATTCCAATATACCACGGAGTATATTTCAGTTCGTAACTCCAAGAGTGAAGAGATCGGAGTCATTCGTGACATTGATCAGCTCGATGAAGAAAGTCGGGTGGAAGTGGACACAGAGCTCCGGCTGCGGTATTTTCTCCCGGTTGTAACCCGCATTGATTCTATTAAGCAAAAAGCGGATATGTGGATTTGGGAGCTGCAAACAAATCTGGGCCAGACCCGGATCGTTATGCGGAACCTGCACGAGCATATGCAGTATCCAAGTCATAAACGAATCATTCTTACGGATATCAATGGAAAAAGATGCGAAATCCGAGATTATCTAGCCCTGGATGTTCAGAGCCGGAGCAAGCTGAAGGATGTTTTATAGTCTAGTTGTGAAAAAGCTCCGCAGCCACTTGTTGATGGTCTGCGGAGCCTCTTTTTTTATCCATAGATTCTATGAAGGAAAAATTTGATGGCGTTCTCTCAATGGTATGGTAATATATTACAACCGGATCTTTACCATATGGGAGGTATGTGAGTGAAGCATAAATGGATCAATTCGCCGTACACCTTTGCTTTAGGCATGTTTGCGATGATGGTTCCCAGTCAGGCATTTAGTTCATTTTACAGTTACTTTTATGTAGAAAAATTAGGGCTGGGCATTGGACTTGCTACATTAGCCAGAACAATCTTCCTGATCTGGGATGCGGTAAACAATCCGTTATTCGGCTATTGGTCAGATCGCACAGATACTCGTTTGGGTCGACGCAGACCATGGGTGTTTGGCTCAATTCCGTTATTCATGCTGGCATTTGTACTGGTTTTCTCCCCTCCCGGCGGATTATCTGAGAATGGATTGTTCACTTGGTTTCTAGTCACACTTATTTTCTATGAGGCTGTCGCCACTGTGTTATGGGTGAATTATGGAGCGTTACTCCCGGAGCTCTTCCGTGGAGATCGTATTCGGGCAAAAGCCTCCGCGATTCAGCAAGGCTATCAAGTTGTAGCTTTGTTAATCGGTACTGCCTTAACTCCAATTATTTTTGCAGCTATTGGTTTCTCTAATATGGCTATAGTGTATGCCTGTCTCTTTGGAGTGTTTATGTTTTTATGTATGATGAATGTCCAAGAAAAGAAGGAGTTCACAGAGCAGGAACCCTTGAAGTTGATTCCGGCTTTTCGGGAGACCATTCGGAATAAAAAGTTTTGGGTGTTTAATATTTCGAACTCTTTTGCTCAAACGGTGAATGGACTTGTAAGCTCGATGATCCCTTTTTATGCAAAATATGTACTTCATATCTCAGAGGCTCAGGTATCGATTTTACTCGCAGCTGTTTTTGTTTCGGTCATTCCATTAGTATTCGTGTGGTACTGGATGATTCGTAAGATGGACGGGGTCAAGGCGTGGCGGTTATCGCTGATTTTATATGCATTATCGGTAATTCCGTTATGGTTTGGTTATGACCTCTTAAGTGGTGTGGCTGCTGGCGTAGTTGTCGGTTTCGGATTAGCCGGATTTCTAGTGACCCCAGCAATAGTAGGTGGCAAGATTATTGATGAGGATGCGGAAAAAACAGGTCTGAGAAGAGAAGGAATCTACACGGCTGTAAGCGGATTTATTACTCGTTCAAGCGGGTTAATCTCAGCGTTGGCTTTTTTCATTGTAGGTATGATTTTTGGCTATCAAGGCGGCGATGACCCAGGGTCCAATCCTGAAGCGACATTTAGGTATTTAATAAGTGTGGTGCCATTATGTCTGTTGGCCATAGCTGTTGTCATATCCTTCACAATGAAATTTACATTTATGGACTCTTTGAGAGGTGAAGCTGACTATGAACAAAAAATTAATCATCAATTGTGATGATTTTGGACAAAGTCCCCCCATGAATCAGGCGATTAAACATCTGCTGGAAGAGGAAAAAGTATCCTCAGCAACGATTATGGCGGTGGCCCCTGGCTTTGAGGAGGCAGCTGCATGGTGTAGTCGCAGGCAACAACGGAATGTGGGACTTCACTTGACGATGACTAGTGAATTTGAGGCTTTGCGCTGGGCGAGCCTGACGGGAGAGACTTCTCTTCACGACGAGAGCGGATATCAATATAGGACGGTAAAAGAGTTCGAACAGGGGGCGCAGACAAAAGCCGTACTAAAGGAGATAGATGCGCAGTACGAGCGAGTAAAACAGTCGGGAATAGTGATTAGCCATGTAGACAACCACATGGGTAGTTTATACGGAATGGAAACAGGACGCAGTTTGCTTCCGCAGACGTTGTGGAAAATTTCGCGCTGGGGATTGCCCTCACGATTCTTCAGATACATCCATGCTGAGGATCCGCTTTTGGCATCGCTGAAAAATATAGAACGACCAGTTGCCCTTGGAGCAGGGCTGGCGGATACGTTTGGGGTGCCGATTCCCGACTATTTGCTATCGCATCCTTTTGGTGAAGAGGAAGGCGAGACGTATGAAAGTTTTAAAAGATCTATTATTGCTAAGCTGTATTCGTTGCCAGATGGCGTTAGTGAGACCTATATTCATCCCGGGATAGACGATCCATGGATGCAAGCAAATATTCCGCACTGGAGTAAGCGAGTTTGGGAGTATAAGTTGCCCTTTGATGATGATTTTACCTATGCCCTCAGTGATGCTAAGGTTGAATTGACGAATTATCGTTATGTACAGGAGCATTTAAAACGTCCACGGTTAAGATCTGCAGGCAGATTGTTAAAGAACCTGATAAGATTATGAGCAAAAATAAAAGACACCTTGAGGGGTGTCTTTTGATTATCCCATTAATCCTTTTAGCCCGTTAAGGAAGGGGGAAATAGATTTAATCATATTGTAGCCCATCTTCATAACCGGCATAGTTTTTTGTACCATTCCAATAAAGTTGCCGATTCCTCCGAACCCCCCAAATCCGCCAAATCCACCGCCTCCGGAACTGGCAGCCCCTGCTCCTGCGGAGCCTAGAGCGCCTCCACCCATTCCGAAAAGTGAGCCGAATAAGGGCATTAATCCTGATACGTTTGCTTTCCGGGAGCGGGAAGAAGAGTGTTTTTTTGATTTTCTGTGTTTATTTTTACGCGGTTTGGAAAGGGTCAGTCCATTCTTATCGAGGCCGGTTATCCATCCTATATACGTACGCCCATCATGTAACGTAATGCATACGGGTCTACCTTTCAGCTGTTCAGCACGTTTGCGAATCTTCGTTGTATTTGCCATTTGTGGATCACCTCATTGGTCTATTTACTTCTATATTACTCAGATATTTTTGTGTTGCTTGTGCTGGTTCATCATAAAAAAATATTTGGGAGAATGAACTACTACTTGTGTTGATCACCATAATAATTCATTACACTCATATAATTTAATGTGCGATAAAAAACTATGGAGAGGTGAAAATTTGATATCAGCATGGATTGGAAGTATTACTTTTTTGGGAGCAGTGATTCTTTATGTACTGCTGTCTCTGGGACTGCCTTATGGGGAATTTGCAATGGGAGGAAGGCATAGAATTATGCCTCCACAAATGAGAGTCGCGTGTGGAGTTTCAGTAGTGATACAGCTAATTGCCATCCTGTACTTATTGCAGGCAGGTAATGTGATCTCAATTGGATTGCCTTTTGATAGAAGGGTATGTTATTTTTTTACCGTCTATTTAATGCTTAATACTATAATGAACTTATTGTCGAGGAGCATGAAAGAAAAACTTGTGATGACACCCTTATCTTTAATAACTGCAATTTGTTTTGGGATTACTGCTATAAATGGGTAAAAAGTAGTGCCGGATATAGATTCGACTTTTCTAGACTTTATATAGGATTGTTTTTAGGACACATCTGGTGAAGATGTGTTCTTTTTGCATCTATTGACTCTTGACCTATAAAAACGGATTCATAAGTCTAGGTCTTTCTTCTTATGTTATTATATTTAACATTGTTTTATATTATTTTTACAATTATATGATAATTGGTTATGTTTGTGTGATATAATATCACAGAAATTATGTGAAAATGATAGGGAGGACTAATATTATTATGGGATGGAAGACACGATGGAATAAGCCGATTGCTTCTGTATTAGCAACTGCAGTGCTTTCTTTGCAGGTGTTTGGAGGTATTGGTTTGGGTGCAGCTTGGGGTACAGATAAAGCTGAAGCAGCATCCGCAGCCACAGCCAAACTCCGGCTGATGAGCACGACGGACGTGCACACCAATGTCTACGGCTGGGACTATTTTAAGAATGCGGCTTCTACAACTGTAGGACTCGATCGGACAGCTACGTTGGTTACTTATGCTAGGAGTGAATATCCTGATAATAATCTTCTGCTCGACAATGGGGACTTGATTCAAGGTACGCCATTGGGTACTTACATCGCGAATGAAAGTAATTTAGTAGAATCAGAGACTAAGCTACACCCTATGATTGCTGCTATGAACATTATGGAATATGATGTTGCGACTTTTGGTAATCATGAATTCAATTATGGGCTGGAATTCTTAAATCGGACTATTAAGGGCAGTGCTAATAACCCATTGAGTGGTGCGGACTTCCCCTATGTAAATGCCAATATATATATTGATGATAAAGATGGTAATCCAGATAATGACGTAAATGCTTTTGAACCTTATGTCATTCTTGATAAAAAAATAGTGGATAGCGATAACCAGCTCCGGGATATTAAAGTCGGTGTGCTTGGTCTTGTGACCCCTCAGATTATGGAATGGGACAAGGTTAATCTGGAAGGCAAAGTCATTGCTAAGGACATTGCTGAAACAGCAGAAAAATATGTTCCTATCATGAAGAGTGAGGGTGTCGATGTAATCGTAGCAATGGCACATACCGGCTTCGATGCAACTGCAGTTGCAGGTACTGGTGCAGAGAATGCTATCAATCTTTTAAGTAAGGTTGACGGCATTGATGCGATTACTTTCTCACACACTCACAAGGTGTTCCCAACAGTTGATAATAAATCCCTTGACGCTTCTTTCAAGGATCCATTAACAGGGCAGGCGTATAATAACGCTCAATCTGTTGTTGATAATGTTTACGGCCACATTAACGGGACTCCAGCCGTGCAAGCGGGTTATGGTGGGGGTTACTTGGGCCTGATTGATCTCAAATTGGTGGAAGTAGGCGGAAAATGGGAAGTGGATAAAGATAAATCCATTGCCTCAACCCGCTCCATAGCCAATGCTATACCGGATGCTGCTGTTGATGCTGCTGTTGCAGCAGATCACCAAGCTACTATTGACTATACAGGTCAAGAGCTAGGTGTTACTACCGCTCCGATGAATAGTTATTTTGCAATGGTTCAGGACGATCCTACCGTGCAAATTGTTACGAATGCTCAGAAGTGGTATGTAGAGAAATATATTGACACTAACCTTCCACAGTATAAGAATCTTCCGATTCTCAGCGTAGGTGCTCCTTTTAAGGCTGGACGTAACGGTCCTTCTGAGTACACGAGTATTGAGGAAGGTCCGCTGACTATCCGCAGTGCAAGTGACTTGTACCTATATGACAACACGCTGAAAGCTATTAAAGTTAAAGGTTCTGTTGTTAAGGAATGGGTTGAGATGAGTGCGGGTGCGTTTAATACCATCAAAGAAGACATCACAGCTCCACAAAGCTTGCTGAATGGGGAGTTTGCTGTTTATAACTTCGATGTTATTGATGGCATTAAGTACACAATTGATGTAACCAAACCTGCAAAATATAGTCCTACCGGTGTGATTAACGATGCTTCATCGAGTCGTGTGAAGCAAATTACGTATAAAGGAAAAACGTTGGATCCTAACCAAGACTTTATTGTTGTAACTAACAACTACCGTGCAAGTGGCGGAGGAAATTTCCCAGGTGTGAAGGGTTCGGAGATTCTAGTCGATTCCCAAGATGAGAATCGCCAGATCCTTATGGACTACATCAAAGAAGTAGGTACAATAGATCCTTCTGCGGATGGCAACTGGTCTTTGGCTCCACTTTCGGATGACGTAAATCTCACCTTTACTTCGTCACCAGAAGCAGCGAAAGTTATGCCGGCCAACATTAAGGACACTGGTGAAAAAGATATTAAGGGATTTAGTATTTATAAATTGGCTCTACCAGCTAAGGACGTAGAAGTTCACCTTATCGGAATTAATGATTTCCACGGTCAACTGGATACGGTTTCTGTCGTAGACAATAAGAACGTGGGAACAGCCGCTATTCTTGCGACTTATCTGAAGGAAACACAGGCTAAATACGATAATTCTCTACTCTTCCATAACGGAGATTCCGTAGGTGCATCTGCTCCAGTATCTTCGCTTGAGCGCGATGAGCCGACGATTGAGTGGATGAACTTGATGAGATTTGATGTGGGCTCCCTAGGAAACCATGAATTTGACCAAGGCGTCAAAGCGCTGATGACACAATTGAACGGCGGCGTGGATCCTAAGGATAGCAACGTTACCCACAAGGGTACAAACTTTGATTATGTTAATGCGAATGCGGTGAATGCCGAAACTGGCGAACCGATTATTAAACCTTATGTAATCAAAGAAGTAGGCGGTGTGAAGATCGGCTTTATTGGTCTTGTAACGAAATCCACACCAAGCAAGGTAGCGCCTTCTGGAACGGCTGGCGTGTATTTCCTCACGCCTGAGGAAGAAGTGGCAGCTGTGGAGAAATACGCTAAGGAGCTTCAATCTAAAGGTGTTGAGACGATTATCGTGCTTGCACATGATCCGGCAACAACTAAAGATGGTGTGACTACAGGTGAAGCTGCTGATCTGGCCAAAGCGCTTCCGGCGGATTCCCCGATTGATGTTATCGTTGCTGGTGATAACCATGCACTCGCAAACGGGACGGTAAACGGTAAGCTGATTGTACAAGCGTACTCTTATGGTATGGCATTTGAAGATATCAAGTTGATCATTGATCCTAAAACAGGTGATGTGAAGGATAAGTCTGCTGTGGTACCAAATACCTTCCACAACGGTGTAACACCAGATCCGGAAAGTGTGGCACTGGTTAATGCTTACCTTGAGAAGCATCCTGAGCTCACTCAACCAGTGGGTACAACGGACGGAACTATCACTCGTACCGATGCTTACAATAATGAGTCTGCGCTTGGCAACCTGATTGCGGACGCTATGCGAACTGCTAACTTTAATGATGGTGCGAAGGCGGCTGATTTCGCCTTCATGAATCCAGGCGGTATCCGTGCGGACCTTCCGAAAGGTGATGTAACCTTCGGTGATCTGGCAAAAATTCAGCCATTCGGCAACACGCTTGTGAAGCTGACACTAACCGGAGCACAGATCAAAACATTGCTGCAACAGCAATGGAATGTGAAAGCTGATGGAAAGCCAGATATCAAAACGCTGCAAATTTCCGGACTGAAATATACAGCGAATATGTATCTGCCAGTAGCTGATCGTATTGCGAGCCTCACACTAACTGATGGAACACCAATTAATCCTACGCAGAAATATACAGCAGTAGTAAATAACTTTATGGCTGCGGGTGGAGATAACTACAAGGTTCTGACTCAAGCTAGTGATTCATTGGCTGGACCTATTGATTTGGACGTGTTCTACGACTACATTGTAAAAACGTTTAACGGCAAAGAGATTAAAGCAGCCATTGAAGGACGTATCATTAATAAATCGGAGGCTGATTCGGGATCTGGCAGTGGCAGTGGAGGCGGTTCTACCGGTGTAACTCCAACGCCTACTCCAACCGTGAAACCAACAGCAACACCAGCACCATCAACAGCACCAACGGCAACACCTGCACCAACTACTGCGCCAGCTGCAAACTTCAAGGATCTGGGCAAGGTAGCTTGGGCGCAAGAAGCTATTGAAGCATTGGCTGCTAAGGGCATTCTGAAAGGTCTGGATGCAAATACTTTTGCACCAACCAAAACAGTGACTAGAGCAGAGTTTGTTACGATGCTGGTACGCGCACTGAATCTTACGGGTTCAGCAACAACCAGTTCGTTCAACGATGTTAAACAAGGAGTTTGGTACACGGATTCTATCGCCCTTGCGGTGAAGGCTGGACTTGTACAAGGCTCTGGAAATGGCAAATTTGAACCGGGTCGTGAAGTGACTCGTGAAGAGATGGCTATTATGGTTGCTAACGCACTGAAAGACAAACTACAGCCGATTGATAAAAATGCAGCATTGGGTAAGTTTGCAGACAAATCCAGTATTGCTCCTTATGCACAAGAGGCTATCGCACAGCTAACTCAATTGGGAATCGTCAACGGTGTTGATGGTGGGAAATTTGCACCTAAGGGTATAGCTAATCGCGCTCAAGCAGCGGTTATCATCTATCGCATGCTTGGACAAGCATCATAATTCTATTGTTCTAACTAAAAGTGTATCGATGATCCTCGTGAGGGCATCGATACACTTTTTTTAAATATAAGAAAGTAAAGGTGGTACTAATAACTAATACTCTTATAGTCTTCGCTAAAACACTTACTGCCCTTACAAGGACGCCGAGGGCGCTTGTACTTGTTAAATTTGTTATTGCTCTTTCTGTGAAATCATGTTAACTTATATTCTGCACTGTATTTTTTTTATATCTTGTGCGGTCGTGGCGGAATTGGCAGACGCGCACGGTTCAGGTACTTGCGCGAAAGTCGGTTGTAAATCCCCGAAACCCGTGTCGTTATGCGGTTTTATCGGTCTTCCTGTTTCAAGTTCTCTCCTGTAGTTCTCTCCTTTATCCGAGGCACAGGTTGAGGGCAAAATGTGCGGTCATGGCGGAATTGGCAGACGCGCTGGCTTCAGGTGCCAGTGGTAGCAATACCGTGGAGGTTCGAGTCCTCTTGACCGCACCACCCTATGAATGAACCAGCTCTTGAATCGGTCCTTGTGACGGTTCAGGGGCTTTTTGTTTGATCGGGATCTGCAACGTGTTGCTCATGACCTGTGCTGACGAAACCTTAGAGCTATAATCCAGGTGAGCATAGATGTTAGCCGTCGTGGAGTAATGGCTATGCCCGAGCCATTCCTGAATTTCTTTCAGGCTTACACCATTTGCAAGCAACAAGCTCGCGCAACTGTGGCGAAGATCGTGGAAACGAATATGTCTAAGCCCATGCTTTTCAAGAACAATCGGAAAATGTTGCGTGATATATCCCGGCTTGATTCGATCTCCCAGCTTATTCACGTAGATGTAATCCTCATATTTGTAGCAGTAGGAGTCTTTGAACAAGGCACGATTTTTTTGTTGTTCTTCCCACAGTCGAAGCAGTAATTCAAAGAACACAGGTACGAGCGGCAAAGTACGATAACTGGATTTGTTTTTTGCACGGTCTTTCTCTACAGTAATCTGTTTCCCTTCATAGGATACGGGAATGACGGTATGACGTATGGAAATCGTTTGATGCTGAAAGTCGATAGCGCTCCACTTCAATCCGACAATTTCGCTTCGTCTGATGCCGTAAAATGCGGCTAAATACACGCCCAATTCCACAGGATCATCTTTTACGACTTCAAATAGCTGATTAAGTTCCTCGATATTGTAATAACTTCCGACAAACTGTTGCTTCTTAGGCCGCTCAACTTTATCAGCCGGGTTGTTAGGAATCATGTCCATCCGAAAGGCGTGCTGCAATGCCTGACGAATGTTGGCGTGATACTTCTGAGCGGTGTGGGTAGTGATCTTGTACTTGTTCAGGACAAACCGATAGAAGTCTTGCAAATGCTTCGCTTGAAGTTCTTCCAGTAAGATCCCCTTTTCTTTGAAATAAGGAACAATTTTGCCCTTCACATTAAAACAATAAGCCGCATGAGTGGTCACTTCAACCTGATACTTCATCATCTCAAGCCACTCCAACATGAAATCGGCGAACAGAATGCCGGCTGGACTTTCTTCGTCAGGTGTTGCTTCTTCCTCGACTGGTGGCGTGACTTCCTCCTCAGCAGATTCAGCAGGAATTTCAAAATTCTTTCGTGCTTCTTGCAGCATACCCTCTGCTCTTTTCTTGTTGCCCTTTGTAGGCAATCCTGTTGCAATCCACTTGGTTTTTCGCTTACCCTCTTCATCCTTGTAATTTAGAACGATATAGTAATTTCCTTTCTTTTCTTGCAGGTGGCCTGCTACCATTTCATATCCCTCCCAGGATAGCAGCCCTGGCTTCCTACCATCGACACTTTCATTATAACAATGGAATCAAAAAGGATTCAAAGCTGTAAAGTGTCGTGATCGCGCGGTGTGCCAAGGGCCATGATTTCCCGTAAATACTCGATGATGCTCAGCTTCGGAATTTTATAGAAGCGACCGATGCGAAAATGGGCAATGCGTCCTGATTGGAGTAATTTGCGACCCGTTTTGGTGCTGATGCCACCTAACATAGTACACATTTGTTCGACTGTTACGACATCGGGCATTGCTTGAAATAGAAGTTGATAAGAATCATTTTCAACAATGGGTTGATGTTTATCATAAGACATGGGCGATCTCCTTAGTAAATTTCAAGGTGCATAGGGGGATAAAGCATCCCTCTACTATCCGTTTCATTTTTTTGATGAAATCGGACATATCCGAGAAAAGTTTTTCTTTATACCGAGCTTGGAGAGTGGGAAAAGAAGAGATAAACGCCTATGTAGGATAATTCGAGGAAAGAGGGACAGCCCTGTATGAAAGGAATGCGACTGCAGTTAAAAGGATTGCAATGAGTTAATTTCTTAAATACTTGAGTATATCGTCTATATAACGAGCTGTTCAAGCTTGTAAAATGGAAGCAGTCACCCCACAAAAATACGACAGCATTCAGCTCTATTAAGAGTTGGGTGCTGTCGTATTTTTGTATTTACAAATTTTTTCGAAAGAAGGGTCCGGTTTGACCAAAAAAATGAAACGGATGGTAGAGGGACACGCCCTCAACTGTTCTTTGACAATAACATAACTACTCATCCGGTACATTCCCCGTATGTCCGAAAGGGAAAGCCATTTTGCAGGTACGCCATGACCATTCTTTCATTAAAGAATGTTAGCGATCATTACCGATGCAAAAATAAATGACGGTATCATTTAGGCGATCACCCATGCGGAGGGATAATGATACTTCCGTCCAGCCACAGTTATCGCAATGGGGGCGGCTTGCAGTGATCCTGGAAGGGGCGACAGCCTATGAGGACGGCTAACCACCGTTCGCTGGATGAGTTTATTATCATTGAAAATCATACCTGTGAAGCGTGATTTTTATTTTCGGAGCAGTTCATACATATGGAGGTTAGTCATATTGATAAGACTTAACTAAACGAGAGGTATATTTGTGGTGAAATTGAAATTAATTTTGGATTTTCCAAATAGAAAGGATATTATAACTATATAAAATGAATCATTGAATTACCGAATCAGAAAGGGATTTCTCCGTCATCGTCGAACCGATTAAAGTAAGAATCGGGATGAGGCGGTGGACGGAATGAAAAACAAGGACGCCCTGACTGAAGTGGAGAAACGACTGAGATCGACGAAGGATCGCCGGATGTACGAGCGGTTTCAGGCGGTTCGGTTGCACATTATGGAAAAGCCCGTTAAAGAAATCGCCGTGATTCTCTGCCGTTCTGAGAAAACTATTCGAAGCTACATTCACACCTATGAAAGCGAAGGGTTAGCCGCTCTCTCCATGAGTTTCTCTCCCGGACGATCGACGCGATTGACTCCGGAACAACGAGAGGAATTAAAGCAAGTCATCGTCAATCAGGTGCCGGCAGACGTAGGTTTCACGGCCAAGTTCAATTGGACATTGCAAATCATCGCCGACTATATTAAACGTGTCTATGGGTATTCGTACTCCCTGCGCGGGGTGTCGAAGGTAATGGAGCGCATGAATATGAGCTTTACAAAACCGACTTATACGCTAGCCGCAGCGGACCCAGTCAAACAACAACAGTTTGTCGACGAAACGTTTCCCGCGCTAAAAAAGGGCTGAAACGGGCGAAATTGCTCATCTATTGTTTGAAGATGAGAGCATGATTCGGGACTATCAGGCGCTTCAGCGAACCTGGTTCGAGAAAGGAAAACAACGGATCATTCGAACCACTGGCAAACATCGTGGTGTAAAATTACTGTCAACAGTCGATTATGAAAGCGGTAGGATCGTTTGGCACGAAGACGTTGCGTACAACGCTGAAACGTTTTTGACGTTCCTAAGTAAGGTGCTCGAAGCGTATCCTTCAGGCACCATTACGATGGTGCTCGACAATGCCCGTATCCATCATGCGAAGTTGCTGGAACCGTTTCTGAATGATAATAAGCGACTCACCCTTGTCTTTCTTCCGCCGTACAGCCCGCAGCTCAATATTGTAGAAGGGCTCTGGAAGTGGCTGAAAGCCGATGTGGTGAATAATGTCTTCTACCACACGGTAGCCGAGATCCGAAAAAACGTCTCTTCTTTCATGAATGCGATCATGCAACAACCTCAGATCGTTATTGACCGGCTCTGTATCCGAATGGAGTCAGCTCACGTTGTGGAAATTCTTTAATTCAACTTATATATATAGCATTTTTAAGATAAAGAAGCGAATTTCAGTTTTCGGTATTGTATATATTTTTTTATATATTTAATTTAAGAGACAAGACAGTATTAGAACTATGTATTTCTCATACTACTCTATAATTGGAGAATTCTTTTTTATGAATGTGCATAACAGCCTTATGCCGCGAGCGGAAAGACATAAACGCGAGAAGCAGAAAAGTGTTGTTTACTATATTCTGATAGAACAGGGTTTAATAATCTTCCTACCCTTTGTGATACTCCCTATTAACGAAGTTATAGCAATTATTTTATTGATTATTTCTGTTTTGACTCTACCATTTGTGACAAAAAGCAAAGTTGCGCTTTTATTTTCGAATTTAACATTATTAGTGTGGATACTGATATTTTTATACTCGGTAAATTTGAAGAATATGAATAGTGACTTAAACATTCTTCTTATTTTGTTTATAATTCTCGTGGCCATGCTAATATTTTGGGTTCAGGCTTTTGTTATTGTTATTAAGATGTACAGTTTGGAAAGTGAAAAATATCCGAATGTCGACAAAGAAAAATGGTATTTCAAACTTACGGTAAAGATAATCTACTGCATTAATTTAACAATGGATAAATTGAGTCTGCTCCTACCTTTAATCTATTATGCTTTTATTACTTGTTTGATTATTTACATATATGCAATTTTGTACAATGGCTTAAATTATTTTTATGAACTACGTGATAATGAACAAGCTGGATACTATATGAGTTCAGAATTAATTATGAATGATGCTGATGAACTTGGTGACAATATTTATTTAAACTTCGGATATTCATTAGAGCAGAATACCTCTACACGAATACCAATCGTTGATATTAGGTACAGTAAGAACATTCAAAGTAGCGCTCACTATACCAGTAAACAAAAGCAAGATATAGCGCTTCAGGAGTTTGGACAGAACACATTAAAGATTTCGTTAAGTGAGTATATGTATTTTAGTACAACCACGTTCTTTACTGTGGGGTATGGAGATGTCCAACTAAAAGGAAGGGTGCCCAAACTGCTTGCTCAATCCGAGATGTTCGTAGCAGGATTTTTCAATATAATATTCGTACCTTTGATTTTATATGTAATTACGGAGTACATCTCTAAACGAAGAAATAGGGACAAAAATGAAGTTCATAATCGCAAATAGTAAATTCATATGTGTACCAACTTACATTCTGCTGCTTTTGTATCGAGGAATACCCAAGAGAACGTCCCTTTAACTTCGTGGGCGTTCTCTTTTTATATAGATACATTTTGAGAAAGCCGATTGTCTGAACTTGAATGTTCAGTGCAGTCGGCTTTTTTGCATGAAGGGAGCATTGTTGAATGAGTAAAGTAATCGCTCTCGCCAACCAGAAAGGCGGTGTGGGCAAAACGACAACAGCGGTCAATCTCGGCATTGGCTTGGCGGCGGAAGGTAAGAGAGTTTTGCTGCTGGATGCAGATGCGCAAGGGAATTTGACGGATTCGCTTGGCTTCCATGAACCGGACAGTCTTCATGTATCACTGGCTACGATGCTAGTGAGAAGCATGACAGAAGAGCCACATGAACCGAAGGAGGGCATTCTTCATCATCACGAAGGTATCGACCTGATGCCGGGAAACATCGAATTGTCGGCAGTCGAAGTGGCGCTTGTCAATACGATGAGCAGGGAAACGATTATGCGTTCGTACATTGACGCTGTAAAAGCAGATTACGATTATATCCTGATCGATTGCATGCCTAGCTTGGGCATGATGACGATCAACGCATTGGCAGCGGCGGATAGCGTCATTATTCCGGTACAGGCACACTATCTGCCGGCCAAAGGTATGACGCAGCTTTTGCAGACGGTTGCCCGCGTCCGGCGTCAAATTAATCCGAAGCTGGCTGTAGACGGTGTATTGCTTACGATGGTAGACGGTCGAACCAACTTTGCCAAAGATATTGCTTTTGTTCTCCGTCGAGATTACGGGGATAAGCTGCGTGTGTTTAATACCGAAATCCCCCTGTCTATTCGCGCGGCGGAAACAAGTGCTAAGGGCAAAAGCATTTATGCCCATGATCCGAAGGGACAGGTTGCTGAAGCCTATGCATCATTTACGAAGGAGGTGCAAGGCATTGGCTTCGAAAGACGATCGAATCGCCAGCATAAGGCTGACCAAAGTCGATGATTTGTTTTCAACGGAGGAAAGCCGCGCCGATTCGCAACGGGAAAAGGTAATGGACATTCCGCTTGCCGAAATTAGCGATTTTCCCGGTCACCCCTTCAAGGTTAGGGCAGATGAAGCAATGATAGAAATGGCGGATAGTGTCAAACAGTACGGTGTTCTTGTTCCCGGTCTGGTTCGCCCGAAGCCAGACGGTGGATATGAAATGGTATCCGGCCACCGTCGCAAAAAAGCAAGTGAATTAGCTGGTATGGAGACAATTCCTTGTCTCGTTCGCGAGTTGGATGACGACCAAGCTACGATCATTATGGTGGATAGCAACCTGCAACGGGAATATATCTCACCGAGCGAAAAGGCATTTGCGTATCGGATGAAGATGGCAGCGGTAAATCGACAGGGTCAGCGAACAGACCTAACTTCCCGACAAGTTGTCGGGAAGTTAGAAAGTGCAGAAGTTGTAGGCCGGGACGCTGGCGAGAGCGGCCGACAGGTCCAACGTTATATTCGCCTAACCGAGCTTGCTCCTCCTATACTCGAAATGGTGGACGACAAACGAATTGCCTTCAATCCTGCCGTTGAACTATCTTACTTGGCCGAGAAAGAACAACAAGCCCTGTTAGACACCATGCAAGCCGAAGATTGCACGCCTTCGCTCGCGCAGGCACAGCGCATGAAAAAGCTGAGTCAGGAAGGCAGGCTGAATACGGATGTCATTTACACGATACTGACGGAGGAAAAGCCGAATCAGAAAGAACAAATGAAAATCCAGCGGGAGCGAATCGACCGCTTTTTTCCGCGGGATTTTTCTGAAAAGCAAAAAGAAGATCTGATTGTGCAATTGCTGGAGGGCTGGTACAAAAGGCGACAGCGGGAGCACGAGCGGTAATCCATACGATGTTGCCTCCATGACCTCTCCCCAGACGGAGAGCTATTTTTATGTTCATTTTCTCGGGAAGGAGATCATCGATGGATTTTACGAGAGGAAAACGGCGTCAGTATGAGCGCATGATGAAAGAGAAACCGGGATTTGCGCGCAGCAGGCCATCCGAGGAAGAGGAACGTGAGCTTCGCAGACAGACTCAAGAAGCTGAACAGGAACACCGGAAGCGTGGCCGCCAAAAGAACCGGGAGGGCTGATGATGGAGCAGGAGAAACGAATGGCTGACAACTATGAGGTTTATCACGCTCTGCCTATAGGTAGGGTCGAAGTTATTTTGGGCATCGATATGACGAATACCGATAAGCCCTATCTAGTGTGCTACTGCGATCAGAACAATTTGTTTGGTCTTGATCAATATTACGGTGCGGAAGGATACGCGGATTACCTGGTTGCTATGCAGGAATTCACCAAGCTACTGCAGTGGGAAGTAGAAAAGCTACAGACCGAGCGTTCTGCAGTTGTGGAGCCGATGCCATACATTCAACCAGCTCAGTGTCTGCCTATCAAAAGTGAGGATGATCTCATAGGCAGGATTGTCGTCGTGCGCCCTGACCGGCTGCGGCCAGAGTTTCGCACGGCAGACAACCAGCTCGTCTGGGTAACGGGAGGTTTCGGGGCCTCGGGGAATTCGCGTGGGCGGGCAGTCTATGCGGAAACGCTCTATACCGGTGACGAATATCGCTATAACCGGGAAGGTCTGATGGGCTTTTTGAAGCCGGAGCATACACCCGCATGGGCGGTCGAAAAGTTGGCGCAACGACAAGTAGAGCAAGCTCAAACGAAGCCGCGTCCGCGAGGTGAACGAGGCGAATCGCGTTAAGAGAAGCGCAGACTTTCTTCTATATATATGAAAGGAGAGATATTGAACAATGTCATGGACGTATCGACACCGTAAGGCTCTGGTCATGGGAACCATCGCGCTCAGTTTGGCGTTGCTGATTGCAGCAGCCCTGTACATGCTGATGCAGCATACCGATCAGCAACAAAAGCAACAACATATGAAAGAGGATTACGAGCGCCAGATTCAGCAGTTGAAAAGTGAGGAGCAGCAAAACAGCCGTAATGTCTGGATGACTACAAAGACGATACCGGCGGGAGTTGTGCTCAAAGTGGATGATCTCAAAGCTGTTCCGATGCCGGTCAGCCTAGTTCCGCCAGGCGTCATCACCGACCGGGAAAGCATCATCGGCAAAAATGCCAAAATCGAGCTTGCGCCGGGAATGCCGCTGCTATCCTCGCTGTTGTACGAGGGACAGCCGATTCCGAGAGATTTGCGCATCCAAGAATTTCAGGTCATTCAACTTCCTTCTAACCTCAAGCCGCACCAATATATCGACGTTCGCATCGGCTTTCCAACTGGCGAGGACTTTGTTCTCTTATCCAAAAAGCAAGTAAAAGAGTTTTCCGGCATTACTGTTGTATGGCTGGAAGTGAACGAGATGGACATTCTCCGAACGTCAAGCGCGATTATCGATGCTTACTTGCAGGGAGCACGATTGTACGCTCTCCCGTATGTCGAACCAGGTTTGCAGGATGCGGCTGTGGTTAATTATCCGGCCAATCAGAAGGTATTTGACCTTATGGCGGCTGATCCCAATCTGCTCGAAACGGCTAAAACCGAGCTTGCCCGCGCGCTGCGTCAAACGCTGGATGGCAATTTGAAGGCAGTCAGCGAATCGGACAAGCTTCGTGTCACTAGCGGTAGCGTAACCGTCCAGCAGCAATTGCAAAACGAACGGACGACGATGCAGCAGGGGAATGCCGCGAACGGAACGCAGCCGGTCAGCACACCGCAGCCCGGAGAATCAGCGGTTTCGACGAATGGTTTACAGTCTGGCACGGATCGCTCTACGGGAACGACCGTTTCGCCATCCACCCAAAGCCCGTCTGCCGATCTGCCGTCATCTCCATCAAGTACGTCTCCAGTAACTGAAGTGCCTCCGGCAAGCGGCGAGAAGTGGCAAGACATTTTCAATCAATGAGGAGTGCGAGTGTGGTATGAAAAAAATCATTTTTATTGGCGTAGCGGATAAGACGCACGTCTTATTGGTGCTGGGCCGCTTGCTCACGGCGCTGGGGAACAACGTGCTGGTGGTGGATGCTACAGTCACGCAGTTGATTCGGGGTTATTTGCCACATACGGTGGCCCACAGCGCCATTCAGGAATTTGAAGGCATGGATGTGGCCTACGGCTATCTCACGCCCGAGCAACTTGATCGAGGCTTGGCACAGGAAGGGACAACACTGGCCTACGACATTATGCTGCTCGACACCGATCATTCGGAATTTGTGTTCCGTCATCACCTGCCCCTGTTTGACAAGCGGGTGTGGTGTTGGGACGGCAAGCGGTTATCGCTGACGAAAAACGAGGAACTGATGCTTCGTCTTGGTTTGCAGAACACGGAAGCGCCTATCTCGTTCTTTGAGTTGCTTTCTCCTGCTATACCGGGAAAGTTGGCAGCATGGAGAGCCGAAATGCGGCTTCGTCACATCCAATGGGAGGAAACCGTGTTTCGTTTCCCTCTGGACGAGCGCGATACTGCCGTCGATTTGAACAACCAGCACCACAGTCGCATTGATCTGCGAGGGCTGAGCGGGGCGTTTCGCGAGATGCTACTGACAATGCTTGTGCAGCTTACCGATTGCGACCGTAAGACCGCGCGGCGGGCATGGTCAATCGCTCGGAAGAAAGTGTGCGTGTGGTAGAAAGGAGAACCTCTATGGGAGCTACTGTTGTATTTTGGAGTCCTGTATCCGGTCAGGCCGGGACAACGACCAATCTGCTTGCCGCGGCAACGTGCATGGGACTGGAGTATTCGGCGCGCCTGCTGATGCTCGGGCATTCGCAGAGCAGCTATGCGGCTGTTGAACGCGCCTATTACCGACCTGCCGAAAGAGAGAACAGGCATACCCCGGATGCAGGCATTGATGCGCTCTTGCGTCTGCTGAAAAACCGCAAGCTGGAGTCTGTGATGCTTAGGGACTATGCCCTTCCGTTACTGCGGGATCGGCTGGACATTTTACCCGGCTCCATCAAGCCAGAGGACGTATTTATCGAAACGGCAAAGGAATGGCTCACCTCGCTTCTGGCGGTTGCCCGTCGTGCTTATGATGTAGTGCTGCTCGATGGCGGTAGCGGCAGCGGAGTGGCTTGGAACGAATTATTGCGTCAGCAAGCTGACGTATGGGTGGTTTGCCTGCCGCAAAACCATCTGTTATTAGAGAGATTTTTTCAATCAGCAGAGGCAGCGATGCTGCAGAGCCGAAAAGCGTTGCTCGTATTCGGACAATACGACCCGTATTCGACGCTTACCGTGAAGAATCTCATGCGCCAATTCCGTATCGGAACGCCTGCATATCCTATTCTGCATCATACAGGCTGGATGGATGCGGTGCAGCACGGCGAAGCGATCCCTTTTTGGTTTC
This sequence comes from Paenibacillus sp. FSL H7-0716, assembly GCF_038002705.1. NCBI lineage: Bacteria > Bacillati > Bacillota > Bacilli > Caryophanales > Paenibacillaceae > Paenibacillus > Paenibacillus sp. FSL H7-0716. The sequence continues at coordinate 54,577 of NZ_JBBODA010000028.1, forward strand.
GTAACCGAAAGGCGGCAAGCGGTCATGCGAATCATCTATTTGTGCAACAGACGCGTCGATTGGCGCAGGCTGTGATCGACAGCGCAGGCGCAAACCCGTTTCTGTTTGGCGAAGCGGAGGGTGAAACGCCATGATGTCGATGCTCAATGCTTTGATCCTGATCGTAATCGTGTTGCTTGCGATCTTCTTCCTTTATTTTCGTCTGAGCCGAAGATTGCCGGAACGTAAAGATGACCTAGCAGTATATACGCTGGAAGCGATGACGGCTTTCGTAAAGACGGCGCTTCACGAGCTAACCAGCAGCAATCTGGCTGACTTTGGTCTGTCGGAAGAAGAGTATCGCCGCCGAAAAAGTAAACGGGCGGAGCTTAAAAAAGCGCTGCGAGGCTGCGCCTCCGGAGACTTGCGGGACAAGGCATACGTCAAGGAGATGATTGCCGACCTGCTCACGCAGCGCTATGAACTGGATGATGCGCATTTGAATCTCCTGCTGCCTTTTCATCAGCCGGAGTCTCTCTCCCCGCAAGATCAGTTTGATATTCTGCTGCACATGTATAAAAAGGAAGTCGGACTTCATGCACTCGACCGGCTCATTCAAAGCTATGAATGGGATCGAGAAAGGCTTAACGAAGACGACCAGCTTGAAACGTATCGGATTACAGCGGAGAACATTCGTTTCGTCTATGCCCGTGAAGCGCCGCGTTTGACGACGGATGATAAACTCCAGCTTGTTGTTCAGCGGATTTACCAGTATTACAAAGGTTTTGGTGTGGTGGACGAGCTGCGTGACATGCGCGTGGATGGCGTATCCGGGGGCGTATCTGGTTTGCCGCCGCTGATGTGGGAGGGCGAATGGTTGCTGGAGGTGGATGCACAGCTTCAATCGTTGCCCCGAACCCATGACAGCGTATGGCTGTTTTACAAGGGCAAGTCCATCCACCTGAGCTTCTCGTCCTTTGGTTCCGAACAAGAACTGCGGCGCGTCTGCCAGATCATCTACAAGCATAATTTTCCCGGCCAGTTGTCTGAAGCCAACGGGTTTAAGGTCAATGAAATGGCAGATGGCTCCCGCGTCGTTGTGCTGCGCCCCCGGTTCAGTGAATCGTGGGCTTTTTTTGTGCGTAAATTCGACGTACAAAACGCCACGCTGGAGCAGTTGATTCAGGACGAAGAAGCCGAATTGCCGATTGGCCTCATTCGTTACTTGGTGTCGGGGGCGCGGATCACCGCAATTACCGGCGCGCAAGGCAGCGGCAAAACAACGCTGCTGATGGCGATGGTGCGTCATATTTCGGCAGTACTGCCGATTCGCGTACAAGAAATGAGCTTTGAGCTTCAATTACGCAAAATCTACCCGGAACGCAATATCGTCAGCCTGCGTGAAACCGAGACAATCTCCGGTCAACAGGGACTCGACATCCAGAAGAAGACCGATGGCTCGGTCAATATTTTGGGCGAGGTGGCGACCGATCCGGTTGCGGCCTGGATGGTACAGATGGCACAGGTGGCGTCATTGTTCACGTTGTTCACGCATCACGCCAAAACCTTTCGTGATCTTGTGCTGTCCTTGCGAAATTCCTTGCTGAAAACAAAGGTATTTACGAACGAGCGTGTGGCAGAGCAGCAAGTTGTCAGCGTCGTCAATTTTGACATTCATCTTCGACGTGATTTGGACGGACGGCGCTATATTGAGCGTATCACCGAATGCGTTCCGGTGCCACAGGAGACGCCGTATCCCGAAGCCTTTCGCGGAAAGATGACCAAGGACGAGCGGATGGCCGCCTTTATGGAAACGGCGCTCGAATACTTCCGCCGCTCGACGGATCGCCCATTGTACACGGCTCGGAATCTCGTTGAATACCGCGATGGTCGTTACGTTACCGTTCATCCATTGTCCGAACAAAGCCGCCGCGAAATTGCGGCATACCTGAGTGGCCCCGATCAGGCCGTCTTTGATGCGTTTCTATCCTCCTACTGGGGGGATGAAACATGATGCGTGAATGGCTTTCTCCGCTGCTCGGTATCGCGACCGTACTCTTTCTTGCCGCTGTTGCAGCGTTTCTCTGGCTGTCTCGTCGCGATTCGGAGGTGGCGGCAGTTCGGCGCTACGAAGCGCTGCGTAAGCCGGGACAAGCGCCGCGCAAGCAGGCGATTTACAGCTTGATGCAGCAACTATATCGCGTTTGCGAACAAATTCCCGTTTTACGGGCGTACTTGCAGCATCTTCGCAGACGGTTAGTCATTCTGCGGCTCGGAGACGAATGGAAGTTACGTTTGGAAACGATGAAATCGGCGCTGCTGATGTGGCTTGTTCTGTTTGTGGCCGCGATTCCGCTTGTCTTGGCAGTACGCGATCCCTTCACTTTAGCCATGCTCGGCATGGGTCTATGGGTCGGCCACGGAATCCTTTTGGATATGGGTGTTCATCGGCTCGAAATGCGGCTCTTACGCCAGCTTCGTCTGTTTCTTGGCGATGTGCGTCACCACTACCATCGTCACGGCATGGTGGAAGAAGCCATCTACGATGCGGCGGACGGTGCGCCGTATGAGATGGCGCTGCATGGACAGGAGCTATACGATATGCTGACGGACAGCGACGCCGAAGACAAACTGGCGCAATACGTGGAACATGCCCCGAACCGCTATTTGCAGGGCTTTGCCGGGTTGTCGTATCTCATTAAAGAACATGGCGATCAACAAACGGAAAACGGATCGGTCTACCTCAAGGGGCTGGAAAAGCTGTCCGTTGAACTCAATCTGGAATTGCTGCGCCGCGAGCGTCTGAGTTTCCTGCTGCAAGGGCTGATCGTAATCGCGCTGTTGCCGCTGCTCTTTACCCGTCCGATTGAATCCTGGGCCAGTCATTTTTTTCCGGCAATGGACACATTCTACGCTAGTGCTTTCGGTTGGGCGACGAAACTTGGCTTGCTTGTTGTCGTGTGGCTATGCTACGTGCTGCTGCGCAACCTGTCGGAACTGGATGCGACCGTAAGACCTACCAGCCGAAAAAGATGGGAACAGCGCGTCTATGGCTGGCCGTGGATGCGCGGGTTGCTGCATCGGATGGGGCCGATTCCCGATTCGCGAGAGGCGCAGCGGATAACACGGCTGCTCAAGGATACGGCTTCTCCGTTGCGGCTCGAATGGTTTTATGTGCAGCGGATTGTGGCCGGAGTCGCCGCTTTTCTGACGGTGTTGGGCTTATTCGTGTCGCTGCATGTGGCGGAGCGGCATCAGCTATTGTACGCGCCTGTTAAGCCGGGAACGTTGTTCGGGCAGTTGTCCCCGGAAGAAGAAACGACAGCACGGGAAACCGCCGCGCTGGATCGCAGGATACTCGATCAATTAGAGGAGGTGAGGCCGCGCAACGAAAACAGTGTCATCGGTCTGCTGCGTAAGGACTCGATTTTACAGGTCAAGGAAGATCAGCTTCGCGAGGCGGCGCGGCGCATTTTGAACAAACTGGAGCAACTGAATCAACCTTTGCTGGCATGGTGGGAAGTATTTCTCGCCTTTGCCGCAGGCTGGGGCGGATACGTGCTACCAGTTGGCGTCCGTCTGTTCCAGCGGCGTATGCGGCAGATGGAGATGAAGCATGAGGTAGACCAGTTACAGGCCGTGATCGCCATGCTCGCCGCGCTGGATCGGATGTCGGTGGAACAGCTTCTGGTTTGGATGGAGCAGTTCGCGTTCATTTTCAGAGAGCCGCTGCAAGCCTGCTTGTTGCACGTTGAGCAGGGTGAGGAGCAGGCGCTTGCGCAGCTTAAAGAAGATGCACCGTTTCTGCCGTTCGTTCGACTCGTGGAAAAGCTGGAGATGTCATCGCAGCATTTGACCATCCGGCAGGCGTTCGATGATCTGGAAGCGGAGCAGGCGTTTGCGCGGGAGCAGCGCAAGCAGGAATACGAGCAGTTAATTGAACAAAAGGCAGGCTGGGGGCGCTGGATCGGGTTTGCCCCCCTCATGACGCTGATTTTCGGGTATTTGGTTATACCGCTTGTTGTCGTCAGCTTGCATCAGATGACCACTTACTACGATCAGCTTCACCGTATCCAGTAGTCCAGGCGCTTTCCTTTATCAACGGGAAGGCGTTTTTTTATTCCACAATCCGAAGGAGAGAATCGAATATGTCGAATGCACAAAAGGCGCTGGTCATGGCCGCTGGTATTTTCCTCGCAATCGCACTCATCACACTGGCGGTCGTGTTGTTTATTTCCGCTCAAGATTCCGCGAAAACAGCGCAAAACAGCTATAGCAGTTTGACGAAGGAACTGTCGCAAACCGCCTACACGGTGTACGACGGCACAACGCTTTCGGGCAGCCAAGTGGTCAACGCGCTTCGTAAATTTCATGACGAGGATCAATTTGGCATCCAGGTTGTGACCGGGAAAAACCCATCCGGCCAATGGTATGGCAAGACCGTTAATACCGGTGTGCCGCTAGATAGCGTCACGTATGGCACGATTGTCGGAGTCGCACCCGGCAAAATCAGCCAAACGCTGGACGAGGCGGACATCAACTTCGTCAATCCGAGCGGCAAGTTCCGCAGCGCGTTGGTACTCGACAGCAGCAATGCGATTCGCGGCATCGTCTTCCGGCAGCAATAAGGCGGGATGAAGGTACGAAAGCGTCCGGCCCAGGCTGGACGCTTTTCGTCATGAAGGTGAAGGAGGTACAAACACATGGATGATGCGCCAAGAACGATGCTGGAGATGAGCGTCGCGTTGCTCGTTTTTCTTGTAGCCGCAGGCAGCGGTTTAATGCTGTTTCAGAACGGTGCTTCGCTCAATTCGCTCGCTTATGTCACCGGCCAATCGCAGGATCGCAATGTACAACAAAGCGTTGTGCCGCTCTCGGGTGACGGTACGGTATCCGGCGCGGAAGTGTTGCAAGCCATCGCTCGCTTAACGGATGGAGACGCGGAAATGAGGGTAGACGGCATTCGATTCGCGCCGCCACTGGAACGGGAGCAGCTTTCTTCCATAGGCATCCGTCTGATGGGGCGCTACCAGCCTATCTATGAGCGGGATGCTGCCGGTTACTTGCAACGCCTGACGTTAAGGAGCTTGCCATGAACAGTTTTATCAAAATTTTCGCCGTCCTGATCGCGGTAATGTTGCTCTATATTTACCCGATCTCTACTGCTATGGAACAGCAGGACGATATTTCGGAGTTGGTCGCCTTGCGCGCGACGACGGCTTTTGTGGATGCGGTTCGGGATAAGGGCGGCATTACGCCGACGATGTATAACGATTTCGTCACCGCGCTTGCGGCAACTGGTAATAACTTTAATGTGCGCATGGAGCACGACAGTAAAAAGTATGTACCTGTATACGACGATCCTACAAGACCTGAAACCTTTAACGGCAGTTACGAGGTACAGTACGATGCGTTTTTCAATGCGCAGATCCTGCCGGTGTTATTTCCGGACAATCAGGTAGCAAAGGACGACCCGAGCCGCCGGTACAAGATGCGTGCAGGCGATAGCTTCGCGGTCGTTATCCGCAACACGAACCGGACGGCAGGCACGTTGTTCTTCGATTTTTTGAACAATGCCAACAGTCCGAGCGAAAAGATCGTGATTCCTTACGGGGGAGCGGTGCGAAATGAAATGGATTGAATGGGCCATCATTGGCGTGTTGATCTTTCTGCCCTTCGCAACGGCCAACCGTAATGAAACGGATGTCCTGCGACAAACGGCGCTGACCGAGATGCAATACAACGCTGCGTTGGATACGGCGGTAGACGATGCCGCGAGTTTGCTCGTTATAAACGCGAGCCAGCAACAGGAAGCGCAATATGGCTCGGTTAAACGTGTCGCGTTGAATAAGGAAGAAGCACTGGCAGCATTTTACCGGACGCTGGATACGGGTTTCGGCCTCACCGATCCGGTGACGCAGGAGGTTCTGCATCGCTATATTCCCGCTATCGTGGTCGTCGGGTACGACGGTTTTTATGTCTATGCCGAAGAAGAATGGAAGGGAGCGGACGGAAAAACCGTCATGAAGCCGGTCTGGGGAACGAAGAAGCCGTATGCGTATGTGGACTCGGCAGGCAACAGCTTGTCCTTCACGCTCGACCAGCAGGTGCTGGCTTACGATGCGGTCAGCCGGGGCTGGCATGAAGGTTTGCGGCAAGACATCCGTCAGCAAACGACGATTCCGCTTTTGCAGGACGTTGCGCTGTTCGAGCAGGTACGACGAACCACGATTGTTCGGGCGATACAGGACGAGTTGGCCTACCGGATCAACCGCTATAACGAAATCGTTTCGAGAAACGGCATTTCCTACACGTTCACCTTGCCATTGATCTCCGACGAGGACTGGAACAATACGGTGGATGACGTAGGTGTTTTGGCGTTTGTACAAGGCATTCCGATGGGCGCGAAGGTGTACAACAGCTATGCGCTTGGCGGCAGCCGTATCCTGAAAAAGCCAACGATCATCGGGGCAAAGAAAGGCACAATGAAGGTGTATTTCCGCAGTTCCTGCGGATACAGCTACCCGGCCGAAGAAACATTTTCCAGTGAGCAAGCGGCCGCGCGCAAGGGATATATGCCGTTGTTTTGTCCCGATTAGGCGTTTTAACCAAACGTATGGCTACAGGCACTTGAATACGAAAGCAAGCGGAATAGAAGCAAAGGAGTTTATCGATCATGTGGATGCGATTGCTGCTGGCAGTAATCGTTTTTGGGATTACTACCGGATTTACAAGCCCTATGGATGGGCAGAAACTGGTCATCAGCGGGGATGCCGCCCGGATCAATCCTGAATCGGGCGGCTATGTCGAAGAGATCGTACCCGGCGATATACGCGAGTACACGATTCACATCATGAATCCCACGGATAAGGAAATAGCGGCATTGCTCTATGTAGCCGATGCCATGCCTGCACTGAACGGCGGTAAGGATTTTACTTTACCGGACGATCCTGACACAGGCTCGACAGCATGGTACACAACGCCGGATCGCAGTATTATCCTCAAAGCTGGCGAGACGCAAAGCTTTACAATGGAGATGCAGATACCTGAAAGTGTAAAGCCAGGACAGTATGTGTCCGTCATTGGCGTCTACGATTCAAGCATAAGGGGAGCGTCTGAGCGCAAAATGGGGTTAGAGGTCGTTCTCGACTATAAATTAGATGAAGCGAAGCATCGCGAGGCCGTACCACACTCAGCCGTGTACACGCTGGAGAACGGTAAGGCATACCTGACGGTTTTGCTGGTCAATGAAGGCGGCAGCTTATCCGAACCCGAGATCGTGGTGCGCGTTAAACGGCAAGACGACCCCAGCAAACTCTTATTTGAACAAAAATCAACGGTTAATTCTTTTTATGCGGGCACGGTCGCACAGATCAGAGTAGAAACAAGCAGGCCGCTATCCCCCGGTTCTTACATGGCGGAGATCAAGACCATGCTGGGTGATCGCACGGAACAGAAGGAATTTCCCTTTGAAGTAGCCAGCGGTGACGGTCGAACCGCGCCATTGGGAAACGTGACTCAGGTGGCAGAGGACGAAGCACCGTTTCGTGAACGTTCTATTGGAATGCGTCCTTCCTATTTCTATGGGGGAATATTGCTGATTTTTGTCATCATTGTTGTTGTTTTAGGAAGAAAGGATTCGCGCAAGACGTAATGAGATGTTTCTGTTTTCTTCGAGAACAGGCTACTGAACAGTGGACAGCCAGCAAAATCGGCACTATGATGTAGGCAAAAGAAAGTTCTTCCAGCCCTACACCTTATCTTTAAGGAGTGAAACATTTGAAAAGAAGGTTATTATCCCTCTTCATAGTGACGCTTTTCGGAAGTATATTCAGTTTTATGGCAAGCGCAGCCACGGCGAGTAAACCGCCAACCTTTGTTAGCGTCGTCATGGACGGGAAAAAAATCTGGTTTCCTGACGCGCAGGCATTTATTGATTCAAACGGGCGAACGCTTGTCCCGGTGCGCTTCGTCGCGCAATCACTCGGAGCCAAAGTCGGCTGGGATTCCGAAACGATGACCGTTCCGATTACGAGAGATGCTCAATCTATCTCGCTGACGATTAACGAAAACATCGTACAAGTGGATGGCAAAGCGATTACGTTGGATACGAAAGCCATCCTAAGCGGCGGTCGGACATTTGTACCGCTTCGTTTCGTCAGCGAGGTGCTGGGTGCGACGGTAGAGTGGGATAATCCGACCGATACCGTATTTATCAAGACCAGCGAAGATAGCGCGACGCAGACCGATCAATGGGGGCGTTTGATTCGTACAACCAAGCTGCCAAAGAACGCGAGCGATTATCCATACATTCTTGCGGACGTGCCGAACGAGATGTACGAGATGGATTATCCATACTCCCGTCCAACAAATAGTAAAGTATCATCTGTCCTCTATTCGACGATACCTGAGTTTAACAAGCACAATATAGACATTTGGATGGGGCGTTTGAAAACATTCGGTGCACTCTGGCTTAATGTCGATTACAACACGATTGACGATGCGTGGGTGCAGGCGGTATTCGCTACTAAAGTACAAAGCTCCGATTCCGAATTAAAATACATTCGGAGGTATGCGGAGTGGGTCAAGGAAAACAAAATTCAGATCGAAGGTTACCTTGATCCCGAACCTTCCATGATCTACCGGAATGGATTCGGGGACAATTTTGTACGGTCTAAGTTTAGGATTAAATTCGTCTCCTACAAGGAAAGCAAAGACCTCGTTTACGACGAATGGTTCCCGAAAAAGCAGACGTTTGAGAAAGGCGTTTGGTACGAAGGTTATACCGATGTTTCTTTATCTACGAATGTAGGCGGTGATTGGGGAAGTACGTTGAAGGTCAGCCCGAGCGCCAGTCTGTTTTACCATCATTTGATCCGAAAGGCGGTTTCGGAATAGATGCGTAAAAACAACTTCATGAGAATCGTGTTGAGCATGTTACTGACATGCTCTTTTTTATTTGGTTCTCTACCTACCTTTGCGGCGACACCTGATGTCAGGACGGAGAATGGTGCGATCAGCTTCAAAATTACAAGTACGGCCGCAACCGCGTCCATTCGTTACAGAACGGAAGGTTGGACGGTGCGTCGCGACCAACTTTGTACGAACGGTTCAACCAAACAGTGCGGCGATCCACGTAGTGGTAAACATGCCTCATTTTTAAACCAACAAGTGCAACAAGTGGGCCAAGAGCCGAACCCACCAGTCCCTGGCGAACCGCTAACGACGTTTTACGAAGTGAGCGAAGCGCTGGTAACAGACGGCATGTGGCAAGCGGGCATGGGCGACATCAAGGACAATGACGATTTGTACTTGTACGCGATCATGGTTTCCGTCGATGGCAACGGTAACGTGAGGAAAGGCCCATTTTATACGCTGAATGAAATCAAAAATGCAGAGCCGTGGGCGCACCCGGAAGATCTCGATGATTACTTCGGAATTCACGTTCCTTATCGAAGCGCCAATTTTCCGGTCGATGTCGTCGCCAAAACGGTAAGCGGCAAGGTGATCCAGCAATCGGGAGTCACGTACCACAAGGGCGATTACAAAGTTGGCGAAACCATCAACCATGAGTTTCCTGCGACCATTGAAGATAACGGAAAGACGTACAATATCGTTCGATCCTATCTCTCGCCAAAGAAAGATGTAACGCAGAAAACCTTTTTGCAGGAAAATCCGGATACGAACCCGAAGGTGCGAACGCGAAGCTTTACGGTGGCACTTGGGGGAACGGATGCGATTGCTGAATATGCCGAGAATAACCCGGTGAAGGCTATCTACCAAAAGGAAGATGGTACGAAGCTTAAGGAAGTCGATAGGGGCGTTTTCGAGACTGGAGATGCAGCGAACTATACTTTTGAACCGCAACTTACTTCGGGTGGCCAGACGTATGAAATCATTCGGTCATATATAACAAACAACAATAAACCGGACGAGAAGCTATTCATACAGGAAAAAGATGACGCGAAGCTGCTTGAACGTTCTATCTTGGTAGGCTCTGGCGGATCAAACTTCGTTGGTATCTATAAAATCCCCTCCCCGATCACGGTGACATCCCGTATCGACGCGCCAGCTACCGTCGATGCTTCCGTCACCTCGGTGGCTGGGGATTTTGTTTTTGAAGCCAAGTCATCTACGTCACTCAAGTCATATGAGATCACCAAACTGGAGAACGCAACGCTCGTTACGGCAAGTGACAAGACCGGATCACTCAGCGGATTGACTGCGAGTAAAACGCTGCCGATCAGAATTCCGTTCAACTCTGGCTCCAGTGTCACCGTCAAAATCACGGTCGTGGTGAAAGATGCGAATGGGAACAACGGGGATTCTACGTCGGATCATACTGTACAGAAAGGCGCCAACGGCGGGGGTGATACCTCATCTTCCGGTACAAGCCAGCAAGCCGAAGCGATGGATGCAGGCGCATCCTCCGTCATTAAAGCAGATACGCGCGGTGCGGAAAAATTCGATGTGCTGCAAGGCATCCCGACTTCGGAGAGCCTGTACGCGAATGTGTTAGCCAAATCGTACTTGTACCGTAACACCTTCACGGAAACGAAGGGGACGAAGCAATATCCCATTAAGGTGAGCAAAACTTATACGCTCACTTGGACGGAGACGCAACCTGGCCTACCGGATGAAAGTGGAAATCCGACTACAATTCCTGTTCCGCGCTCCACGACACAGACGGTCACGAAAGATTATACAATTGAACGCAAATACAGCTTCTGGACGATTCAAAATCTCGAAGTGTACGGTTTGCAAAAGGCAACGGTCGCCAATTACGCATTGCCTGCCGGAACGGTAACGCTTCAGCCGAGCGGTTATTCCCCGCCAACGGTTTCTGCTACGCACGATGCAACCCTTAACGCGCATGTGACCGATCCGGTTTACGCAAATGTAACGCTCTCCGGTCAGACCCTATCCGGCGGTTCCAGCCGGCCCTCTGTTCCGAACGAGGATTGGAAGTCCAATGCGGAAAATGCCATCGGCAAAATCAAAGTGAAAAATGATTCGCTCGTATTTAATGGCAGCACCGTAATGGATAATCGGACGGTCGAGGAAACGGCTCCATCACCCGGTACGATTCCGGCTCCGGCCATGATCGCTCAGGATGTGCTGTATGGCTCGGGCTTCGGCATTGATTCGAATAAAGCGAATAAGGCAAGTCAGCCAAGCACAGGTACGATCTACTATACACTTATTAAAGGCATTGGCGGTGGAGCGAACCAAAGCTACCCGATCAATGGCATCAACCCGGTTACGGTGCATACGCCTGTTGTCAATCAGGCATCCGTATCCGACGATCAGGCACATAATCAGAAGACAACGCCGACAGCAGGGCGTTCCGCGCTGATTCTTGATCGTCCTTTTACGGTTACGATTCCAACCAACGGCGCACACAAAAACATCAAGGGCTATGGCAACCGGGACTATGCCAAATATGTGCGCGACAAGCAGGTGCGGTTCCCGTTCGATGTCTACAAGGCCGATCACGTCACTTTGATTCCGAAGGACACCTGGACTTCGATTCCAGTCGGTCAATTAACGACCACGTTTTATATGCCGATTTGGGTCGATGAGGGAAACTATGAGGTGTTGTTCCGTATGTTTGCCGAAAACAGTTCGGCCACCTTCACGTCGCAACCTAACGCCAATCTCGACCTTACCAATCATGTGGCGACGCAGGTTGTGGCGGTCGAGGTGATTGGCCGCCTATTCGACTTTCACATCACCGATATTGTCGATTACCAATGGGAAACGGTATTCCGAACAGCGATAGGCAGCGCGACGCCGACCGGAAATAGCTACTGGGTTGGTACAAAAGGGATTGACGGCGCAACACGCGGAAATACAATGCCTTACGTGCTGCCGATCCATCCGGGCAGTCATCCGGCGAGCGGCAAAAAGAACGTCGTGGTGAAAACGGGCTATCACTTTAAGTTCGAGATGAAAACACTCGGTAACATGTTTGGCACGGGTGACGGTGTGAAGATTACGCCTACGTTTTACTTCGTGGACAAGCAAGGTGAAAATCGGCAACTGGTGGACTTGTACTATCACTCGGGAACCAAGCGGTTTATTCGGATTGGTTCATCGGATGACATCGAGCGACGATTGGTGGTGCTGGATACCCGTTTGCGCAATGTGTCGCAGCAGGAGTTGACCAATACCGCCAGTTCGTTATGGAGTTTGAACGGTTCATCTGGAAACAAAACGACGTATCTCCAGCAAGTGTTGAAGGATGCGGCACAAAAGCAGATTTACGTGGGCGGTTACGATGGTTTGCTGCTCCCCGCGCAGCTTCGGACGTTTATCGGCAGTATGCAAGTGCCGTCAGGCGTTGATCCTGCGCGGGCCAACGCCTCGGTGCAGCACTGGTTTGGCGAGTACAGTCTCCCCGCTGCTCCCTATGCAGTGCCGACAGGGACGAATCTAGCCGAGTATGGGCGAACCCATCGGCTGGACGACAATGCGCCAATCTTCCTGCGGGACGGCTACATTGTGGTTAACTTCAATATCGAAACCATTCGCAATAAGGATACCGCTCACCCGTATTTGCAGTACAAAAATGCGCCGCTGGACAATCAATGGTTGATGGAGGGCTACCAGCGTAGTTTTGTCGATCCTTACGGGGCGGTATTCTATCTATTAGATGGTGACGTTATGTTCTATCATGCAGATTTGTCCAGCTACGATGATTTTGGCGCGGGAGGCACTCATTAAAAACAGCTTTTTGCACGGGAGGGAAAGAGCATGATTGAGAAGCTTAAAATTGCCACATCTGAGGATGAGGTTTATTTTTATTCCGCCTCCATCGAGAAAGATACGGAAAACGGCTGTATCGGACATGTGCGCGGTGATTTCGGCAAAGATGGTGAGGCATTCTGGGCGACATGGTTCGAACATATTTCTTCGTTGAAAACCCCCGATTTTCGAGAAGAGCTTGGAGCGGTCATTCAATCGTTGACTGAACAGGGGGTGCTTCAAAACCGTAGTTGTATGCACGACTTTTGTATAAAACATTCTGAAGCTCGTCTGCCAGGCGCACGGCACAGCGATGTATATGGCTTTTGTTTACAGACGGAAAAATATCGTTACTATCTGCGATGCTTTCCTCGTGCCGGTGACTATAACTTTTACTTGTATTGCTACGCCCGTCCCGAACGCCTGACCGAACAGTCACGGGAGAATCCTTCCATTCCCGTCTCACCTAAGAAAAAGACGGAGCCAGAACGTTAGGAGGTTGCAGGTCTATGAATGATCTCGCCCGTTATCGGTTATTAGCCGAAGTATCGGTTCCCCCGGCCGCAAAGCTGCTATACAGCTATTTGCTTGATCGTGCAGGCGGGCGAAACGGTACCGTGTTACTTTCGTCCAGGCGACTTGCGACAGAGGTGGGGCTGTCCTCTTCGGCAGTTCGTCGTAATTTGCATCGGCTTTAGCACAACGGACTTATTCGGCTCACGCCCCGATATTCCGAGGAAGGCATTCGCCTGACGAACCAAATTACCTTCGTATGAAGGAGGTGCGACTGTTGACAGCAAAGTTACAGCGAATGTCCGAGCTTGCCGCGAGTACGGCTCATGCGATATCGGGTAATCCTGAGCGTTGGGCCGATTTTCTGCGGGCGGCAGCTTGGAACTACAAATACCCGTTTCAAGATCAACTCTTGATCTACGCACAGCGTCCCGATGCTACGGCTTGTGCATCTATCGAGATTTGGAACAAGCGATTGAACCGTTGGGTCAAGCGCGGTGCGAAAGGTATCGCGCTCATCGAAGATCGCGGTAGTCATTTGGGGCTGCGTCATGTTTTCGATGTGTCCGACACGCAAAGTCGGAGCCGGAGACCGGTTGCCTTGTGGCGTATGGAGGAAGCCGATACGGAAGCTGTCATTGAAACGCTTGAAAATGCGTTTGGCAGCAGTGAACGAGAACCGGATACGGAGTTAGCCGACGCGCTGTTGTCCGCTGCCCAAAACGCGGTGGAGGATCATAGTACCGATTATGTGCGGATACTGCTTGCTGAGCGTGAGAACAGCCTGCTGGAAGAATTGGACGAGCCGCACGTCGAACTGTTATTTAGAGAAGCCACCCAACACGCGGTCGCTTTCATGGCGCTGACACGCTGCGGGTTGGAACCTTCCTCTTACATCAGCGTTGATGACCTGTCAGGCGTCGGCTATTTCAATTCGCTGCCTGCGCTTTCCCATTTGGGCGCGGCAATCAGCGATGTAGCGGAGACGATGCTGCGCGAGATCGAATCCACCGTTCGTGCGCTGCGCCGAGATACGCAACAAAAAATGGAGAAGCAGTCTCGCCGCACAGTTGCAAGACCGGAATCGATCCCGCACAATGAAGCTAAATCACGCGAAAGGATGATCGAGCATGGAACTGACCTACTCGTCGAGCGGGGAATATCTGCTGCCCGACTTGGAGAAACCCGAGACAATGAGCATCGGGAAATATGGGATGTTGCGCAAGACGTTTCTCAGGGAACAACGGAAGGGAACTTACGCTCACCTGATGCTGTCCGAGACGCTGAACCAACATCTGGCGGACATCGATCGCTCGGCGCGGGAGCAGATCGACCTGACAATGTTGGAACTGATCCGGCAACATCCAGCACCGGAGAAGGCGACCGACCCGATGGGTTGGACGAGTCACATGAACAGCCTGAAACAACAGGCGGAGGAACTGATTCTCACGGATCTGATCTATCATTAATTTGGTACGACCGCTCAACGGAGGACAGGAGTCTTCCGTTTTTTCATGATTCGGCTACGATCAATAATATGCTTCGAGCCGCGCCGCTATCGGAGAGTAAGACAGAGATCGAAGCTTTTTTCGAGGGGCAGGTAGAGAGCCGCGAACGAGCATTGTATGTACGCAGCTTGTTCCCTCTAGGCGTTACGGAGCTATTGCTGGAGGAAGGCGTACAAGCTGGGTTTGAACCGTATCAGAATGTACTCCATCTTTGGATGGGATCGGCTGAACAACGGACGGCGCAAAGCTTTTACGATTGGGGTGCCATCGTCGGGCATATCTCCAGCATGATTCTCCTTAACGAGTTTGATCCAGATCGAAAGTCGCTGCCCTCAGTGCAGCAACAAACCATATGGATGGAAGAAGCGGAGAGCGAACGTGCCTCCGCTTTTTCATTGCCTCAAGCGGCTATCGACGCCGTTCTGCAAGGCGGCAGTGGGTTTGAGAACGGAAAGCTGCGTATCGCGCATTTTTTCCAACAGTCGTTGTCTGCGCAAGAAAACGCGGATTTTCTGAAACGGGAATATGGAACGGGCGGTCGTCTTCCTGCCTTGATCGGCACGGATATTCACGAAAATCACGACAGCAAGGGGATTACGATTACTCGCGGTTCGATTATGCACCCGGATGTTACGGTTGTGCTGCCGTGGATCAAGGTGCAGAAACGTATCGGTGAGTTGCTGGCAGCGGGCCGATACCTGAATCGTCAGGAAGAAGAACGATTGCCTGACTATGTCGAGCAGCAGGAGGCACGGCGCAGAGAAAGGGCATTGGAAACGACAGAACACCTTCAGCAGCGATCCGAACACCCTTCGGATGAACCACAACAAGCAGAGCCGCCCAATCGGATTCATGCCCATTATGCTTATGCCGAGGGTAGCAAGGTCTTTATCGGAGCGGATGAATACGAAATTGCGCAACTGGAGCCGCGAAAGATTGTGTTGCAGGACGTTCAATTTCCACTGTTCATGCAGGAAATGAATCGGCGGGACTTCGAGCGCATGTTGCGCGAAAATCCGCTGAACGATCATCTGATTGCCGATCAGCCGGAGCGAGATTTACAGGAAGCGGAATGGGATACAGAATCGTTTGAAGAAACGGAACAAACGTCACGAGCAGAGGCTGTGGAAGTGACACCTTCTACCACAGACGCTGCTCCTGAGCTTCAGTATGAATCGTCTCCGGCCACTAACTATCGGATCACGGACGATGAATTGGGACATGGCGGTGCTAAAACCAAATTCAGATGGAACGTGGATGCGATTCGGTTGCTTGGTCAACTGGAGAAAGAGAACCGTCAGGCGACAGTGGACGAACAGGCTGTTCTTGTCCGTTATGTGGGCTGGGGCGGGCTTCCGCAAGCATTCGATGAGGGGAACTCGCAATGGGGAGTCGAATATGCGGAACTGCGAGATTTGCTGGACCCAGAGGACTTGGCGTCCGCCCGCGCCTCTACATTGAATGCCCACTACACCTCCCCAATCGTCATCCAGTCGATGTATGAATGCCTGGAGAGAATGGGCTTTCGCAGTGGCAATGTTCTGGAGCCTTCATGCGGCATAGGTAACTTTTTCGGCCTTGTGCCGGAAGCGTTTGCCGATGTTCGGTTGTTTGGGGTGGAACTGGACAGCATCACCGGACGCATTGCGCGGCAGCTTTACCCGCAAGCGTCAATTGCCATCAGCGGCTACGAGCAGACGAACTTGCCGGACAGCTTTTTTGATCTCGCGATTGGTAACGTCCCGTTCGGTGGCTACGGCGTCGTGGATAAAAGATACGATAAGCATAAGTTTCTGATTCACGACTATTTCTTTGCGAAGACGCTGGATAAAGTACGTCCGGGCGGGATTGTTGCTTTTATCACCTCTAAAGGTACGATGGACAAGCAAAATCCGACGGTGCGCAAGTATATCGCGGAACGAGCTACACTGCTCGGTGCGGTACGTCTGCCTAGCAATGCTTTTCTCGTAAATGCCGGAACCGAAGTGACCGCTGACATTTTGTTTTTTCAAAAACGGGATCGGATGGTGACGGTAAGCGAGCAAACCGAAGAATGGCTTTCGCTGGGGGAGACAGCAGAAGGTGTGCCGTTGAATAGCTATTTTGCAGCTCGTCCCGATATGGTGCTGGGCACGATGGCTTTTGATGACCGGATGTATGGCAACCAGCAAGAAACAACTTGCCGTCCCTACCCGGATGTCCCGTTGGACGAGTTGCTACGCGAAGCACTCTCGAACATTCATGCGGAGTGGGCTGAGTTGGAACGGGAAGATCAGCCCGAGGAAGAAGAAGTTTCTCTGCCTGCCGATCCAAATGTTCGCAATTTCAGCTTTGCTCTTGTGGAAAGCCGTATCTATTTCCGTGAAAACAGCCGCATGCGGCCGGTTGAGACTTCGACCACAGCGGCAGGGCGCATCAAGGGCATGATACAGCTTCGAGACACCGTTCGCGAACTGATCGAATATCAGACCGAAGATTACAGCGATGAGACGATCCAGGAGCAGCAGCGCAAGCTGAACACGCAGTATGAGCGGTTTACGGCCCAGTACGGTCTGATTAACAGTCGCGCTAATAGCCTTGCTTTCTCCGATGACAGTTCTTATTTTCTGCTTTGCTCTCTCGAGGTGGTGGATGAAGAAGGTCGTTTGCTGCGCAAGGCGGATATGTTCACGAAGCGTACTATTCGGCAACGCACCAACATTAAACAGGTGGATACGGCCTCAGAGGCACTGGCGGTTTCGATTGGGACGAAAGCGCACGTCGATCTGCTGTATATGGCGGAGTTGACCGGACTCTTGCCCGAACAGCTTGTGCAGGAACTGCGTGGTGTCATCTTTCCGAATCCTGAAAGGTTGGATAAAGAAGGGCAGCCCACCTACGAAACGGCGGATGCGTATCTATCGGGCAATGTGCGCGACAAGCTACGCGTTGCCCAGCAATTCGCCGCTTTTGATGCCGAGCGTTACAGCGAAAATGTAAAAGCGTTGGTCAGTGTGCAGCCGAAAGATTTGGACGCTTCGGAAATTGATTTGCGCCTGGGGGCAACGTGGTTGCCGCCGGAAGTCATTCGATCTTTTATGTTTGAACTGGTGGATACGCCGTACATGTACCAGTCTTCTATCGACGTGATGTACTCCAGTTACACGGCGGCTTGGAACGTCAAGGGCAAAAGCGATGATCGTAGTAACAACATTAAGGCCAACCTCACCTACGGCACGAATCGCATTAATGCGTATAAAATTCTTGAGGACACGCTCAATTTGCGGGATGTGCGGATTTTCGATACCGTTTATGAGGACGGTGTGGAAAAACGGGTGCTGAACAAACAGGAAACGGCGATTGCGCAACAAAAGCAGGAAGCCATGAAAGAAGCCTTTCGGGACTGGATATGGCAAGAGCCGCAGCGCCGGGAGCGGCTCACACGATTGTACAACGATCGATTTAACAGCATCCGTCCACGCGAGTATGATGGTAGCCATATCCGCTTCACTGGGATAAACCCAGAAATCCGGTTACGGCAGCATCAGGTCAATGCAGTTGCTCGCGTACTCTATGGCGGGAACTCTCTGTTTGCCCACTGTGTCGGCGCAGGAAAGACCTTTGCAATGACTGCTGCGGCGATGGAAAGCAAGCATTTGGGTCTATGCAACAAGAGCATGTTGGTCGTGCCGAACCACTTGACCGAGCAGTGGGCGGCGGAGTTTTTGCAGCTTTATCCGTCCGCGAATGTGCTGGTTGCGACCAAAAAAGATTTTGAAACGAAGAACCGTAAAACCTTCTGCGCGCGAATCGCCACCGGCGACTACGATGCCATTATTATCGGCCACTCGCAATTTGAGAAAATCCCGATCTCGGCGGAGCGCCAGCGGCAACAGTTGGTTGAACAAATAGCCGAGATTACAAACGGTATTCGTGACTTAAAGGAAGCCAAAGGCGAGCGGTATGCCATTAAGCAGTTGGAAAAGACTAAGAAGACGTTGCAGGTCAAGTTGGAGAAGTTGAGCGACACGAGCCGTAAGGATGATGTGGTTACGTTTGAGGAACTTGGCATCGATCGGTTATTCGTAGACGAAGCGGATTCTTACAAGAACTTGTTTTTGTACACCAAGATGCGCAACGTCGCCGGACTGTCACAGACCGAGGCGCAAAAGTCGTCGGACATGTTTGCCAAGTGTCGTTATCTGGACGAATTGACCGAGGGTCGAGGGATTATTTTTGCAACAGGCACCCCTGTTTCAAATTCCATCACCGAGCTTTATACGATGCAGCGCTACTTACAATATGCGCGGCTGTGCGGGCAGGGGTTACAGCATTTTGATGCCTGGGCATCCACATTCGGAGAGACAGTTACGGCAATCGAATTAGCGCCAGAGGGAACGGGCTATCGGGCAAAAACCCGGTTTGCCCGTTTTTATAATTTGCCGGAATTGATGAATGTGGTTAAAGAAGTGGCGGACATTCAGACGGCGGATATGCTCCAGCTTCCTGTTCCCAAAGCCCATTTCCATAACGTAGCTGTGCCGCCAAGCGAATTTCAGCGCGGGATGGTTGCTGACCTCGCCAGTCGCGCCGAACAGGTACGGGCAAAACGAGTAGAGCCGTATGAAGACAACATGCTCAAGATCACCAACGACGGACGCAAGCTGGCCCTCGATCAACGATTAGCCAATTCCATGCTGCCGGATGACGAAGGGAGCAAGATCAGCGCCTGCGCGGATAATATCTACCGACATTGGCAGGAGGGGCGGGAGCATCGACTCACGCAACTGGTCTTTTGCGATTTGTCTACGCCCAAAGCGGATGGCACTTTCAACGTCTATGACGAAATTAAGCGCAAATTGCTGGAGAAAGGTGTTCCGGCAGCGGAAATCGTCTATATTCATGACGCCAATACCGATGCGCAGAAGAAGGAGCTGTTTGGCAAGGTGCGGGCCGGACAGGTTCGTATTTTGCTGGGATCGACGTTCAAAATGGGAGCTGGTACGAATGTGCAGACGAAGCTGGTTGCCATCCATGACCTTGACTGCCCGTGGCGACCACGCGATTTGGAACAGCGTCTGGGGCGGGTGATTCGTCAGGGCAATCAGAACAGCGAAGCCCATATTTACCGGTATGTGACCGAGAACACGTTCGATGCTTATCTCTACCAGACACTCGAAAACAAGCAACGCTTTATCTCGCAAATCATGACGAGCAAGTCGCCGGTTCGTTCCGCTGGAGATATTGACGAAGCGGCGCTCTCCTATGCCGAGGTGAAGGCGCTGGCGACCGGAAATCCGTATATCAAAGAGAAGATGGATTTAGACATCCAAGTGTCGAAGCTCAAGTTGCTCAAAGCAAACCATTTAAGCCAGCGTTATGCGCTGGAGGATCGGCTGCTCAAATTGCTGCCGCAGCAGATCAAATCCACAGAGGAACGCATTGTCGGGTACGAGCAGGATGTAGCGTTGTTCATGCGCACCCAAGCACCGGAGAAGGATGACGAATCGCGTTTCCCCGGCATGACGATCAAGGATTACAGTTACTCGGAACGTGCTTCGGCGGGCGCGGCTCTTTTGGACGTTTGTAAAGGCATGACTTCTCCTGACCCGCAGGAAATGGGAGCCTATCTCGGTTTCTCGTTGTGGTTATCCTTCGACAGCTTTTCAAAAGATTACAAGGCGACGCTGCGCGGTGCATTGGGGCATACGGTTACGCTTGGGTCGGATGCAGGTGGCAACATCACGCGAATAAACAATACATTGTCGGATTTGCCGAATAAGCTCCTTTATTACCGTGACCAACTTGCCACCCTCAAGCAACAGGTGGAGACGGCAAAGGAGCAACTCGAAACACCATTTAAGCAGGAGCAAGAGTTGCAGGGGAAGTCGGCGCGCCTCGCAGAATTGAACGCACTGTTGAATATGGACAAACGGGAAAATGAAGGCGTGGATAGTGTGCCGGATGATGAACCCGAGTTGTCGGAACGAAAGGCTGTCAATCGTGAACGCTAACCGGCTGATACGTTCGCGTTCTCCCCCTCGATCTTGTATGTTGTTTACGGAAGGGGGAACAACGATGGAATTCTCGTTTATACGGCAGGCGGAAAGTTTATACGATGAAATGACTAATCAAGTCATTACACGTTTGCGTAGTGATGAAGGGTATTCGGCATTGGCAAGACGGCGTGCGGAAGTGCAATCACAGTATCCCTTCGTTAAGTCCATTTTTGAAGGCTATGAATCGGTATTTCCAAGCGTCGAGGTGCATCTTGCATGGTTAGAAGTAAAGAAAACGTTTGATGAGACGGAACAGATGGAACGCTTGGCGCTATACTGTCAAGGCCACGCTGACTGCTATGCTTACTTGAAAAAAATTGGAGCACTTTAGTAAATGGGGAAACGTTGAAAATAGGCGTTTCCTCATTTGTTTGTTGCCTAGGTATAGTTTTTGGTGCGTGACATCTCACAGATCGAAGATGAGCACTACCGGGTAAGGCTATAAATTACATGACGCAATAGACCCCAACTTTGAGGGTCTTTTTGCATTTCGGGAGGACACACATGTTGTATGCCGTCCCAAGAGGCGGATGCTTTTGCCCAATTCTACCGCCTTTTTGTTACGGAACCAGCTCGATTGAGGAGGGAGAAGCCGTGCCGGAATTGGAGTTGGTATCCAAAGGGAAGAACGTATTTGGCGATACGTATTATTGTATCCGTGATTCATCCGGGGTGACCAACCACGTTTTTGAAGTTGACTTAGAAGCATTCATGAAAATGAATGGTGCTAAGGGGTTGAAGAAAGGCAGGGCTTATCAATATCCCAAAAAGAAGAGTATGGAACGATGAACTTCTGAGAGGAACGAAAACCATGAGCTATGTAAGCAAAGAACAGATCGAGCGTGCAAAGCAAATGGATCTACTCACCTATTTGCAATGTTTCGAGCCTTACGAACTGGTGAGGAGCTCGCGTAATGCTTATTCGACTCGAACCCACGATAGTCTCAAAATCTCCAACGGCAAATGGTTCTGGTGGTCAAGAGGGATTGGCGGACGCTCTGCACTGGATTATCTCATTAAAGTACGTGGCCTGTCATTTCCCGAGGCGGTGATGCAAATCGATGGTAATCCGCCCGTCCCTTCATCACCGGCAGCGGCAATCATTCAGCAAGATTCTCCGCATGAAGAGTTGGAACTTCCCGAACCATATGAGAATTCAAATCGTGTCATCGCGTATCTACGCAAACGCGGCATTTCCCGTGATGTCATTGATTTTTGTCTCAACTCGGGACGCTTGTACGAAAGTCGAATGTACCATAACGCGATTTTTGTTGGTTTTGATTTGGAAGGTGCGCCTCGTTATGCGGCGATTCGGGGGACGACCAAAACTCGATATATGGGCGAGGCGCTAGGCAGCGACAAACGTTATTCTTTTTCAATCCCGGCGAAAGGCACCAGCACTAAGTTGCACTTATATGAATGTGGGATAGACTTGTTATCCTCTTGTACCCTTTCAGAAATCTCCGCGGAGAACTGGCGTCTATCGCATCAATTATCTCTGGGAGGAGTATACGGCCCACAGGATGAAAGGTTTGAAGACACGACACCGGCTGCGCTCACCCAATATTTGCAAAGCTACCCGGAGGTAGAGCATCTGGTATTGCACTTAGACAATGACGATACAGGTCGTTCTGCAGCAAATATGATACATCGTTTACTCGGCACAACCTATGTTATTTCCGACGAGTTACCCAAAGGTAAGGACGTTAATGTTGAGTTAGTCGCTTACCGTAAGCAACACGCTGAACTATCGCGATAGTGTTCGAAACAATGGCATCCAAACCTTCAGTGAGCGATCGGCGTCTTTTTGTTT